>CAZHNG010000005.1:37623-40248 GCA_964533785.1 uncultured Saprospiraceae bacterium | reverse complement strand
TTGGCGATCAATGCCAGCCAGGCTAATTTTTGGTAGGCTGCCTTGATATAAAATCTACCGTTAAAGTCTTTTACATACCTTTTCAAATAGTATGCTGCGTCATCATCCAACCGCCTTACCTTTGCTAGACCTAACATATAGTCAAGATAATGGAAAGGATAGTAACCATTACCCTTCGGACAATTTACCAGCAACTTAATAGCTTCATCATTCCTGCCGCTTCGCATGGCTACATTAGCCAAAACGTAACAATGCAAAGGGTTCTTACCTGGTTCCAGGTTGCTGTTTTTTAGGAATTTCCATGATTCATTAGGGTTGTTCTCTATCATCAACATCAACAAAGCGTACAGGATGTGCGTTTCTTTTTCAAACAGGAAATCGTTCTTTTGGGCGTACGATAGTACCTTGCTTAGTTCTTGCTTCCCCTGCTGGATGGTTCCCTCTAAACCAGTCAGTAGTTTAAGTCCCCATTGGTAATTGGAAGGAATAGTTCCGATAATAGCATGCAAAATCCCCAGTTCTTTAAGATTAGGAATAAATGCAGGAAACTTACTCTGGTTCTTTTCCAATAGCTTGTAAGCCCGGTTTATATCCTGAAAAGCGAACAGGTATTCCCCGTATTTCAGTCTGACAAGACCTACCTGCAATCGTATTGCCGCTTGGATATATAAATAGAAAGGGGATTGCTCATCACCCATTTTGATTCTGTCAATCCGCTGATTTTTGTCTCTCTTGAAAGCTTTGAATTTTTCTTCGTCTTCCGAGATATAGACGACCAGAAAATCAATGTAATTCTCAATATGATAAATGATAAGGTTCTGGGGGTCTTGTACTTTCAGTTCATTGATGATTTGGCGGGATTCTTCGAATCTTAAGCTAAGTGCTTTTTCATAGGCTTCTTTTGCAAGACCAGTGTATTCAAAATAGTAGTTTTCTGCTACTGCTACATCTGTCAGGAAAAGTGTAATCGTCCAAAATAGCAGGTATTTTCTCATAGATGGGATTATATCTTTTTAGCAATGATGAAATAATAAATCCGTTTTTTTGAGCTGGCTGTTTTGGTGTCAAGCGACTCAGCATTGGGATAAAAAGACCCAAAGCTGAGTCGCTTGGCGCCAAAAGAGTCGCTCACAAAATGGTAGGTTTATTGTTTTATCATTACTCAGTCAGTTTATTAGTTAAACGGCAAAACCGCCAATTGAAATACAACATTGTTCAAAATAAAAAAGCCTTGCAGTGTTTGTTTCTTCACTCCAAGGTCTTTTAGTTAAAAGTAAGACGACGGTGGAAAAGTAGACCACCAATGTTCATTCTATCGAAAAAATGAGAGAGAAAGTCTTACTTATGTGTTTAAATATTTTAAAGCTACGATGCTACTTCCTCTTTAGGTGCTAATAGCGTGTTTTCGTCTATTAGGATCCTGCCGCAGTGTTCACATACAATTATTTTCTTGTGTTGCGCAATTTCTACTTGCAATTGAGGAGGTATTTGGTTATAGCAACCTCCGCAGGCGTTCCTTTCTACGCTCACAACAGCCAGACCATTGCGGTAGGAGTTTCTAACCCGGTCATAAGCATTGATAAGCCTGTCCTCAATCTTCTTTCTTGCTTTGGCACTTTGCTTCTTTAACTTTTCCTCGTCCTTTTCAGTCTTCTCGATAATCTGTGCCAGCTCTACTTTTTTGGTTTCCAAGTCTTTATTTTTTGCTTCAATTCTTTCCTGCGTCGCAGCTAATGTTTCATTTTTCTTCTTCAATTCATTCTCTGCTTGCTTGATTTTCTTTTCGGATAACTGAATTTCCAGTTTTTGAAGCTCTAATTCCTTCGTTAGCGCATCGTACTCTCTATTATTCTTCACATCATCCATTTGCTTTTGGTACCTTAGGATGAGGTTTTCAGCTTCACTGATATTAGCACGGTGCTTATTAATATCATCTTCAAGATGAGCGACCTGTTTCTCCAATCGGTTTCTGCGGGTTTCCAAACCGGCAATATCATCTTCAAGATCGCCTACTTCCATAGGAAGTTCTCCTTTCAAAATTTCAATTTCTGCTAATTTCGAATCAATCTGCTGAAGATCGTACAGGTGTTTAAGTTTTTCCTCTACACTTAATTCTGCTGCCATATATTAAATCTGATAATTAAAAAAACTTATTTACAAATATAAAACAGGATTTGTATGCACTTTGGTTGAATGAACCGCAAAGGTACTAAATTTATCAGATAATAGGTTGATTAATAACTCAATTGTATATTGCTCGCTTTCAAAGTGCCCGATATCTGCAATGATGATCTCTCCATTGGCATCAAAAAATTCGTGGTATTTAAAATCGGCACTTACAAAAATATCGGCCTCATTGCGGATGGCTGCACCAAGCAAAAAGCTACCGGCCCCGCCACACAAGGCCACCGTTTTGATTTTTTTGCCCAGTAATCGTGTGTGCTTAATACATCCAGCCTGCATTTTATCTTTTAAACTTTGCAGGAATGTCATTTCTTCTGCCGGTTCGGGGAGGCTGCCGATCATGCCCGATCCAACTGCCGCTGATTGGTGTTCAAGGCCTTTTTTAGGGGCGAGGATCCGGACGTCAACCAACCCCAGTTTTTGAGCGATCATTTGATTGAC
>CAZHNG010000005.1:0-37613 GCA_964533785.1 uncultured Saprospiraceae bacterium | reverse complement strand
ATGAAAATATACATTATCCAAATTCGTATGGATCGCATAAATCGCAATGTCATTTTGAATAGCTTTTATTACTACTCTTTGGACATAATGCTCACCAGTGATCTGTTTTAGCCCCTTAAAAACAATTGGATGATGTGCAACGATCAAATTACATCCCCTGCGGACCGCCTCCTCAACGACTTCTTCCGTAGAATCCAAAGCAACCAATACTCCTGATACAGCAGCAGAGTGGTCTCCCACAATTAGCCCGGCGTTATCGTATGATTCCTGGAACCTGGGAGGTGCAACGTCTTCCAATACCTCAATAATATTCTGAATAGTGGTCATCTGTTTCTGATCTTTTGCTCAATTAATGAAGTAGAATAGCCCTCTACGAAAGGTAAGCTCAACACACTTCCTCCATTTGCCAGTACTAAATCAGCACCAACAATTTGATCGGGCAACCAATCCCCTCCCTTAACCAGAACATCTGGCATGATCAACTTGATCAGTTCTTGTGGAGTATCTTGTTCAAAAAAAGTGACTGCGTCAATAAATTCCATCGCCGCAAGCTGATATTGCCTGGTCATATCATCATTGATTGGACGGTGCGGGCCTTTCAACCGGCGAACTGAAGCCGCTGAATTTTGGCCAATGATCAATTTATCACCTAAATTACTCGCTTCAGCCAGGTAGTGAATATGTCCGTAATGCAGCAAATCAAAGCAACCATTCGTAAAAACTATGGACAATTCCTGTTGCCGCCAGTTATTTACCAAGGTTTCCAAAGCCTGCCATTCACAGATCTTTTCTTTGATCCTCAAGAAATTTCCTTTAGGTTGATCCATTAGAAACTTTGTAATGCTTTATTGCTTGGTTAGAGAATCATTCAGCACACTATCTTGCAAAAATGGACGGACAGGCGTAGAATCTTTCACTTCAATAATTTCTGGTTTCTCCGGTTTGAAAGGCTTAGGAGGCTTATCTGTAGTATCTCTGGATTGACGCGCCTCAAGGAGCAATATGGAATCTGCCTTCTCACTGGCTTCCTGGTAAATTCCTTCCAGACAACGGTCACGATTCACTTGTTTGTATAAATTAATTCTTTTTTGCACCTGCTCTTCGATCAGCTGGTTGATCAATGCTTTTTCTCGCTCAGAAGAGCCTCCACATGCCCCTAAAATAACCATAAAAAGGAAAAACAACCATTTTGCGGCCAAATTGTGCAGATCAATTTTCATCGGTAACCCGGTTTCTTGCTTTAAGAGCTGCTGCTTCTCTTTTTCTTAAAGTAATGATAGAATCAATAATGGGCTGAAGTCTTTGCGCCCTCATCGCATTACAGACACTATCATTCCAGATTTTCAAAGTATCTATCTGGGCCAGGTAGATAGTGTCAGCCTTTGATCTTTCAGCACTGGTTAACTTATATTGGGTTTCATCTTCACACCCGAGATGAACGAATACAAGACCATAAAAGATAGCTCCCCAAATAAAAAGTCTAAACGTGCGCATTTTCTTTAAGAAATGCTTTAACCCATTCATAGGTAACCGATTTTGGACGTTCTAACGGCAGCCCCAGACCTTTTGACCAACATTTGGCTGCTAAAACGCCTAATGCACGTGAAACACCGAACAGTACGGTGTAATAGGTGTACTCCTTAAGTCCATAATGTACTAATAAAGCACCGGAATGAGCATCTACGTTGGGCCAGGGATTTTTCACTTTCCCCAGTCCTTGCAAAATAGGAGGCACTACCTCAAATATTTTCCAAACGATATTGACGAAATCATCATCTTCGATGTATTCTTCTGCAAAACGCTTTTGCGCCATAAACCGAGGGTCAGGCTGGCGTAAAACGGCATGGCCGTAGCCAGGAATCACTTTACCTGCATCCAGAGTATCCTTAACGTATTGCTCGATTTGCTCTTTGGTCGGCTTACTGGTACCAAGCTTTTCTACCATTTCAAAGATCCACTTGATCACCTCCTGATTGGCAAGTCCGTGTAATGGTCCGGCCAAGGCCTGCATACCTCCGCAAAATGACTGATAAGCGTCACTTAACGTCGTTCCTACCAGGTGGGTGGTGTGAGCAGAAGCATTCCCTCCCTCATGGTCGGCATGAATAGTAAGATAGAGTCGCATTAAACTTTTAAAATCGGGTAGGTCAATTCCCATCATGTGCGCATAATTACCCGACCAGTCTTCCTGGGGATCAGGATCGATATGGTGCCCGCCATGGTAGGTACGTCGGTAAATATATGCCGCTACCCTTGGCAAACGGGCGATGAGATTCATGGTATCTTCATAGGTAGGATCCCAATAATCGTTTTTGCTCATGCCTTCGGCATACTTACGGGCAAAAACACTTTCCGTCTGCATCGCATTAATACCAATAGTAAATTGAGTCATAGGATGAGTCTCTTTCGGAAGACGGTCCAACAACTCAAATACATGCTTGGGAACGGCACTTCTCTTCCTCCAATCCTCAGTTACCCATTTCACCTCTTCTTCTGTCGGGATCTCTCCTACTAACATCAACCAAAAAAGGCCTTCGGGTAAAGGCTCTTTTCCGTCAGCACCTTTCGGCAATAATTTCTTGAGCTGCGGAATCGAATAACCGCGAAAGCGAATACCCTCAATAGGATCAAGTTCTGAAGTCTCCCATATCATCATTTTTACTCCCCTCGCTCCTCCAAATACTTGACTAAGACTTACTTCATCAACTTTTAAACCACCGTTTTCCTTTAACATTGCCCGAATTTCAGAACGCAATGACTGTGATTTTTCGTGAAACTTCTGCTTTAGGGGATCCATTTATATAATTTTCAATTTTGATTTAACAATGTAATAATCATTATGAAGACACACTTTCAATCCCAATTGTTTGGCGGCAGCAAAATAATCTCCAAATATTTTTATGCCGGCCTATTCATCCCGCCAAATTACAATTCAATAGCCCGGAACAAGCACTTTGCCGATAGCTAAACACCTCGGAAAAGAAAACAAATTGACCATAAATTAAGAAAGTAAAGATATCCTATAAACTGGCCAAAATCACTTTGGTGCTTTCCTCCTTCGTTCTCTTGATCATAGGGGAATGATAAAAAGAAATAGCAACTCTGTCGATTATAGGTACAACTCTGCTAATTCAAGATATATTTCATCAATTTGCTCCTGCTCCTTCCCGCGTTTGCGGAGTAGTGCCGCTTCTTTTTGGTTGCGTAGTCTAATTTGCTGTTGCAAAAGGTCCAGTTGCTGTCCCTTTAAAACATCCATTAACTGAGCATCAGTATGAGCCCGGATGCTTTTGCTGTTTTTCCAATATAATTCAGGAGCCTTCAATTTGAGGTGTTCGATTTCTTCAAAATATTCAAAATGATTTTCCTGGATCGTAGTAACCAATTTAGCCTGGCTCCTTCCGAGGTCATAGGCCTTTACCATGCTTTTAACCTCTTGTTTGATCAACTTTTTCCTATTACTATTTTGCGCAGATAGAACTGAAATAGAGGCAACTACACACAATAGAAAGATCACTGTCCGCATAACATACTGTTTTTCTGATGCGCTAAAATACAATTTTTAGTTTTTGATTTAAAGATAGATTGCAGAATACAACGCTTTGACGTCAAAAGCTGTTTTCCATTTATATCTTTGAACAATATTTCAAGCAATTACAATGAGCGATATTATAAAACACGAATGTGGCCTTGCGCTGATCAGACTTTTAAAACCTCTGGAATATTATCTCGAGCAATACGGAACGGCTCTTTATGGACTGGAAAAACTAAGGTTACTCTTGCAAAAACAACGTAACCGCGGCCAGGATGGTGCCGGGTTAGCCACCCTTAAACTTGATCCTGCCCCAGGAACCCGCTACATTAGCCGCAAAAGAAGCATAAGCAGCAATTACCTGGAAGACCTTTTCGAAAAGGTCAATAAAAAATTTGAAAGGCTCGATAAGGAAAAACTGGAAGATCCTACGTGGCTCAAGAACAACCTGCCATATACTGGAGAACTCTTGTTAGGTCATTTGCGCTATGGAACTTATGATTCGAATACTATTGAGACCTGCCACCCATTATTGCGCTCCAATAACTGGATTAGCAGAAACCTGATCGTTGCCGGCAATTTTAATTTGACCAATGTAGATAAACTATTTGATGAGTTGGTAGATTATGGGCAATATCCCAAAGAGCACTCCGACACGGTAACCGTTCTGGAAAAAATCGGCCATTTCCTGGATGATGAAGTTCAACGGCTACACACCTGGTTCAAACCTGATGGTTATACCAACCGGGAAATCAATGAATTGATCTTCACCAATCTCGATATTCAAAGACTACTGAGGCGTGCGAGCAAAAAATTTGACGGAGGCTTTGTGATTGCGGGGATGATCGGGCACGGAGATGCTTTTATGATGAGAGACCCTGCCGGGATCAGACCGGCTTTTTACTACGCTGACGATGAAATAGTAGTCGCAGCCTCCGAGCGACCAGCGATCCAAACAACACTCGATGTTCACATCAACGAAGTACATGAAATCCCCAATGGACACGCTTTGATAGTGAAATACGACGGCACGGTTAACCTTAAACCCTATATCGATTCGCTTCCTTACCGGCCATGTTCTTTCGAACGCATTTACTTTTCCCGTGGAACGGATCGTGACATTTACCTGGAGAGGAAAAGACTGGGAGAACAACTAACAGATATTGTTCTGAATGCCGTAGATCATGACTTTGATCACACTGTTTTTTCTTTTGTACCTAATACGGCAGAAACCTCTTTCCTCGGTCTGGTAAAAGGTGTTGAAAGCAAACTCAACCAAATCAAAAAGCAAAAGATCGTCGCTTTAGGCAATCAACCCGACCCTGATCAACTGGAAAAAATTTTGGCCCTGCGACCGAGAGTAGAAAAGATTATCGTGAAAGACGAAAAACTGAGAACTTTTATCGCGGATAATGACCACCGGAATGAATTGGTTTCTCACGCTTACGATGTTACCTACGGAATAGTGGAAAACGATGTAGACACCCTGGTTTTAATTGATGATTCTATCGTTAGGGGGACAACCCTTAAAACGAGTATTCTCCAAATGACAGCCCGGTTAAAGCCCAAAAAGATCATCATTGTTTCTTCCGCCCCTCAAATACGTTACCCGGATTGTTATGGTATTGATATGTCCAGAATGAATGAATTTGTGGCATTTCGTGCTCTGGTAGCTTTACTTACAGAGCATGATAAGGAGTACTTATTGCAAGAAACCTATGAACGTTGTCTAGCCCAAATGGAAAAAGAGGACGAGGAAATTACCAATGAAGTCGCCGCTTTATATGATCATTTCTCATACGATGAAGTATCACAGAAGATCGCTAAATTGCTCAAGCCCTCAAACCTGAATATAGAAGTTGAGATTATTTACCAAACGATTGAGGGACTACATAAAGCCATTCCCACCCATAATGGCGATTGGTTCTTTTCAGGTAATTATCCTACTCCTGGCGGAAATAGAGTGGTCAATCGTTCTTTTATTAACTACATGGAAAAAAGCAGTGCAAGGGCTTATTAAAATAAAAAGAGGCAGTGCAAAAACACTACCTCAGCCCTAACCAAATAAAACCAAATTATATCATTAAAAATTAATTTTTCTTCACTCGTAATTTTTTTACAAAGATAATGACTAATTGTAAAAAATACAATTACAAATATGTCAACAATTTTGGACATTTTATACAATTTCCGTTATTTTTTTTCAACCATTTTAAACAAATCGAAAATTGTTTTAATTTTTGCACTATGAAAAGACCATCACTCAAACAAATATTAACATTTACCTGCTTTGTATGTGGTTTTCTGACAACAAGTTACGCCCTCGCTCAGGAACAAGAGGATGCTTTTTTTATAAAATCAATATATAACACCTCCCTTACTGAAGGCCAGGCCTACGATTGGCTGCACCACCTTACTAAAAAGATCGGCGCAAGGCTTAGCGGATCTCCGCAAGCTGCCGCAGCTGTAGAATATACCCGGCAAATGATGGATTCTATGAACATGGATCAAGTCTGGCTTCAGGAATGTAAAGTTCCCCATTGGGTGCGCGGTAATGAAGAAATGGTAAGAATTGTCAATTCCAACCAGATCGGGACAATAGACTTACCGGCCCTGGCCCTGGGCAATTCTGTAGGAACAGGCCCCAGTGGGATTACCGCAGAAGTCATTGAAGTGAAAAGTTTGCAGGAAGTCGACAGCTTGGGTGCTGATCAACTGAGGGATAAAATTGTTTTTTTCAATCGCCCGCTGGATCCTACTCAGATCAATACTTTTAATGCATACGGCGGCGCGGTTGACCAAAGAGTCTTTGGAGCATCAAAAGCCGCTTCTTTTGGAGCTATAGGGGTATTGGTAAGGTCTATGACTACCCGGTTGGATGATGTACCACATACAGGTTCTGTTGTTTACGATCCCGAACATCCTTCTATCCCTGCGCTGGCAATAAGTACCAGAGCCAGCAATTTGCTAAGCCGACTGTTGGAGCGGGAAAAAGTCAGGGTTTTTATGCAAAACAACAGTAAAATGCTGAATGAGAAAGTTTCTCACAACGTGATAGGAGAAATTCGCGGCAGCGAATACCCGGAGGAAATCATACTGGTGGGTGGACACCTTGATTCCTGGGATGTTGGGGAAGGTGCACACGATGATGGTGCCGGTTGTGTTCAGGCGATGGATGTCCTTTATGTGTTGAAGAAACTTAATTATCAACCTAAAAGAACAATTCGTTGTGTGTTATTTATGAATGAGGAGAACGGACAACAAGGAGCTATCGAATATACGGATGCGTCAAATGCAAAAGGCGAATTTCATCTAGCTGCTATCGAATCAGACCGGGGTGGATTTACCCCGCGAGGCTTTACTTGCGATGGCGAACCTGCTATCTTTAATGCAAAATTCAAACAGGTAACCGACTGGTTACCCCTTTTAGAACCTTACGGCCTGCTTATTTCAAAAGGCGGTTCGGGGGCCGATATCCGTAGGTTGAAAAGCCAGAAAGGATTGCTTTTCGGCTTCTTACCTGATTCTCAACGATACTTCGATTATCATCACACTCCTATTGATACTTTTGAAGCCGTCAATAAAAGAGAATTACAGTTGGGAGTAGCGGCAATTACGAGTTTAGTATATCTTTTAGACAAATATGGCTTAGATTAGCGCCCGATTCAAAAGGGAGAAGGCTGCACTATTCGCGGATTTTTAATTAACACCTGGAATGAAAGATACTATCCAAGCTCATGATCTGATTTTTCAACCCTACCTACCCTACGACACTATTCAGGAAAAAGTAGAGGAATTAGGCCAACGAATAACCAAAGATTATGAAGGTAAACGCCCGATTTTTGTCGGGATGTTAAATGGAGCGTTTATGTTTCTCGCCGACCTGGTCAGAGTTTGCGACCTGGATTTAGAAATTTCCTTCGTTAAAATATCTTCTTATCAGGGCACCACTTCTACTGGTAAGATCAACCTTCATTTGGATATCACCCAAAACATTGAAAACCGGGATGTCATAATTGTTGAAGATATAATCGACACCGGTCAGACCATGCATCATTTTCTGCACCAAATCGAACAGAAAAAACCTGCTTCTGTTAATCTTGCTACCTTGCTGGTCAAGCCGGATGCGCTTCAGTTTAACATTGATATGAAGTACGTAGGATTCGAAATTCCAGATAAGTTTGTCATCGGATATGGACTCGACTACAACGGATTAGGCCGCAACCTTCCGTGTATTTACCAACTCAAAAAGCATACTTGACGCGAATTGGTTTGGGACTTCCCAAACCAATTCAACGTCGGTATAGCTTTTGATATCAACTGTATATCTCACATATTTAAAAACCACATCATGAATTTAGATTATCAGCGTATTTGCGAATCCTGCATACCAATAGTGGAAAAAACAGCGGGTTTCATAAAAGAACAATTAGGCCGTGTTTCTTCCGGGGAAATCGAAGACAAAGCACACAACAGCCTGGTCAGTTACGTAGATAAAACCGCTGAAAAACAACTCGTAGATGAACTGAGTGCTATGCTACCATCAGCAGTTTTTTTAACGGAGGAGGATACTGTCGAAAATAGTGAGGGAGATCTGCGGTGGATCATCGACCCATTGGATGGGACAACCAATTTTTTACATCAGATCCCTATTTTTTCGGTAAGCGTTGCGTTGGAGGCTCATGGTGAAATTGTTGTTGGCATCGTGTATGAAGTAAACCAGTCTGAATGTTTTTATGCCTGGAAAGAAGGAGGAGCCTACCTTAATGGAAACGCGATCAAGGCCAACCAAGAGCCTGCCATTGGGCAAACGCTGATAGCTACCGGTTATCCCAGCCGCAATTTTGAACTGTTAACTCCTTATTTCAATGTTCTGGAAACCATCATGCAAAAGACCAGAGGTTTAAGAAGGCTGGGATCGGCAGCTGTAGACCTGGCCTATGTGGCCAGTGGCCGGTTTGATGCTTTTTTTGAATATGGGCTCAATCCCTGGGATATTGCAGCCGGCATTCTCTTGGTCAAAGAAGCAGGAGGCAACATTTCTGATTTTCAAGGCGGCAACAACTTTTTTTACGGAGGAGAAATGCTGGCTTCCAATGGGATGATCCACCAGGAACTACTGGAAATAATGAGTCCTGCTTTTGGAAAGTAGCAAGCTCATTCAAAAAAAGTATCTTTTCAACCATATTGTTCCAACATGCCGTGTAGATCGGCCAGGGTATTGGCTTCGCGGATAGGTTTGTCTTTGCGCCAACGCAAGATGCGTGGAAACCTCAAAGCTACACCTGATTTGTGGCGGCCGGAAGCATTAATACCTTCAAAAGCAATTTCAAAGACATGAGTAGGGGTGACACTACGAACCGGGCCAAACCGTTCCACGGTATTTCTGCGCACCCAGCCGGTGATCTCACGGAACTCTTTATCCGTTAACCCAGAATAGGCTTTAGTAAAAGGTACCAGTTCATCTCCATTCCAAACGCCAAAAGTAAAGTCGGTGAACAGGTTGGCTCGTCGTCCGTGTCCTCGTTGAGCATAGATCATTACGGCATCAATGGTTAGAGGATCAACCTTCCACTTCCACCAATCGCCACGTTTGCGGCCTGATTTATAGCCGGAAGTTTTACGTTTTAGCATTAACCCTTCGCTGTGGTGTTTCCGGGCATTTATCCTGATCGCTTCCAACTCTTTCCAGGTCTCGGCCGTAACCGTAGGAGACACACGGATCAATCCGGCAGTATCATTTTTACTGAGTATTTTTTCCAATAATTGCCTTCTTTCAGCCATAGAGATTTCGCGAATGTCTTTGCCTTCGTATTCCAGTAAGTCATAAGCCATAATGATCACCGGCGCCTTGTCCAGTATTTTCTTTGTTACGTTTTTACGTCCGATCCGGGTTTGCAACAATTGAAAAGACAAAGGTTCTCCATTCTTAAAGGGCAAAATTTCCCCGTCGATAACGGTTCCATTCGGCAATAATTCGGCGAGTACGGACAACTCCGGGAATTTATCGGTGACCAATTCCTCTCCGCGCGACCAGACAAACAATTGACTTTCTCTAACGATGAGCTGCCCGCGAATACCATCCCATTTATATTCCGCCTGCCATTCAATCGTATCACCAAGTTCCTGCGGATCGCCTTCCAAGGCATAAGCCAAATAGAATGGATATGGTCTGGAAATATCGTCCAGTGGGTTTTCCGTTAGGATAAGTTTTTCAAAGGTAGTTTCGTCAGGCTGCCAGTTCCCCATTATCCGGTGAGCTAATATATTTTCTTCGATTTCCGTATATCTGGATAAAGCCCGCACCATCAATTTTTGAGAAACTCCCATCCTAAAACCACCGGTAATGAGTTTATTAAAAACAAATCGTTCTTTGCTATCCAGGCTGGACCAGGCATGGAGAATATGTTCTTTTTTTTCTTCCTCTTCCAGGTCTCCCAATGATTTAACGTAGTTTATCCACTCACTTAGAGTATGAGTAGAATCTTTTTCTTTTTCCGGTAGTACCAGTGCAATAGTTTCTGCCAAATCACCTACTACATGGTAGGTTTCTTCGAATAGCCAGAGAGGGATATTACTGTATTCCGCAGCCCAGGTGCGCAGCAAGGTAGTGTTGACGGTTCGCCTTGGACGCCGGTGGGAAAGTATGGCAACAGTCCAAAGCTTATCTTCCGGCGTTGCCTGGGAAAAATAGTTGGCCAAAGCCTCAACTTTTGCATTCGTCTTGGTCGTTTGATCCAATTCGGTAAATAGTTTGGCAAAATCCTTCATGATTCTTTAACTTCATCATCTACTTCGCTGATTTCATTCAATTCTCCTTCGTATTCGGTTTTTACAGGGTAGGCTTCGTAACCTTGTTCGGTCAGCCATCTGCTGTATATATCAGTGTACCCGTGTGTTACGTATATCCTTTGCGCACCGGTAGCAGCAATAGCTTCGTTGAGACTATCCCAATCCGCATGGTCGGAAAGGATAAAACCACGATCAGCAGAACGGCGGCGGCGCGCACCTCGCAATGCCATCCAACCAGAAGCCATACCAACTGATGCGGGTTTAAATTTTTTCATCCACGGCGAACCGACAGCAGAGGGAGTAGCCACCACTATATGACCGATAAAATCCTTGCTTTTCATACCCTGAACTACCCGGATAGTCGGTGGTAGATGTACTCCGTTTTCACGCATCACCTGATTCACGTTTTCTACTGCTCCGTGAGTGAATATTTTCCCAAGTGAGGTGTCGAGGTAGCATAATAACCGTTGGGCTTTCCCCAGCGCGTAACCCGTCAGGACACTCACTTTGCCTTCCGCTTTATTCTTCGCCCACCACTGATTAATATTATTGAAAACCTCTTGTTGATTTTTCCAACGGTAGACCGGCAACCCAAATGTAGATTCCGTAATGAAAGTATGGCATTTTATCGGTTCGAAAGGAGTGGCAATACCGTCATCCTCAAGCTTATAATCTCCGGAAGCGACCCACACTTCGCCTTTGTATTCCACTCTGATCTGTGCCGATCCAATGATATGACCTGCAGGGTGGAAAGAAAAATGCACGCCGTTTATTTGCACCTTTTCTCCCCAGTTTGCCGATTGGATGTTAATATTACCCAAACGGTATTTAATAATAGGTTTGGCAGCATGGGTAGATAAATAATAATCATGTCCCCACCGGGAATGATCTGCATGTCCGTGGGTAATCAATGCTTTTTTCACTGGCCGCCAGGGGTCGATAAATACATCGGCTTGTGCACAATAGATCCCTTTACTGGTAAATTCGAGTAAGGCCATTCATTACTGTTTAGTGCTTCCAACAATATTGGACTTTTGACGCTAGACGCTAGATTTTAGACAACAAAACGCTGATATTCAATGGATATCAATTTTTTAGAATAAATAAAATTTCCGTTGATTGTCAATTAGTTAAGAATTTTTAGTCTAACTTCTAGAGTCTAGCGTCAAAAGTCTAGAACAATAGGGGAGCGATTAATGTTCTGAAGCGTTCGAAGCGGATTGGATCGGGCGGTTTTTGCTTGTGGTTATTCCTTTTTCTACCTGGAAACTCTACTTTTATCAGACTTGTCTATTGATTGTGTTGTGCTCAAACAGCGTCTTCATATTTTTTGTAAAGCTTCCCAGGCAGAACGCGTTGCGGCCGTATCGTAGATAATTTTCAACAAGGTGATTTTGTTATGCTCATCAAATTCGAATACATCCACACAATCAAACGCTACTAGCTTTCCATCGGCCATTTCCCATTCGTAGATAAAATTGACACTGGCGCTTTTCCCATTCTCCGCCCAAAAACTCTCCAAATGGGTAATCTTGGAAGCATTCGTATCCGAAAAAAGATCGCGGTAGAAAATATTAGCCGGCTGTTTGCCGTATAAAGGAGAAAGCACCATTCCCGACGGATGAAATAGGTCAATGATAGAAAGTACATCACCGTTTTCTAATCCGGCGAGATAAGCCTTAATAATCTGGAATTGTTCAGACATAAACAATCTTTGAAAATCCTTATATTGAAATAAATTTAATTTTCATGAAATATACATTATTTTTCTTGGGCCTTTCTTTCTTTTTGTTTTTAAATCGTTCCGTTGCACAAGATAACATGGACAATGAGCAGTTGGGCACCATACTTTATACTATTAGTGATACAATCCAAGGGGAAAGTGGAAACTGGCAATTCCTGGTAGATAGCATTCCCATGTTTTGTGTTACGGATGAATATCACAACAGAATGCGAATTGTCTCTCCCGTCAAAACCATGCAAGATGTTTCTGCTGAAGAATTGGAAGCCTGTATGGAAGCAAACTTTCATACGGCACTAGATGTGAAATATGCCATTTCCGATGAAGTCTTATGGGTTACCTTTATCCATCCCTTAAGAGAATTGACCATTGAACAGGCCATTGATGCAGTCACGCAAATATATAACGCCAATGTCACTTTCGGAACCTTATATAGCAGTACGGATCTGTTCTTTCCCAAACGGGAGAAGAAAAAAAAAGAACGGATATTGAAGAAATCTTAAAAGAAGGCGTCTAGCGAAATCTATCCAAATGACCATTAGCATAATATCAAAACCATGAGAAAACTCTTATTTATTTTGATCGCGATCACCTGTATTTCGAATTGCCAAAGCAATACCGAAGCAGGTGAAAATACAGCCAAGGATAGGAATTACTCGATCGGCTACAGCGAATATACCAATGACGAATATAGCTACAGTGAAGAAGACTCCTACCAAAGCAAGGGAGGCGGTAACTCCGACGACCCAACACAAACTCCGTCTAAACAACGCCGAATTATTAAAACCGGCCAACTGCGAATGCAGGTAGAAAATGTTGAGGAAAATACGGAAACCGTAAAAACCCTGGTTGAGCAATACAATGGCTACATCAGCTCCCAAAACCTGACCAATACCAGTTATGAAATTCAGCATAACTTCATCATACGCGTGCCCTTTGACCAATTCGAACCCCTAATGGATGCTTTAGCAGCAGAGGCCATCTACGTCAAACAACGAAGTGTCAATGCCCAAGACGTTACCGAAGAATTCGTCGATATAGAAACACGCCTCAAAACCAAAAAAGCAGTGCGTGACCGGTATGTGGAAATATTAAGAACAAAGGCTAAGACCGTTGAGGAAATACTTAAGGCAGAAGAAGCTATTCGAGTCGTACAAGAAGAAATAGAAGCCCGTGAAGGCCGCTTGAACTACCTTAAAGACCAAACGGCTCTAAGTACCATCAATCTAAATGTATACCAACGGGTGGAATACCAACCAGAACCATCTACCTATCGCAAATCCTTCTTTGATCGCATGCTCACTTCCTTACAAAATGGTTGGGAATTGGTACAGACTTTATTCCTTGGGCTGATCAGCATCTGGCCATTACTAATTATTCTGGCCATCTTAGTCTGGCAACGCAAACGCATTTTCAGACGACGTAGGCGTAATGTAGATTAACATTAAAATAAATCGTACTTCAGTTGCACTTGACTTGAGGCCAAGGGCAGGCTTTAACATCGGATGGCCACAAGAGGGAGTCTGGCCAATTCCATCACCACCAAAAATTTACGATCTTTTTTCTACCTTCTGTGTTGTACTGTTCATACAGCAACAAACTATTCATTTCATGGCAGACCTTTGGGATTATTTCAAGAATCTATTCAAGAAGGAAGAGCAAAGCTCACCCAGTAATCCTTTGATCCACGAAGTGATTGAACGTAGTAAAACTGAAAAAGAGGATTACGAAAAATGGATTAAAACGCTGGTACGACGTCGACTCCAGGCTTGGTTAGCTGATCAGTATGCTATTTATGCTGTATTACCGGCAGACATTGACGAAGCAATGGACTTTTTGAATACCCCTTCCTCCAAAGGGTTTGTGATTCATTTTCACAAAACTCAGTACAGCCTTAGGGACGTCACCCATTTTTTTGATTTCTTAAAAGAACAGGTCAAATTACTGGAATATCGTATCCAGGTTTCTGACCGGCGTACATACACCAAAGGTCAAATTGTAGAAACGGTAGAACGCCACTACATGAAACCCAGGCCAGGATCCCTGGACAACGAAAAATTGATGCAACGTTATGGTAATATATCAATAGAGCTGACACTCAGAAACGAAAAACCACATCACCTAAAATTACGGGCTACGATTTACCAGGATAATATGTTTAAAGATGCCCACGACTTCAGAGACTTAATGCAGGCTCTGGTAAGCTAAAATATATAGGGGGCATCCTAAATTTTACGTATCTTTCATTTATCCTCGGTTTTTAGTCCTTTTTTATGATCAAAGCAAAGAACGAAATTTTCGTTTTTCACTAAAAATGGGGAGTCAAGTTTCAATCTATTGTTCATCAAGAAACCTCCAATGCATGAAAAACTTTTTGCTCCTGCTGGCTTTGCTGTCCGCAATTTCCCTTTCTGGGCAGCCAGATAAAATTCCCGCTAAAAAGGGAGATATAACGATTACACCGATTTTTCACGGCTCTTTAGTTTTACAATGGAAAAACAGAACCTTATACATAGATCCATTTGGCGGTGCCGACCGTTTTTCCACTTTTCCTAATGCCAACTTTGTTTTGATCACCCATGTGCACGGAGACCATCTCAACAAACAGACACTAGAAGAACTGGATCTGAGCGAAACAGAGCTTTTTGCACCACAGTCCGTCGTAGACGAACTGGATGGAATTACCTTTAAAAAGATCTGGGTGCTAAAGAATGGGGAGGGCAAAAAACGAAAATCTATACTGGTAGAAGCAGTACCCATGTATAACCTGCCGGAAACTCCTGATTCCAGACACCCAAAAGGAAAAGGCAATGGGTATGTCATTACCTTGGGAAAAAAACGCACCTATGTATCCGGTGATACCGAAGACATTCCCGAAATGCGGCAATTACAAGCTATCGATGTCGCTTTCGTTTGTATGAACTTACCTTACACGATGGATATCAACCAGGCAGCTTCTGCAGTTTTGGATTTTAAACCTAAACTGATGTATCCTTACCATTTCAGAGGAGGCGGTGGCAAATTAAGTGACGTAGAAAAATTCAAGGCCATTGTGAATGAGGGAACGGAAGAGGTGGAAGTAAGGATCAGAGAATGGTATGCGGAAAAACAATGATAAAGAGAAAGCAACGCTATCGACAACAAACAGGACAGGTCAGACTTTGTATAATCAACCTTTAAAGCTGATTGTACAAAATCTGACCATGGTATTAAAAAAAATGCACATCCATCCGGCTCAACCAGATGTTACTTAAAAGGTGCTTGGATTTAACAATCCACGTCCATTTTATCAGCATCCCAGCAATGCCAATCATTATCTTCAAAAAAGGCAGGGCTTTTAACACGACCTTCTGATGAAGGTTCATTCCATTGAATTTCCAGAAAATCGTCATTGCCGCGGAAAACATCATAAGCACGATTGAAAGGTGCATTTTCTTCCGTACGATACTCTATGTAATGGCCATTATCCGCATTATTTGGAATGATATTCGTGTAGCGAATTGAAAAATCGTCCGTTGAAAGATCTTTTTGATAGTCAATGCGGATGAAAGTTTCCGGGTTTTCTGGCTTGTGATTCAAGGTCCAGGTAGCACTGCTCCTGTCGTTAGCTACGATACCAGAATACCAAATCACATCTGAAAAGCCGCCTCCCCTTGAAATTCTCATTACCCATTCCACATCACCGTCGCCAACAAATTGCCCTTGTAGTCTTGCCGTGTAGATATCATTTCCGACTGGATAATCATAACTCCATTCATAAACTCCACCGCCAATATGTTCCGGGCTATGATTAAAGGCTTCACCAAATGCTGCCACGGGCACCGCAGAGCCAACTACAACGAGCACGTTCCAAACGACAAGATTTGAGGCAGCGTAAAACCAATTCCGGAAAGTCGCGGGTGAATTTCTCATTTTAATTTCTCCTTCTGTTTCACTTATGATCCCGGAAGTATCAGCATCTTCAAAACCTGTAAAAGGCATGATGAACGACTCTGCTGGGGGTAGTTGCGGAGCTACGTTATCTTGTGGTGTGTCGATTTCTTCCTTTTGGCAAGATTGGATAAAGGCCACAGCTAGTCCCAGGGATAATAAAACGAATAGTTTTTTCATGATTCTTGATTTTAATGGTTCTGAAAAATGGCATTGATCATGCCTTTCACCATTATTACCCTAGAAAAAACAAATACCCTTAGTAAGATTAGAATTTTTTTTAATCATTCGCGGTCTATTCCTTTCGAAGGACAATTTCCACCCGCTGATTCAGTCGCCGACCGGCTAAGATGTCATTAGAGGCTATCGGTTGGCTTTTACCATAACCCTTTGTAATGATCCTGGATGTGTTTATTCCCTTCTTCACAAGATAATTCCCGACCACCTCTGCTCTTTGTTGAGACAGGGCCTCAGCAAATTGGTCTTCGCCCCAAGCATTAGTGTGAGCAGCGATCTCAAATTGAATATTCCGGTATTGCTTAAGTAGTTGAGCCAAGCGATCCAACTCAGATTTTGATTTGGTTTTCAGGGTGGCCGTATTAGGCTGAAAACCGACCTGGGTCAACCGGATAGCTGTATGATCCTTAAAATCCAAAGATGTTAGATCTTCAAAAGCGGGAGTAAGGATCGTTGCTTCAGTTGCTTTCATCTCTGAAAAAGAATACAGGCTTAATCCTTTCTCACGTATGATTGTTTCGGAAAGGATAGCATCATTGCTTTCATCCTCTAAGCCGGGCAAGTCTTCCTCTAATTCTCGCTGCCAACTTTCACTGTTATAGGATTTTGCTACTTTATTTTCTAGTTCGGTGTGCTCGAAAGTTTGCTGAATATTGGCACGCAATTCATCCTCATAAGCAGACAAATAAAGAACACTATCTTTAATTTTATCAGCAGGCACGCCTTTATGGGTTAATTGTAGCGCACGAAAAGCTTCTGGTGAAAGCGCATACTGATCTTCTTCTTTTGTTTCAAGGCCCAGATCATCAGCATTAACAGGCTCTCCCGTCCATAAATAGTCTTCTTTCGGAGCGTCTGGCATTTTCTGGGCTTCGTAATATTTCCGGTATTTTTTGCGGAGATTGATCTTTTCTTTATTCCCTTCCCGATGGTTTTGGGTGGTGAGGGTATCAGTTGCTTTTTGGCCGAACAAACTAAAGGTCAGAAGCCAAGCTATGAATAAGATTGTTAAAAACACTTTCATGATGTCGTACTGTTGGGTTTCCCTTTTAGGACGATAACTTTCCTCAAAGTCACTTGATCAGGGAACAAGTTCGCAGAAATAAAAGTTGGATGACGGATATTATTTCTTTTGTCCCTTTCTCCCTATTACACATCATAAGTGATTTCAACTTCCTCTGTAACCGGATGTGCCTGGCAGGTAAGGATATACCCTTCTTCTATTTCTTCATCATCGAGTGCAAAACAAGCATCCATTTTGATATCTCCTTTGAGTACCTTGGCCATGCAAGTTGAACAAGCTCCGGATGTGCAGGAATAAGGCGGATCGTACTTAGCGTCGATCAATACGTCAAGGATGGTTTTGTTGCTTGGCACCGTGACTTCAATCCGGCGTCCATCGAGAGTGACGATGGCTTTGGCTCCGCTAGCCCCTTTTACCGTTTGCTTAACCTCGTTTGCATTGACAAATCGCTCAGTATGAATTTTTTCCTCATCAATACCCTTTCGTACCAATTCTACTTTCACCAGATCTATCATATCGCCGGGGCCGCAGATGAAATATTCAGCATTTGGATAGGGAGGAGGATTGTCCTTAAGGTATTGGTCAACGACCAGGTTATTGATACGCCCCACTTTACCTTCCCAGATAATCTTTCCTTTTTTAAAAATGCCGGAAATCCCTTTGGCTTTTTCCCGGTGAGGTTTGCTCAATATATATTCCAAATGGAATTGACCTGCGTATCTTTTAGCCAGTTGTTCAAGTCCTTCTTTGAAAATGATGGAGTCTTCATTGCGATTGCCGTAAAGCAAAAATACGGAACTTTGTGGTTCGGTCTCCAGGATGGTTTTGACGATCGAATAAAGAGGCGTTATCCCACTGCCGGCACCGAAAAAATAGTAGGTTTTGCGGTTATCAGGATCCAGTTGGGTGAAAAACCGGCCTTCCGGAGGCATAATTTCCAGTTGATCCCCTGCTTTAATCTTGGTGTTTAAATAACTGGAAACTTTTCCACCTGGTACCTCTTTGACTGCAACGGCAATTTCTCTTTCTAAAGGACTGCTGCACATCGAATAGGCCCGGCGTTCTTCATTTCCGTTGACAGGTACCTTTACCGTAATATATTGACCCTGGGTGTATTGGAAAGTATCCTTTAATTCGTCGGGTACTTCGAAAAAGATCGATACGGTATCCTGCGTTTCCTTTTTAACTTCTTTGACGGTCAAAGGATAAAAACTACTCGCCATGGTAAAGTATTTTTTGCAAAAAATAGAATCTATTATATTTTTACTAGATTAAGGTAATTGAACGCCAAACAAAATTTGGCCACCTAACCTTTAATCGCTAACTCAACTTAAACAGTTGATACGTAAAAACGAAAATTCAACAAATCATTCCAAAATCGGTTGTCAAAAGTAGAACAAAATGTGGAAAGACGTTAAATATCTGATCGCTTACTTGTTACCTCTCTCTGCGTATATGGCCTTGTATTTACGCGGTTATTTTTCGTGGAGCAGTATTTATCTGGGGTTTGTTATTATCCCTGTATTGGAATTAGTATTTCCGGGAACGGATAAAAATTATTCAGAACCAGAAGAACAACGCCGCTCCGGAAAAAAGTTTTTTGACCTGCTTTTGTATATAAATCTGCCGCTAGTATATGGTATTTTAATCTATTATTTTATTGTAATAACCCGAGTAGAACTGACCATTAACGAAATCTTGGGCCTTACCAGCAGTGTCGGGCTCATTATTGGTAGTATGGGCATTAACGTAGCACACGAATTAGGCCACCGCAAAGAGAAATACCACCGGGTTATGGCCAAAATGCTTTTGCTACCAGCCATGTATATGCATTTTATCATCGAGCATAACCGTGGCCATCATAAAAATGTGGGCACGGATGAAGATCCCGCTTCTGCTAAATACGGAGAAAGCCTTTATGCTTTTTGGATTCGTTCGGTAATAGGCAGTTATCTGAATGCGTGGAAATTGGAAAACGGCAGGTTAGAAAAGCAGGGACTGCAGGTGTTGAGTTTTCAAAATGAAATGCTGGTGTTCCAGTTGGTACAAGTTGCTTACCTGATTTTAATAGGCTTGGTTTTCAGTTGGCAAGCGATGATCTTTGCGGTCATCGTAGCGGTCTTTGGCTTTTTATTATTGGAAAGTGTCAACTACATCGAACACTATGGGTTAAGGAGAAAAAAACTACCCTCGGGATACTACGAAAAAGTAGAACCCAAACATTCCTGGAATTCTGACCATGAATTAGGCCGGATATTTTTATATGAACTAACCCGTCATTCCGATCATCATTATAAATCCACAAGAAAATACCAGGTGTTAAGGCACCTGGAGGATAGTCCCCAGTTACCCTTAGGGTATCCAGGCTCTATTCTGATGTCTCTGATCCCTCCGCTTTGGTTCGCTTTGATCAATGAGAAGGTAAGGGGTTTAAACTCCCCTTTGAAACAGCCCAAATGAAAGTTGCAATACCAAAAATAATAAGAATGATTCCGGTAATACGGCGGAACCAAAGCAGATGACGGGGGCGCATCCAATGACGGATGGTTTTGGCCAGCGCAATTTTGAGCAGGTCAGTAATAACGATGGTAGTGATAATTCCTCCAAAGAAAAGCATAGCACTCTGGGTATGGGTGGCAAGATCTTCTCGAATGGAAAAAGTAGCGGTAATACCTGCCCAGAAAATAACCGTAAATGGATTGATTGCGTTAACTAACAAACCTTTCAGGTATAAGCTAAAGATAGAAGATGTTCGCTTAGCCTTCCTTCCGAATCGTCTCAACTTGGGTTTGGCAAAAAGTGAACCTAATCCGAATATGAGCAAGATGATACCACCGATGATACCAACAACGATTGTAAAGTTTTCTGATTCTGCTAATACCTGTAGTTTGGAAATACCCCAATATATAGCCGTAACGTAGAGAATATCACTCATCCATATACCAGAACCTACTATAGCCCCAGCACGAAATCCCTCCTCTACGCTGGCCTGGATCAACGTAAAAAATATTGGCCCCAGCATAAAGCAAAGGACTAAGCCAATTTTGATACCCTCAAAAAACAAGCTCATTTATGATTACCTATTATCTGTTCATCAAATTAAAAAACTTTTCTGAAAACGGTTCCTCATTATTCTGTTTTTAAACGTCGTCAATGCCTATATTTAATGGCACTCTATCCTTTTTGACTTACTCGATTCTGACGTATTGTTAGACATAAAGAATCACTGCAATTGGCCACTCACTTTACTATTGCCCAATAATAGTAGCTACTAAAGACCGCCGGCCACCATGATTTCTGAATTCGCACAAGTAGATGCCCTGCCATGTACCCAGATTGAGTCTACCACTGGTTATCGGTATGTTCAAGGAAGAACCAACCAAAGCAGCTTTAATATGTGCCGGCATATCGTCAGGCCCTTCTATCGTATGGGTCAAAAAGGGTAAACGCTCTGGCACTAAATGATTGAAAACTTTTTCGAAATCAGTTAACACCGAAGAATCCGCATTTTCATTTATGGTTAGTCCCGCCGACGTATGCTGGATAAATAGTTGCAGAATGCCCATTTCCGGTAATACCGGAAGGGATTGCATAACCATGGGGGTGATCAAATGAAATCCTCTAGGGTGAGGGGGAAGACTAAATGTGGTTTGCTCAATTGTCATTTGTCAACTTCAAGGCTTAATCTATAAATTTGGCTAATCGCTGAGTTTGACAGCTATGTCAATATCATAAACCAAAATTAAGCCTTAAGGTTTTCTTCTATAAAAAATCAGTTGCGGCTGTACTCCGGACAAGGTAAATTTCCGAAGTATCGGACAATCCCAATACCCAATAGAATATAGGAATCATTATTACTTCTGTTGCCGCGCTGTTTACCGGGAGATCCGATCGGTCCCTCAACGCCGGGCACGGAAATAGAGCGATCAGAAAGAGCTACGGCTAGTTCGCCCCTCGATCTCAACAATTGCCTTTTATCCGGATAAGTCGTACTAACATCATCGAGGTAATCGGTGAATAAATATCTGCCATTGAGATCAAAGTTCAAACTCCACAGTTCGTTCAAATCTAATTTTAGGCCAATACCGTAAGCAAAGCCCCCCTGAACTGCAAAATACTCCTCTCCTTTAAACTGCCCTTCTGTTCCTAGTGGCCGCAATTCAACCAGTTCACCGTTATAATCAGCCTTTGGATTAAAAGAAAATACCGTAATTCCAGCATAAACATAAGGAGTGAAAAAATGCTCTGCACTGCCGTGAATGTAAGGCAGAAAATTAAACTCAAACTGCGTGGTGAAATCCCAGACATTAGACTGAAAGCTCAAATTCCGGGCCCTTTCGTAGATATTATCAGAGTTTGCATCGTCCGCCCGAACAAAAACATAGTTTCCCGAGGCTTTCAAGCAGAGCCGGTCATTGAAATTGCGCCTTATTATGATTCCTCCGGCAACACCGGGAGTACTTAAATTAAAGTCCGTATTCAAATCGCCGAAATAAGTGGCACCACCGGCCCAACCACCGACTTCCCAGCCTTTTTGTGCAAATATGATCGATGTGGAAAATAAGACTAAAATGGTAATAAAGAATCCCTGCTTCACGGTTGATATTTTTTCTTTATACCTGAAACGCTATTTACCCTAGGCTATTGCAGAATTCAAAAAATTCTGTTCCAGTTGCCTCGAAATGATCTCTACTTGACCACCTTATGGCCCTATAATTGAGATGCCTGTTTGAATCTATAAGCCCGCTTTAGCAGAAATTTCCAGCATACGGTCAATCGATGCCCGGCCTTGTTCAATGACCCACCCTGGAAGAGTAATCTCCGGAAGTTCATACTTCATGCAGGTGTAGAGCTTTTCGAGCGTATTACGTTTCATATGCGGGCACTCGTTACAAGCACAAGTGTTGTTAGGGGGGGCAGGAATGAATGTTTTGTCTGGCGAAGCTTTTTGCATTTGATGAATAATACCGACTTCGGTTGCTACGATGTACATTGGTGCGTCATCCTCCTGAGTAAAACGCAACAAGCCGCTCGTACTACCAATGTAATCCGCTTTTTCCAGTAATGGGGCTTCACATTCAGGGTGAGCGATCAATTTGGCTTCCGGATGGCGTACCAATAATTTGGTGATCTTCTCATTGGAAAAAATTTCGTGAACCATACAGGTACCGTTCCACAAGACCATATCTCTACCCGTTTTTTTCACCAAATAGCGCCCTAAATTCACATCTGGCGCGAAGATGATGGGCTGATCTTCAGGAATACTTTCAATAATATGTACTGCATTGGTAGAAGTACAGCAAATATCCGTCAGTGTCTTTAATTCGGCTGTGCAGTTTATGTAGCTGACAACCAAATGATCCGGGTATCTAGCTTTGAATTTGCGAAATAAATCCGGCGGACAGGAATCAGCCAGTGAACACCCGGCCTTTAAATCTGGAAGTAATACCTTCTTTTGAGGTGAAAGGATTTTTGCCGTTTCGGCCATGAAGTGAACGCCGGCAAAAACGATGATATCTGCATCAGTATTAGCTGCTTGTTGTGATAAGCCCAAACTGTCGCCAATGTAGTCAGCGATGTCTTGTATATCAGATTCTTGGTAATAATGTGCAAGAATAATGGCATTTTTCTCCTTTTTCAGCTGCTCGATCTCCTCAAACAGATCCAGGGTAGGATCCACATCAATATCCAGAAAACCTTTTTTTTCTAGTTTTTCAATTGCTGGTGCTATCATTGTTGTAATTTTTGTGAGAATTTATTGTGTTTCCATTTTTTTAACTTCAATCCTTTCAACAGGGATTGCTTGAAAAAAGTTCACTTAGTTTGAAATTAAAACTAACCTAAATTTAATTCTAATTGACCATATTATCCACATAAGAGTTTTGGGTTTTCATACATTAGACTTGTTCGGTGGGTCATGAACGAGCGAAAGGGAGCCAAATTTTATGCTGAACGAGGCAAAAAACGTAGGCGATGCCTAAGCATCGGCGAGGCTTTTTAACGAAGTGCAGTATAAAATTTGCCGCTTGTAGCCGTTTGATGATCCCGCCGAACAAGTCTATTAATTTTCCCTTACGCTGGAGATTAAAAATTAATTTTCGTTAGCCTCCTTACGAACCTTTAATCCATGAACGAACAACTACCGGCCAAATTCGAACGGTTTCTCTTAGGAGATAAACAACTTATAATAGGGAGCATACAAAGCTAATTGCCTAAACGCTATCCACTCTCGCTTGTATCTGGCATCTAAAGTCTGGCAAAAACAGCTATTTCTCATGTGAAACTTACGAGGGTTGTCACCAAAACACAAAAGCTCAAAATCCTCACAAAAAAGAGTAGTGCAATTTTGTGTTCCTGCCTGCCGGTGACGCCTATGGTCAAGCAAGCAGGTTTGTGGCGATTTTTTCTACGTGTAAGATCCGCATGAGAAATTGCTGTGGCAAAAAAAAACCGGAGCTGGTCTTACACCAACCCCGATTTTACTTTGTGTCGAGAATTAGAATAGCTTAGTTATCCGACAAAGGCGGAATTCTTAATACCTGGCCAGGATAAATAAGATTAGGATCCTTAAGCATCGGCTTGTTAGCCTCAAAAATAACCGGGTACTTCATAGGATCGCCATACTGTGCTTTAGCGATCTTTGACAGAGAGTCTCCGCTTTTTACTTCATAAAATACTGCTTCCGGTTCGGGATTAGCGACGGTCATGCGATCATCAACAGCTGCGATGCCTTCGACATTACCGGCAGTCAGAATGATTTTCTCTTTGTCCGATTGGTTTTCCACCTCCCCGCTGAGAATGACGGTATCATCATTCACTTCGATGGTTAAACCGTCGACGGGCAGTTGAAGGTCTGCAATTGCTTGCCTAAGTTGAGCTGCTTTTTCAGCATTTAGTTCTTCAATGGTAGGTGCAGTGATGGTTTCCGTTGAGGATTCTTTTTTACCGAAGAGTTTGGAACCTGCATTTTTAATAAACGAAAAAATTCCCATTTTTTTAAATTGGTTTATTGATAAAAAATTGATTTTCACTTATGACGGAACTGAAGGGGAAAAGTAACAATTTTCATCTTATACTCCAATTAAAAATACGGCGGGCCTTTTGTGTAAATTGGGAATCTCCATTTTTTGCCATTTTCTGATCGGGGCCGACCGAATGAATTGGGTGGGCAAGGTCAAATCTGCCGCGATGCAGAATATGGTTTCCGGCGACAATACTTTTAGTGCGGCTTCGATGACCGATTGGTTGCGGTAAGGTGTTTCGATAAAGATTTGGGTTTGATACTTTTTAGCAACCCGTTGTTCCAGATCTTTTAACTCCTTAGCCATTTCCCCTTTTTTAGGTGATAAATAACCATGAAAGCAAAACTGCTGTCCGTTCATTCCTGAAGCCATCAGGGCTAGCAATAGAGAAGAAGGCCCTACCAAAGGAACTACCTCAATGCCCAATTGGTGAGCTTTACGCACAACTCTGGCACCAGGATCAGCCACACCGGGGCAACCTGCTTCCGACATTAAACCAATATCCTGGCCCGCTAAAGCCGGCTGCAAAAAAGAGTCTATTCCTTGGTGAGGATTATGCTTATCCAGTTCAAAAATCGTCAGCTCATTGATTGGACGCGATGGTTGAGTGGTTTTAATAAAACGTCGGGCCGTTTTAGCGCGCTCCACAATGAAAGTATCCAGCAAATGAATTCGGTCTATTACATATTGGGGAAGCGCAAACAAGGCGTCTTCCCCCAAAGTGATCGGTATCAAAAAAAGTTTGCCTGGCATTATTTTGCTTTTTCTTTCTCATTAGACTTTTGATGCTAGACACTACAGGCTGGCGTCACTTAAGTAATCGAGCAGATTTAGTTATAGACACCCAACTCCTTACCGTCTAAAATCTGGCATCTGGTATCTGCAGTCTTACTTAATCTTTCCATTCTCCATCCACTAATCTCCAGATATTCAGCGGATTTTCTTCCTTCAAGGCATCCGGCAACTGAGCTGCGGGAAAATTCTGGTAACATACCGGACGGGCAAACCGTTTGATCGCATTCGTTCCTACCGATGTCGTCTGCGAGGCAGTCGTTGCGGGATAGGGCCCTCCGTGTACCATAGCATGGCATACTTCAACTCCCGTTGGGTAGCCATTTACGATCAGGCGTCCCACTTTTCTTTCCAGCACCTTAAATAATTCGGCGTATTCAGCAAAATCTTCTTCGGTACCGTGGACTGTTGCGGTCAGGTGTCCCGATAAATTCCGGGCAGACCGCATCAGTGAATCTTTGGTGTTGGTTTGGACCATGAGGCTGGAAGGACCAAAAACTTCTTCTGCCCACGCCGGATTCTGATGAAAGGTTTCTTCTCCGACATAGAACACTTGTGCAGACACGCTATTTGCACCGTCCTCCAACATTCCTTTGGCCAGGGTATCCACAGTGGGGGAAGAACCCAGGGTTTCTGTTCCTTTTTCATAGGCTGATCTTATCCCGCTGGTTAACATCGTCCCGGCCACTGTTTCCGTAATTTTTTCTGATAAAGCCTTTTTAAAAGTATCGGTTGTAGCATCATTAGGCAAAAAAACCAGGCCGGGATTGGTACAAAACTGTCCCACTCCAAGGGTAATCGATCCGGCGATGTCTTTTGCGATCATCTCACCTTGCTTTTTCATAGCTCCGGGCAAAATGAATACCGGATTAGTACTCCCCATTTCCGCAAAAACAGGAATGGGTACAGCTCTTTGGTTCGCTAGATCGAATAAAGCTTTACCGCCACGGAAAGATCCTGTAAAACCAATGGCCTGGATCAATAGATGCTGAACCAGGTTTTTACCCACTTCGTGAGAAGTGCCCTGCACGATGGAAAAAACACCATTGGGCATTCCCATTTTCGCAGCCGCTTTTAATATAGCCCTTGCTACTAACTCTGATGTGCCGGGATGCGCTGGATGTCCCTTGACAATTACCGGGCAACCGGCAGCCAGAGCCGAGGCAGTATCGCCCCCTGCAACTGAAAAGGCCAAAGGAAAATTACTTGCACCAAATACGCCTACAGGCCCCAGAGGACGCAGCATCTGGCGAATGTCTAATTTTGGAATAGGTTGGCGGTCGGGATCTGCATGATCAATACGGGCATCCACCCAACTCCCTTCACGAACAACTTTTGCAAATAATTTGAGCTGGTTCACCGTCCGGCCTCTTTCACCTTTAAGCCTGCCTTCGGGCAGGGCGGTTTCTTGCATTGCTCTTGCTATCAACGCATCTCCCAGTTCCATGATCTCATCACCGATCTGGTCTAAGAAAGCAGCTCTTTCCATCGGACTTTTATCGTCGTAATATGGAAAAGCCTTTTCCGCCAATTGCACAGCCTGATTAACTTCCTTCGCTGTAGCTTCGTAGAAAACAGTTGGTAGGTCTTTTCCAGTTTTGGGATTTACAGCAAAGAATTTTGCCGTCCCATTCGCTGATTCTGTATCCCCGATAAGTTGCGTGCCTGTTAGTTTCATGATTGTTGTATTTTGCTGAAAATATTTTGATTAATAGAGCATATATCGTTCGCTATGCACAAAAAGAGGAAAATTAGTATTCACCTATAACGCTATGACCGGATGTTCTCAAATGTAATTAGAGCCTCCAAACCTCAGTCCAATGAATTAATACCCGAACTTCCACTTCTGATCACCACGTTTTGATAAAGGTTAGAAAATATCCCTTTTATAACGTAAAAACAAGGGACGGTCTCTCCAATGACGGATTCAAGGCATGCTTTTAACCCAATTTACCAGTTCTCCAATTCCATCAATGCTGATCCGTATCTCATCACCTTCCAGTAATGTAAAATCATTATCGGGTACCAGGCAGGTGCCGGTCATCAAAAAACACCCATTTGGAAAATAACATGCCCGAAATAAATAGGCAACCAATTCTTCCAGGGACCGCTTCATCTGATTGATCGCAACACTATCCTGATACATTACCTGTTCTTTCCTTTTGATCGTCATGTAGATTTTAGTAGAAAGGGAAATAGGATGTTCAGGAATGTATATGCATGGCCCCAAACTGGCACAACGCTCGTAGGTTTTCGCCTGCGGCAAATACAAAGGATTCTCCCCCTCTATACTACGTGAGCTCATATCGTTACCGATGGTATACCCCTCTATTGTTCCCATTGAGCTAATAAACAGTGTAAGTTCCGGTTCTGGTACATTCCAGGTCGAATCTTTTCGTATAAATACTTCATCACCGTGACCTACGGTCCTGGAAGGCGTTGCTTTGAAGAACAATTCCGGCCGGTCGGCACCGTAAACCCGGTCGTAAAAGTCTCCTCCACCCGCCGCTTCTGCCTCTTCCATACGCGCCGTTTTGCTGCGTAAATAGGTGACCCCTGCCGCCCATACTTCCTGTTTGCCGATTGGAGGAAAATAAACTGCTGATGCAGGTTTTTCTACTAATTGCCATTGATCCAACCGGGTTTTTATGAAATGATGCAGTCCTTGGTGATTAATGAGCAGGTCCCAATCAAAAAAGTACTTTTGGTACCATTGGCCTTCGATTTCGAGATAGGCAATATGCTCTCCTTTGTACAATTTCATGTTATGCAATTTCTTTTAGAGCTTCGACAAAAGTATCCAGTTCTTCCGTTGTGGTATAGATATTAGGAGTAATTCGAACGCCACGAACGCCAGGGCGGTTGATAGCAACGGTCCAAATACGGTATTTCTCGAGCAATGTTTTAGACAATTCACCGGGCTCCAAACTTTCAACCCCAACGTTACCGATGGCGCAATGGCGGCTTTGATCCGCAGGTGTATTTACGACAATATTCGGAAGATCACGTACCCGGCTGGTCCAATAGTGTTGGAGATAGCGCAACCGGGCTTCTTTTCGTTCGGGGCCTAATCGTTTGTAGTATTCAAGGGCATTGATAATGGCCAGATCGGTATGCACCGGATGGGTACCGGTATGGTTTAATCGCCGAATATCATCATCAGCGCGTCCCATCTCAGCGAACATAGGCCATATACCAGGGATCTTTTCTTTTTTAACAAAAAGTAATCCCGACCCTAAAGGTGCACTGAGCCATTTATGTAAACTGGCACCATAGTAATCACAGTCGAGATCGCGTATAGAAAAACGGAACATTCCAAAGGCGTGAGCACCGTCAACCATCACTTCCACCCCTTTATCGTGCGCCATCTTGACAATCTTTTTTATCGGCAGGATCTGTCCGGTAATATTGACGATGTGGCACACCATCAACAGTTTGGTCTTGGAGGTAATGGCGTTAGCGTATAAATTGACGATGTCATCGTCAGAAGTTGGGTGATTGGGCAAGGATACCTTTTTGTTGATAATGCCGTGACGCTGGGCTTGTAATTCAAACATATCGAGCATTGCACCATAATCTTGCAGAGCCATTACCGCTTCATCGCCTGCTTGCCAATGCACCCCACCGATAATAGTGTCTAATGATTCGGTAGTATTGCGGGTCACAACCAATTCGTCCGGGTCACAATCGGCTACTTTGGCTAACTGTTCCTGCACGTGTCTTTTGTTTTGCCATTGCACCGTACGCATGTAATAAGAATTCTGGTAATTGACCTCCCTTAGGTGGTGAATATAACCTTCCAGTACTTCCTGTGGCAAGAAGCAGTAATAGCCGCTTTCCAGGTTGATGTAGTCCGGTTTTAGCCGGTACCCACTTCGTATTTCCAGCCAAAAATTTTCGTCCTTTGCAATATCTGCCGGACTCCGGTGTTCTACCTTTTTAATAATTTGGTCGAGCCGGGTAAATACAGCGGGCATAGTAAGCCCTCCTAGTGCAAAGTATCTTAAAAAGGTCCTTTTATCCATAATGTTGGTTTTTCGCCTGGTATAAAGTTATATTATTTTGTTTGAACAAGAACCTATTCTATTTGGAAAATAGTTTTTCCGTACAATAATTCGTTGGACTATTGTGATGTAAACTGGCGTTTGAAACAAAAAATAGTGGTTTGCGGAAACTTAGGTATCGCCTGCTTATAATTCTGACCAACTGGATAGCTGGATCAGATTTATTTTGATCCCTATTGATAATATCCTTTCCTTTGTCTTTCTTTCGTTATCAAAATAGTCATATTATGGACCAACGTTTTGAAACCCTGGATCCGGAAGACTGGGAAAAAAGCAGGGCATTGCTGCATCGCATGGTGGATGATGCCATTGATTACCTGTCGCAAGTTCGAGAACGGCCCATCTGGCAACCCATGCCCGACGAAGTAATTCATCATTTTACAGAAAAGGCGCCTGCGGAGCCAACGGATGCAGAAGCCGTTTACAAGGAATTTTGCGAATACGTATTGCCTTATCCTATGGGAAATATCCACCCTGGTTTTTGGGCCTGGTACATGGGTAACGGCACCCTTTCAGGCGTTGTGGGTGACTTTTGGGCCTCGGTCATGAACCCAAACCTGGGCGGAGGAAATCACGCTGCCAACCAAGTTGAGGAACAAGTGCTGAATTGGATGAAGGAGATAATTGGTTTTCCGGCGGCTTCAAGCGGATTATTGGTAAGCGGTGGTTCAATGGCGAATTTTGTGGGATTGGCAGTAGCCAGAAACCATAAGGCAGGATACGACATCAGAAAAAAGGGGTTAATTACGGAAGAAGCTGTCCCAATGCGGGTGTATGCTTCCACGGAAGTCCATAGCTGTAATCAAAAAGCTTTGGAACTGCTAGGTTTAGGGGCAGATAGCCTGTATAAAATCCCCGTAGATAAAGATTATACGATCAATGTGGAAGCCTTGCGGTCACAGATACAAAAAGATCGTCAAACCGGAATTAAGCCAATTTGCCTTATTGCTACTTCCGGGACTGTGAATACGGGGGCAATCGACGATCTAGAGGCATTAGCGGATATTGCTGAAAATGAAGGACTTTGGCTACACGTAGACGGCGCTATTGGGGCTATTGCTATGTTGGCGGATAATGTAAAGGAACAATTAACCGGCATTGAAAGGGCCGATTCTGTTGCCCTGGATCTCCACAAATGGTTGCACATGCCTTTTGAAGCTGGTTGTGTTTTGGTTAAGAATGATTCAGCACATAAGGGGACTTTTTCATTGATCCCGGAGTATTTGGCGAAAAACACCAGGGGAGTGGCTTCCGGCCGGTTGTGGTTTAGTGAATATGGTCTGCAATTGTCGCGGCGCTTTCGGGCATTGAAGGTATGGATGTCCATTAAAGAACATGGTACTAAAAAATTTGGGAGAATGATCGCCCGCAATGTCGAACAAGCACATTACCTGGGACAAAGGATCGCTAAAGAATCCGATCTCGAGTTGATGGCTCCTATAGGCCTGGATATTGTTTGTTTTCGCTATAACCCCGGTGGGATGAATTTGGAACAATTAAATGCTTTGAATAAAGAAATTAAAGTATTGCTGGAGGAAAGAGCCATCGCTATTCCGGGGTATACTACCCTAAATGGTAAATATTGCATTCGCATTGCCATAGCAAATCACCGGAGTACTTATTCAGATTTTGATGAGTTAGTGGATCAAATTTTGGCAATCGGATCACAGATCAGCAACATATTTATAAAGCAACACTCTTAATTTTTGGACTTTTGACGCTACAGGCTGGCCAAAAAGCCTCGATTTGCTAGATTTTCAAAATCTAGTAAATCTTAATAGTGTGAAAATCAACGAAGTAAAATCTACTATCCGCCTGAGGCGGATTAGCAGATTGGATCATTTCTGGCCAGCCTGGCTAGACAATAGACGTCAGATTTTAGACTATAAACTATTGATGATCAATGAATAACAATTTTTCACACCAAATGAATATTTGTTGATTATCAATTAGTTGGAATTTTAAGTCTAGCTTCTAGAGTCTAACGTCAAAAGTCTAATTAATTTATGACGACAAAATATTTGTTAATTATAACCAGCAAAATTACGTAAGAAGATCATAACCAAAGCAAAAGTCATCGCCTTCGCACCGGATGATAATGCCTATAAGCGGGCTGTATCCGTTGCCCAACCCAAGCAATGGAAGTTGCTGGCGGGAAAGGATCACCTCATTTTCGGCACCTGTAAAAGTAAGGGAACGAGATATTTCCGTACCATCTATGACTTGAAAAAGGATGATTTTTATTGTAATTGTTCCGCCCAAAAACCCTGCAAACACATTCTGGCCTTAATGCTCATGCATCATGAGTTGTCCGAGCTTTTCCAACAACCCGATAAGCTTCCCGAGTGGGTAATAGCATGGCATGAGTCCGAAAAAAAAGAGTTAACCAAGGAACAACGAGCTGAGCAGGCAAAGATAAATGCCGCCAATCGTCGCACCAACCGCGATAAACGCATAACGGGCATGCAGGAAGGTGCTCGGGAACTAAGATTGTGGTTATCGGATTTGGTTTACCAGGGATTGGCCAATGCTCAATCCCAGCCGGCGGCATTTTGGGAGGATTTTGCGGCTCAAATGGTAGACCGGAAATTAAGTGGAGTAGCGCGCGTCATAAGAAGTTTCCCCTTCAATCTTTCTCTAAAAGAAGGTTTTAAAAAAGTCATCCCTCAAATAGCTGACCTGTATTTGTTAGCCAAAGGGCTTGAAACTTACGATGAGCTTCCAGTAGCATTGCAACAACAACTATTACAGGTAGCTGGGCTCAATGTAAAAAAGGAGGAAGTCAAAAAAGGAGAGTGTGTGGTAGATTACTGGTTGGTCATCGGGAAAAAAGAAAGTAACGAAGAAAAACTCCAGGCCCGCTACAGTTGGTTGATCGGGCAACATACCGGTAAAATAGTTTTACTACTAGATTTTGCCTGGGGCAATCAAAGTTTTGAGACAGAATGGTTGCCGGGGCGGGCGTACGCAGGCGAAATGGTTCATTATCCAGGCACCTTTAATCCAAGAGCATTGTTTAAAGCATTCGAACCGGGAACGGAAGCTTTCAAATTACCAGAGGGTATACCGAACTTTGAAACACTTAGAGCAGTATTTTTAGAAGCTGTTTCTAAAAACCCCTGGCTGGACCGCTTACCGGTATTATTGGATAGAGTGACCGCAATTTATACTACAAATGGAAATTTTTTCCTTAGGGACGAGACGGGGAAATCCGTATCTTTGGAAAGCAAACACGAAATGCCAAACTGGAAGATAATGGCCGTGAGTAGCGGTCACCCCATCTCTCTTTTTGGAGAATGGGATAGTCAATATTTTGTACCCATTACCGCTATTTTTCAAAATCGAATAATTCCATTACAAAATGAGTGAATTTAACCAGGTTGTTAAGCAGGGAACAAGTTTTATTAAAAAAAGGGTTCGCCGATTTCTGCTTATTGTATTATCTCTTGTCGTTTTAGGAGGAGCAGCCTACCTCTGGGTGGCCAATTGGACTTACAGCAAGGGCACCAGAGCTGGTTATCTTGTAAAAATTTCACGAAAGGGTGTAGTTTTTAAAACTTACGAAGGGCAGCTTAACCTAGGAGGAGTCCAAACAGGCAAAGAGTCCAGCGGGATCATCGGAAATATTTGGGATTTTTCGGTAAGAGATAAAGGGTTTTACGAAAAGCTACAGCAATATGAAGGTAAGCACGTCAAATTGAGCTACCGGCAAATCTATCAGAATATGCCGTGGCAGGGGAAAACGGATTATTTTGTGTATGAGGTACAATTGATCGAATAGCAATTACCCAAAATAAGCCAGTAGAAAAATTAGCAAAGCACCAAACAAGAGGAACCCGGAGAACCATTTGATCGCCTCCTTTTTGCTTTAACTCATGATACGGTCTCTATTCGCGTAAAAACCACCTGATCAGTACCGGTATAAACAATAAGTCACTAAATAATGCGCTAAACAAAGTTACTGCGATCAATGTACCCACAATAACACTTGGCGGATGTATAGAAAATAACATCACCAGAAATCCAAAGAATAATATAATAGTAGTCAAACAAATCGCCTTCCCGGTTTCCGTAAAGGTTATTTTCAGGCTGTCCTCAACACTCAATCCTTTATTACGCGCCAGTTTATATTTGCTTAAAAAGTGTATCGTATCATCTACGGCGATCCCGAAAATAACGGCAAAAACGATCGAAACGCCAGCTTCAAGCTCCACTCCTACAAAGCCCAGCAAAGCCCCGGCAATTAATAAAGGAATAACATTAGGGATCAATGAGATCAGCAGTAAGCGCAGATTTTGAAATAGCAGCACCATTAAAAAACTAACAATTAACATAGCGCCTCCTAATCCCATGAGAATACTGCGTCGAACGTACTCGGCGTTTTTATCAATGATCAATCCGGTCCCCGTTCTTGTCACCTGAATGATGCTCGTATCAACATTGTTTACGATCCAATCGTCAATTCGCTGTCCTACTTGTTTGATCGTATCCGCACCAACATCCGCTATCCTGGAAGTGATACGAGCTTTTTTCTCATCTTTACTGATCAAAATATTGACGTTGGTATTTGGAATTTTATCTGCCATTTGTTGGTAGCGTGCAAACTGTGCTTTCGTTTCCGGCAACTGATAAGCACCAGTTCCATTAAACATCTGGTGGATGGTCTTATAGACCGTAGTAATCGAAGCAATGGATTGTAAATAGGGAATCTCGCGCAGGTATTGCTCTAGTTCGTTAATCTCTCTGACAGCTTCAAAGTCATCAGCCTTATAATCATTCTGTGCGTATACTGCAAATTCCATGGGGCGAAACCCGGTAAGCTCTTCTTCGAAATACCGGAAATCAGTGGTTAGTTTTTTCCCTTTGGGCATATTGTTGATAATACTGTAATTGGTGGTGATGTACGATATGCCCAGAAAGCAAATTAAAATAGCTACTAACCCACCAGCCGCGATGCTGATGGAATTATTCCTGGTAAACCAGTAAGACCATAACATACTGCGATCCCACAAACTTCCCTCCGGTTTTTGGCGGATCAGTTTATCGGCATCAAAATAGGACAACAATGAGGTGGTGAATAAAACCACCGTGACGTAGGCGATGATTACCCCAATAGCAGAATTCAACCCAAAATCTCTGATCGGTGCGATCCGGCTGGTCACCAATGAAGCAAATCCTATGGCAGTAGTTATTGACGTTAATAGCGTAGCCAAGCCGATTTCCTTAATGGTTATAAATACGGCTTCTTTTCTCGATAATCCTTTTTTTAATTCATCGATGTATTTTGACATGATGTGAATGACATCAGATGTACCCACTATAATCATCAATACCGGATACAATGCAGACATGGCACTCATCTCCCGACCGGTAATGCCCATGAATCCCAAAAAGAACAACATCCCCATACCAATGGAAACCAAAGCGATCCCGATCCCAATGGGCTTCCTGAAAATGAAAAACATAATGATCAAGACCAATATTCCCGACACTACTGCTGACATGATCAATTCACGCTGCTGCATTTGCACGAGCTCCTTTTGAAAATAAGGGCGTCCCAAAAAGTGGTAGTCCTGAAAATCATAGTTTTGCATACTATTTTCTACAACCCCCATCAACTCGCGGGCTTGGTCCAGCTGAATACCATTGATGATTTTTAAGAACAACACCATAGCCGTCGCATCATCATTGATGAGGTTGTTTACGAACCGTTCGTCTTCGAGGATCCTTTTCTTACTCTGTTCGTAAGCGCTCGGATTATTGACAGGTATGGCAGGGCTGGGTACGAATCCAAAAGGCGAAAGCTGCGGGAACGTGATGTTCGCCAGCGATTGTGTAGCTGTCACGTACGGCCAACTTGAAGCTTCCTGCGTCAAAGCAGTAAATTCCTGCAAGAATTGCTGCTCAAATACGCCTGAATCTCTTCTGACAGCGATTAACAAGAAATTATCGTCCGTTTCAAACTCCTCCACGAATTCCCTGAAGAAATCAAGATCTTCATCTCCATCCGGAAAAAACTGCTCGAAATCAAACGAATAATTTAGATTAAAGATCTGTAACGCGCTCAACAATGCCAATACGGAGAATACCGTTATAATAGGAATTCTTAACTTCATCGGATGATTATCTGGTTTCAAAATATTCAATCAAGAGTGAAACCAGAAAGGGGAAAGAAGGTTGAAAAGGGAAATGTTAATTCTTACTATTTCTTATGACACCAGCGGAAGCTTACATCCTGGACTTAGAATCTCCTCAAAGGGAAATTGCTCAATACCTAAACGATCTCATACAGGGTTTTCCTGAAATATCAGGCAAGATCAGGTATAAAATTCCATTCTACTACCGCAAAAGTTGGATCTGTTACCTGAACCCGGTAAAAGGCAGTGGAATTGAATTAGCCTTTACCCGTGCGAACGAATTATCAAATGCACAAGGATTACTGAATTTCAAAAACCGCAAACAAGTGGCAGGAATAACTATTTATCAATTGGATGATATTGATGAAAATGTAATTCTGGAAGTCTTACAAGAAGCAATCATTTTGGATGAGACAATTAAATACGCTTCTAAAAGATCCAAGCACCTATAGTAAGGAAAGATGCTTTTCATTTATGAGATATTTTCCCAAGGATTCACCAAATACACTTGACTGAGCGGCAAACTCCCTGAAGGCTGGGTCTATGTCCGAAATGGTATAGTAAAATAACATCGCTAATTCGTAACGTGAAAGAACAGCCAACAAAGTATTGAGGAAAAAGTATTGATCAATTTCAGCTTCCTGGATGTAATTTGCCATATGCTTAATGTGATTCAAATAGACTTCGTAGATACCCACTTCATGCAGAAAAAAATCACCGAATACCGCTTTAATCGTCTCGAGATTATCTTGTCCTTTTCCTTTGTAATACCTCGTTAGTAAAGCATATCTTTGATAAACGGCTTCCCTTCCCTGCCAACGTTCTTTGTCGTATTTTTTAGTTTGGGGATTAAAAACTTGCTCTTCGTAGCAAATAGCCTCTAAATTCCGAAAATGAATGTCCAAAAGGCGAAAGAAATTTTCCCGACGGTAGGGCAAAGCCTTATTCTGGATTACTGGCTCCACTTCTTCTTCTTTTAAATCCGAAGCGTCCGCAGGACTTTACCCTACAGTAAGTGCAAGAAAACTAAAGATTAGGCCATAGAGGGTTTGGTAATAAGACGATTACACACAGGTACCGTCATCTATTTAAGGGTCGCACACCCTATACTCTCTCACCGTCAAGCTCAAACAGTATCAAGGTCTATCGTCTGGCATCTGGCATCTTTTATTGAAGCTTTGCGGGATCAATTTTAACGTATTTAACCGTTTGCCGCTGGTAAGTATAGGTAATATGTACCATTCCATCATTGGATTGGATGACAGCAGGATAGGAATATTCCCCCTTCTGGCGTTCTAAGGTCATTACCGGTTCCCAATTGATACCATCCTCAGAGATGGCAATATTCAACATATTCCGGCTGGAGGGGAATTGTTTTCTTCGGGTAGTATGATTGTAGACCAGCAATTGCCGGCCATCCTGTAAAGTTAATGCATCAGTGCCGGCACTCGGGTTGGGAAGGGAAGTTGCCGTCATTTCACTCCAGGTTTTTCCACCATCTTCAGACCAACTTTGAGTAATTACATCCTGGCGACTGCGACATAAGATCTGCATTTTCTCATTCGGATAGGAAAGGATACTTGGTTGGATCGCATCGTACTTCACACCGTCATTGATTGGGCCGGTTACTTGCCAGCTTTTTCCGTTATCATTAGTTGATTCAAAGTGGACTTTCCAGTAATCCTTTCCTTCAATTTCTGTTTCTGTACTGGACGGGCAGAGGATAGTACCATCAGTCAACTGGATTGGCTTATTTTTAACCGGCCCGATCAAATGACCGAGCGGTCCTTCTCCCAGCTTTTTCGGTGTAGCCCAGGTCTTACCCCCATCGTCTGATGTCATAAGCATCCCCCACCAGTCTCTCGGAGAAGGCCCCACTTTATAGAATAGCATCAACGGCCCATTTTGTGGAAGAAAAAGTACCGGATTCCAGCAGGGATAGCGCAAGTCCCCGGACTGCACACCGTTCGCAACCTCAATCGGTTTCGACCAATTTCCAGCTTCCTGCCTCGATACCCAAATACCTACGTCTTTGTTTTTTTCGTGTGTTCCGCCAAACCAGGCCGCAACCAGTCCTGATGAAGTTTCAGCAATAGTAGAAGCATGGCATTCCGGGGTGGGTTTATTGTTAAGGTCATAGATGAACTCGCTTGTTATATAGCCTTTTTCTCCTACTTTGGTAAGTGGTGGTATATCGTTGACAATTGTTTTTTTAACTGAACAGGAAATCAAGAGACTGATCATTAACAATGAGATGGATTTACTGAAAATTGAAGAGCTGGCTTTCATTTTGTTTTATTTTTAAAATAAAAACTTGATTTGTTTAAAAATTCACCGATATT
>CAZHNG010000004.1:52846-53956 GCA_964533785.1 uncultured Saprospiraceae bacterium | reverse complement strand
GTATAAAATTTGCCGCTTGTAGCCGTTTGATGATCCCGCCGAACAAGTCTATTAGCCATCTTCGCAACGGTTTCTTTTTCGTCCCAGAAAAGTAGAATAACTTTAAACTTACCGTCGTATTCTTCCGCAATCTTATTGATGGCTGGAATTTCCGCCAAACAAGGTTTACACCAAGATGCGGTAGCTTTCACAAGAACTGGTGTCTCAATACTGTCAATTGCAATCTTTTTTCCCGTTAAATCTTCAAATTGGAAATTCATGAGGGAAAGTCCTTCAACACAATTACGCATAGAGTCAAATCTGATTTGGAAACTTCTTTCCACGGCTCCAATGGATTGTAAAGAGTCTGCCTTGGCATTTATTGCTTGAACGCAGCGAAGTACATCTGCCTCTTTTTAATTGGTTTGTCCAATTAAATGAATGGAAGGGAACAGAAAAACAAAAAGCAGCAATTTTTCCATGAAAGGAAGATAATCTTTTTGGCTTATAAGAACAATACGAACGAATGTTCGTTCTTATTTTGAAAAGCATTATATTTGCAAAAGCAAAAGTAGAGATATGGAAGACGCATTGAACCTGGAAAAACGATTTCAAGCAAGAATTGACGCCGAAGAAAAGATAGAACCCAAAGATTGGATGCCGGATGCCTACCGCAAGACGTTGATCCGCCAGATTTCCCAACATGCCCATTCCGAAATTGTGGGAATGTTGCCGGAAGGGAATTGGGTTACCCGGGCTCCTTCTTTACGCAGGAAAGTAGCCTTATTGGCCAAAGTACAAGATGAGGCTGGACACGGTTTGTATTTATACAGTGCAGCAGAAACGCTGGGAGCCTCCCGCGAAGAAATGATCGGCGATTTGCACGTCGGCAAAGCAAAATATTCGAGCATCTTCAATTATCCTACTTTGACGTGGGCGGATATCGGAGCTATCGGTTGGTTGGTAGACGGTGCCGCCATCATCAACCAGGTGATGTTGACGAGAACGTCTTACGGGCCCTACGCCCGGGCGATGGTGCGTATCTGTAAAGAAGAAAGTTTCCACCAGCGCCAGGGGTACGAAATTATGCTTACCCTATCTCAGGGCACCAAGGAACAAAAAGAAATGGCG
>CAZHNG010000004.1:48738-52836 GCA_964533785.1 uncultured Saprospiraceae bacterium | reverse complement strand
AATCGCTGGTGGTGGCCATCCCTTATGATGTTTGGCCCTGGTGATGCTGAATCTAAACACACCGCGCAATCCATGGCCTGGAAAATCAAGCGAAAAACTAATGATGAATTACGACAACAGTTTATCGATAATACCGTTCCGCAGGCTGATTTTCTGGGTTTAACAATTCCAGATCCAGATTTGAAATGGAATGAAGAAAGAGGCCACTACGACTTCGGCCCGATCGACTGGGAAGAATTCTGGAACGTAGTGAAAGGTAATGGCCCCTGTAATAAGGAAAGGTTACGTGCCCGCAGAAAAGCCCATGATGATGGTGCCTGGGTGCGTGAAGCAGCAATGGCCTATGCCGAAAAGCAACAGACTAAAGTGAAAGCAGCCTAATATAAGGTAGGAAGCACTTTCAAAGTGCTTCCTACCTTATCACCTGGTAAACCCACACCCTACCCATTCCTAACCCACATCGTCTAATATCTGGCATATAAAATCTTAAAGAAATGAAAGACTGGCCCCTCTGGGAAGTATTTATAAGAAGCAAAAATGGTTTAAATCACAAGCATGCCGGCAGTTTACACGCTGCTGATGCCAAGATGGCCATCGAAAATGCCCGTGACGTTTATACCCGTCGCAATGAAGGCGTAAGCATATGGGTGGTGGAATCCAAGCACATCACAGCCTCCAGTCCTAACCAAAGCGAGGAATTGTTTGACCCTGCGAATGACAAGGTGTACCGCCACCCTACTTTTTATGACCTGCCGGATGAGGTGGGGCATATTTAGGTACGTTGAAAAGTGAGTATTGACAGATCTGTTATTTTGCTTGATTTGGGATTTTTGAAAATTTTGAAGATCGTTGCGTGGTACAGGTTTAACCCAGCTAAATTCTAGCGTCTTATTATGATGAATAACCAAGCACATTTCCATTACCTACTTCAATTGGCCGATGATGCCTTGATCCTGGGGCATCGATTGTCCGAATGGTGCGGTCACGGCCCGGTATTGGAGCAGGACATTGCGATTACTAATTTAGCGCTTGATTTGGTAGGGCAAGCCAGAATGCTCTATGATCATGCGGCAAAAATTGAAGATAAAGGCAGGACTGAAGATGATCTGGCATATCTAAGAGATGTACTGCAATTTAGAAACCTTCTTCTCGTCGAACAGCCCAATACGGATTTTGCTTACACAATCGTTCGGCAATTTCTGTTCGATGTATTCCATTTTTTCCAATACCAGGAATTGTTGAACAGTAAAGACGAACAATTGATAGCGATCGCCAAGAAATCACTAAAGGAAATTAAGTACCATTTACGATTTAGTTCGGAATGGATGATCAGACTGGGAGATGGTACGGAGGAAAGTCATCAGAAAATGCAAATCGCATTGGATGATCTATGGCCTTTTGTCGGAGAGCTGTTTATGTCTTCGGAAGCAGATCGATCGATGGTACAGGCTGGTATCGGGGCGGATTTAGAAAAGATAAAGCCATTGTGTTTCAATAGGATTGACGAAATCCTCAATCGGGCCACGCTCAAAAAACCAGCGGAAAATTCCTGGATGCAAAAAGGCGGTAGAATCGGGCACCACACAGAACATTTAGGTTACATCCTCGCCGAATTACAATTTTTACAACGTACCTATCCGGGAGCAACCTGGTAAAGTTTTACTCTATCTGCACATCACCGGTCGTATCCCCGGATTTTATGCCGATAAAGTTCACATCAAATAGATCGAACTTCAGATTTTCAATTACAAAAAACTGGGGAAGTTCCTCACTGAATGGATCCTTCGGATCAGGAAACTTATAATCAGCAGGCATAAATTGCCAGATTGGAATGTTGCGAAAATCAGGTTGGATGCCCAGAATGATCCGCTGTAACTCCACAATGTCGGCCAATGAAATAAACCGGGATCCATCAGCATCGGCAGCGATGATCTTGTAAGGATTATCGAGTGGTGCAGCTCTTAAGACATGCCTTTGGGAGGCTACTAAATCCCCCAGGGAAAGCCCATTTCTGATATTTCCGGTTTTGGCGAGAACGATTTCGTAGTTGTTTGCAAAAGGGACGTTGTTAAAAATAAACGCTCCATCGCTATTTGTTACGGTAGAAGAACCAATTATTCCTACTAATTGCACGGTTACACCAGGAATTCCCCTACCATCACTGGTTTGAACGTATCCCGATATGGTTCCCCCTGTATTATACGCTGGTGTCAATCCATCGAGAGTAGTTGCTTCAGTGCCCAGCGGATCAAGCCAGTCACTCAAACGGTTTTCCTGTGCTTCTCCGCCGGTCCAGGACATGCTGAACCTGCTAAAATAACCGAGTGTGGATTCACAACTTGCATCGCCTCCGTGTAAATGCCCTACCACCCTACCATCCATATTGAATAAGGCACTGCCTGAAGAACCCGATTCGAAGGTGCCATCGTTGAATCTTACCGAAAAGTGGTGATTAGCAGGTGTTTGTACATCATTGTTCCAATTGATGGGAGAAGATAATATGGTAGCCGGCCGGTAGAAGTGCGTGATCTTTTTCACATCGCCAAGCGGATGATGAATATTGAATGACATATTGGGACCATTTGCGGTACGATCCCATCCCAAAAAATAAACACGGTAACTGGAAGGGATCGAGGCCAATAACTCTAACAATAGCATATCGTTATCCCGGCTGCCTGCTCTTTGGGTGCAACCGCTCATAGATTGAAAAGAAGGAGAGAGATTCTCATTGCCACAGCCAGGCGATTCAAAATTAAAATCAAATCGCCATAGATCGTAAAGTGGTGTAAACCCATCCTGACAATGAAAACCAGTTAAAATAAAAGGCCTTTGGTCTTGTGCTGTATTGTTCATCAAGTTACCTGTACAATAGCCGATGCCTTCTTCCAGTACCATAACGATCCTACAGATACCCAATTTTTCTTCCTGCCAGTCTGCTCCGGCTTCACAATTGATATTGGTGTGGCAATCTTTGGAAGTAGCGTACCTGGGGTCGCCGTTATTACTGGCTACGCCGTATACATGATCCATTCTGAAAAGTTCAAAGTAGCCTTTCTCTTTCGCATACCACGGTTCAAAATATTCAATAACGATTTCATTATTGGGGATAATCCCGCTGAATAAACGTTTTTCCGTAGAAATATGTGGCCGGAAAAAAGGACCTTTAATGGCTTGCTTTTCTTTGTCGTAGAGATGTAAGTAGGCTCCGGCAGGCAGTTGGACCTTTTGAAAAAAAACAGCGGTGGATTTTGCGTCTTGCAGCACTAATCGAAGCTGCCATAACCTACCGCCTCCTGGCAGAGAGAACCATTTGCCGGCATTGTCCGGGTTTAGGTTTAAGGGGATGGGGTAGGAGGTGATCGGGCTGCCGTCGTACTTTTGTCGATGTTTAGCCATTTGGTCTTTCCTAAAGCTGATTGGTTTGGCCGCCGGAATATCATTAGGGCTGTATCGACTTTGAAATTCCTGGGAAAAACTCTTGGGTAATTCCACCTGGGCGGTCGAAAAACCAAAAATGAATAGAAGGATCGAGAGTATGGCAGCTTTTTTCATGGAATCGATTTTTGTAGACTTAGTAATGATGTCTGCCGTTTTATCCAAAAATAAATGAATAAGCCGGTACGCATTCTTGCTAACAGGGTGCTCGTGGGGTGCTAATTTTTTATGAAATAATTAAGCTATATTGCTCTAATATAACAAAGCAATGTTTAAGGTGGGGAGACTTTCGCGTGCAAAATATTTTTAAAGAAGGGTAGAAAACCCAAGTAGCATATTTTCCGAACTTTTACCTCAAATATAAAACATTATCGGATAAAAAGGCACTAGAATACTTAGGTTGCCACTCTTTTTGATTTGAAAAAAGCCTTCATTAGTAAGCTGCATTCTTCCATAAGAACGCCGTATTCTACCCTGGTCTTTTGATGGAGCAACGGCTGCCCGATTTTCACATAACCTCTTTTTTCATCGGGGGCACCGTAGACCAGCCTGCCTAATTGTGCCCATTGCAGGGCTCCGGCACACATCACGCAGGGTTCCAAGGTTACATAAAGGGTGCAGTCTTTTAAATATTTACTATCCAGGTAGTTGGCGGCGGCAGTT
>CAZHNG010000004.1:23396-48728 GCA_964533785.1 uncultured Saprospiraceae bacterium | reverse complement strand
CAATGATCTCAGCGTGGGCCGTCACATCCTTGAGTCTTTCCGTTGCATTGTGGCCGCGGCCAATGATCTGATTTTTGCAGACGACTACCGCGCCAACGGGAATCTCTCCTTCTTCATATGCCTTTTGCGCTTCCCTCAGGGCCTGTCTCATGTAATAGGCATCGTCGTACACTTGTATCATACTTGGTTGTTATTATTTTAGACGCTAGACGCTAGATTTATTTATGAATAGGAACGATCTTGGGCTTGCATGCAGCCAACGGATCCTTTTTTGTTTCCTTTGTTGATACGATTTGGAGTTTGTATAAACAAATCAAGCTATAAACCTTATAAACAAAAACATTACACAAGAATTATGTTATTACAGCCAGATCACTTTTTGGTGAACGGAGGCTGTTTACTCCAAAATTAAATAATTAAGACTTTTATACCACTCTTCATTCAACATACGGTTTTCAATTCTGTTTGATAAGATTAAGATCACGCTTCAGAAAAGAATTTATCCGTCTATTTACTTTTTAACTTAACGATAGATTTCTAATTTTGCGAATGGAAACATTAAAATTAGACAATAATAAGTTTTTTGGTGAAGGTTTGACCTTCGATGATGTCCTTTTAGTACCTGCCTATTCCGAAGTTCTTCCGAGAGAAGTTGACGTTTCTACCCAACTTACCCGCAAAATCAGGTTAAAAGCGCCCATTGTTTCGGCCGCGATGGATACGGTGACGGAATCCAAGTTAGCTATTGCTATAGCCCGACAAGGCGGGATCGGTATTGTCCATAAAAACATGTCGATCCAGGACCAGGCCGAACAAGTTCGAAGTGTAAAGCGATCGGAGAGCGGTATGATCGTTGATCCGGTAACGCTCGCCCGGGATGCGCTTATTGGAGATGCTTTATCACTAATGAAAAAATTTAAGATCGGCGGTATTCCTATTGTTAATGAAAGGAATAAGTTGGTAGGTATTTTGACTAACCGGGACTTGCGTTTTGAAAAACAGCTGGATCGCCCGGTCAGCGATTTAATGACCAGCGATGATCTGGTTACTGCTCCTGTTGGTACTACGCTGGAACAGGCACGCGACATTTTGCAAAAATATAAGATCGAAAAGCTGCCGGTAGTGGACCAATATAATACTCTGGTAGGTTTAATCACCTATAAAGATATAATGAAGGTTCAGAACTACCCGAATTCCTGTAAAGATTCCCTGGGGCGTCTGGTTGTTGGCGCTGCTGTTGGCGTTACCAGCGATATGTTGGAACGTATTGACGCGCTCGTAAAAGTCGGGGTGGATGTAATCTGCATTGATACCGCTCATGGTCACACACTGGGTGTACTTAATGCCGTCAAAATGGCCAAACAGCATTATTCTGACTTGCAAATCATTGGGGGGAATGTAGCCACCGGAGCCGGTGCAAAAGCACTGGTAGACGCTGGAGTAGACGCGGTTAAAGTAGGAGTTGGACCGGGCAGTATTTGTACCACACGGGTGGTGGCTGGAGTTGGTGTGCCCCAACTTTCGGCGATCTACGAATCTTCAAAAGCTATTCAAGGTACCGGCGTTCCCGTTATTGGGGATGGGGGGGTTCGCTATACCGGTGATATTGTGAAAGCTCTGGCCGCAGGTGCAGATACCATAATGGCGGGAGGACTTTTTGCCGGGGTAGAAGAAGCGCCGGGGGAAACGGTCATTTATGAAGGCAGAAAGTTTAAAATATACCGGGGAATGGGATCATTGGGAGCTATGAAAGAAGGGTCTAAGGATCGTTATTTTCAGGATGTGGAGGATGATATCAAAAAGCTTGTCCCGGAGGGTATAGAGGGAAGAGTGCCCTACAAAGGAACGACTGCCGAAGTAATGGTTCAATACATTGGTGGTCTTAGAGCTGGCATGGGATATTGCGGAGCCCCTAACGTTAAAGCTTTGCAAAAAGCTAAACTGGTAAAGATCACCAATGCCGGTTATACCGAAAGCCACCCGCATAATATCACCATTACTAAGGAAGCACCCAATTATTCCAGAAGGTAACTACATTAGTGAATTAACTGCTGTGTACGGGGGGGAACCATCAAATCAGTTACCGGAAGCTTTCAAGCTGCAAATGAAAGCAATGCTGAGAGAGGCATTTCCGGCTTTTCAAAAGGCGTTAGCATCCCCGCCTCCTACCAGTATTCGGGTCAATCCTTCAAAATCGTACCAACTTAATCCCAAGTTGGAACAGGTTCCCTGGTGTAACAATGGGTATTATTTACCTGACCGGCCGGTCTTTACCCTTGATCCTGCTTTTCATGCCGGTGCTTATTATGTACAGGAAGCCTCTTCCATGTTCATACACCATATCGTCCGCTCCTTGTTTGATCAGCAAGAACCTTTGCTTGCTTTAGACCTTTGTGCTGCTCCGGGCGGAAAAAGTACTTTGTTGATAGATGCATTACCCGGAGAAAGTTTGTTGGTAGCCAATGAAGTTATTAAAAACCGATACCGCATTTTGAGGGAGAACCTGATCAAGTGGGGAAGTATTGACGTGATAACCACAAGGGGGGATGGTGAAAACTTTGCCCCGCTGGAAGGACTTTTTGACTTGGTAGTGGTGGATGCTCCTTGCTCAGGAGAAGGGTTGTTTAGAAAAAATCCTAGAGCAAAAGAGGAGTGGTCTTCTGCTAGTATTAGGCTTTGTTCTGCCCGGCAAAAAAGAATTTTACATCATGCCGCTAAATTGGTCAAAAATGATGGATTGCTAATTTACTCCACGTGTACTTATAACGATCTGGAAAACAGGGAAAATGCTGTTTGGTTATCCAAAGAAATGGCTTTCGAAAAAGTTCGCCTTTCCGTTCCGGAGGATTGGGGTATTGCCGAGAGTGATTTGGGGTACCAGTTCTTTCCTCACCGGCTAAAGGGGGAAGGCTTTTTTACGGCTGTTTTTCGAAAAAAAACCGGAAAATCAAAGAAAAAATATAAGGTGAAAGGGTTTAAGAACCTTGTAAGGTTGTCCGGCAAGAGCTGTGACCATCTGTTTGACTGGATTGAAAAAGCAGCTCCGGTGGCCTTTTATCAAACTGCTGATAACAAAGTGATCGGGATGAAGGCGGAGCACGTTAAAACAGTACAGATCCTCGCCAATACATTGGATGTTGTCCACGCCGGAGTAGTATTAGGAGACTTGAAAAGAAAGGGTTTATTTCCTTCGCATGCACTAGCTTTGAGTCAGTGGTTGAGAAAAGATTTTCCCGTCGTGCAGCTAGAAAAAAATGAAGCATTGAAATACTTGAAAAAAGAAGAGTTAAAATGGAATGATATGCTGCAGGGCTGGTACGTTGTACAGTACCAAGGCAATCCCCTAGGGTGGGTGAAAGGATTAAAGAACAGGGTCAATAATTATTATCCTAAGGAGTGGCGCATTAAGATGAGCCTAGAATAGATTTCAACTAATTGGGTTTTGATCGGTTAATAATAAGTTGATTAATAATGCCCTCAAATTCGCTGTTGTGAAAGAACTTGCCTATTTAAACAAATATTTTTTCAAGTATCGTTGGCGGTTCCTGTTCGGGATCTTGTTTGTATCGGCGTCGAATTATTTTAGAATACTACAGCCGCAAATGATCCGGGAAGCACTGGATTTGGTCATCGAAAATATCAATCTTTACCAAATGCTTGAAGGAGCTGACCTTCAAGCCGATTTTTTTTCTTTTCTGGCCCAAACCTTGCTTTTTTTCGGCGCTATCGTATTGCTGCTGGCTGTAATGATGGGAATATTCATGTATTTTATGCGGCAAACCATCATCGTCATGTCCCGGCTCATTGAATACGATATGCGGAAAGAAATTTTTCAGCATTATCAAGAGCTCGATCTCGCCTTTTACAAAAGGAATAATACGGGAGATCTGATGTCGAGAATTACCGAGGATGTGAATAAGGTAAGGATGTATTTAGGTCCTGCGGTATTATACGGTATTAACCTGATCTCTCTTTTTGTACTGGTCATCTATTCCATGCTAAGCGTAAGCCCGGTTCTGACTATGTATGTCTTAGCGCCATTACCGCTCCTTTCGATTTCGATTTATTACGTAAGTAACATTATCAACAAAAAAAGTGGAATAATCCAGAAGCAATTAGCTGCCCTGAACAGTTTTGCACAGGAAATCTATTCTGGGATCAGAGTAGTGAAATCCTACGTACGGGAATCCTCTATGGGGGCAAAATTTACTGATGAAAGTGAAGACTATAAGCAAAAAGCGTTGTCTTTGGCAAAGGTGAATGCCTTATTTTATCCGCTCATGTTATTAATGATCGGTACCAGTACTATCATAACGGTGTATGTCGGAGGTTTGCAGGTTGTGAAAGGTACCATTACCGCTGGTAATATTGCCGAGTTTGTCATTTACGTAAATATGCTGACCTGGCCCGTAACCGCAATTGGCTGGATAGCTTCCATCATTCAGCAAGCTGCTGCCTCCCAAAAAAGAATCAACGAGTTTTTAGATACAAAACCGGAAGTTACATCACCAAAGAAAGAAGTTAAGGCAATAAAAGGTAATGTAGAATTTGATCACGTCTCTTTTAAGTATAAAGATACTGGCATTCAAGCGTTGAAAAATATCAGCTTTAAACTGAAACCGGGGCAGAAAATGGCTATTATCGGAAAGACCGGTGCGGGTAAAACGACACTGGCTGAATTACTCGTAAGAATGTATGATGTTACCAGTGGTAAAATCTTAATTGATGGTGAGGACATACGGGGGGGCGATCTGGAGAATTTACGGAGACGGGTAGGATATGTACCCCAAGATATTTTTCTATTCTCGGATACCATTTCAAAAAATATAGCCTTTGGCGATGCTACGGCGGAGCAAGATAAAATCCACCAATTTGCTAAATATTCTGCGGTGTACGATGACATTATGGGACTCCCGGAAGACTTCAAGACCTTGGTGGGAGAAAGAGGCGTAACTCTTTCGGGCGGCCAAAAGCAAAGGGTCTCCATCGCCAGGGCTCTTATCAAGGAACCGGATATCATCATATTGGATGATTGCTTATCAGCAGTAGATACTAAAACTGAAAAACAGATTCTCGGTTATCTCAATACTACCCTTGCGCAAAAAACAACTATCGTTATTACTCACAGAATTTACGCCCTCCTGGAATTTGACAAGATTATCGTTTTGGAAGACGGTAAAATTGTAGAGTCCGGTCAACACAATGAACTGCTGGCTCTAGGGGGCTATTATGCCGATTTATTTGAGCGGCAAAGACTCGAGGAAGCCGAAAACAATTAAGCTTAAAGACTTCAATTTGAAATGATTACTTCTTGAAAATAAACTTTCTTCATTTTCTAAATACCAAAAGTATTTTGATTTACTTAACAAATCTTTACTTTTGTAAGGAATATTCATTTAAATAAGTCATTAAATAGAAAAAAGTGGACAACGAGAGAAACCAGAGAAGATTTGAAAGTGTGTTTTCCAGAAAAGTAAGAGCCGGAAAAAGAAGAACTTACTTTTTTGATGTTCGTAGAACTAAAGGCGATGATTTCTATCTTACGTTGACAGAAAGTACAAAAAAATTTAATGGTGACGGTTACGAGCGCCACAAGATCTTTTTGTACAAAGAAGATTTTAATCGTTTCCTTTCCAGTCTTCAGGAAACGATAGATCACGTCAAAGAAGAATTGATGCCGGATTATGATTACGATGAATACACACGTCGTCATGAAGAGTATGAGGCACAACGGTTAGCTGCTAACAACGAATACGATAATGACGATGATGATGATTCTCTAGAAACTGCTGAGGTAGATGGCGACAGTATTGAATCCGAAGATGACATAACCTGGTAGGTTCTTTTTCTTCGGTAAATAACGCTTCACTATCATCACTAACCCGAGGTTTCGATAATGGTTTCTTACCTCGGGTTGGTACTTCAAAATTACTTCTTCGTACCTTTTTGCTGACTAATCAGTAGTTAGAGGATCGGCTTGTATTATTATTCTGTGCTTCCGTTTTTTATGATTCCCCACTATTGTTTCATAGTAGTGCTTTCCGGAACTCATTAATGCGCTTGCCGTTAGCTATTGTTGGAGCATAGAAGTTCTTCTCATCGAATAAATCTTCACCGCATAATATTCAGATAGTCTTAATAAGCTCCGTTGTATCTTCTCAAAAACCACTCGACAACTAACAAAAACAACAAAATAAAGAATATCCATTTCAGGTTGATGACCGGTTCCGTTTTTGAAGATTCATAAATGACCGGTTTGACCGTATTGTTATTTTTTATCTTTTCAACTACGCCTTCAAGCTCTCCCGGATAGATCAATTCTCCACCGTATTTATTACTAAGCAAACTAAGTAATCGGTGGTCTGCCGTGGTTTCATATATTTCCAGTTGAATCGGTTCAATGCTGAACTGCCCGTCAAAGGTCAATGATTCGTTATTGTAGGTAACGGATGCCTGGAATTGGTAATTACCTTCCGGGAACCTGCCCGCGTTCAGCCGGTATGTATTTGATGTTTTGTCGAAAGTAAAATCATAGTCTTTTCCTTCGCTGTCAGTTATGGTTAAGCTAGCATCGGGGTCGTTGATCAATTCATAGTTATCGTTGTATAGTTCGGCATCGAAAACAATATTTTCATTGTCGGAATAGATCGCTTTTTCCAGGTTGACCCTGAATTTGCGTTTGTCCTCTTTTACGCTTAAGTATTGGACTGTCTTGCCGATGAGATCATCAAAAAGGCTGTGATTCTGATCCTGGAGGTAATTGAACAACCGCCATTTCCATATTCCTTCGGCACAGAGGACACCGGTTCGTAACCCGTTTTGTTCACCAACGACCAGTAGTGGATATTGTGTTTCGATTTTTCCGATTTTTTGGTAAAGCAGAACTTGAGCATTGCCCAAAGGAAAAAACTCACCAAAAGGAGCAATCAGCGGGGGGTAGGTCCCTAGCTTTTGCTTTAAATTTTCTTCTACTATAAATGCTGTAAAATTATCCGCAACTTTGGCTTGTACTTCATTGGTATTGATACTGGCTACTTCCATATTCAAGAAGTTTTGTACCTCATTTAATTTGCGGGTATTACTTTGATTACCAACGATGAAAAAATGTGGGATCTTTCTTTGCTGCAACTCATTAATAACGGCATCGGCACCATTCGCCAAAGCGGGAAGTTGGTGTAACACTACAAAGTCAAAATCAGCCAGATCGTTGACCGGCTTGTCAATATACCGTACCTGACACTCATAATTCACATTGGTAAGCAGGCTTTGCCGGATGGCCGCCAGGTCGGGGTGAGGAGCAGCAGCCAGGATCAAAACCTTCTGCCGTGCATCGAGTACGTCAATAAGGATATCCCGGCGATTGTTCCGGGTAGAAACTTCTCCTTCTATCGTACTTAGGGCAATGCGGTAGCGCTGAACGCCCGCTTCGGAAGCGTTTAGTATCACTTCTTTAGTAATGAAAAAATCATTACGGTCAATTGGAATGGACTGTTGTTCCAAGACGGTATTGGAGCCCTCCTCTACTTTACTTACCGTTAATTTGGAGACGGTACCGGCAGCGTTCTGGGCAGCAATGTCTATTTGAACGATAAAACGGTCTTCCAAATAAGCGATCTTATTGTGAAAGACTCTTTTCAAGATAAGGTCTTTTTGTGGAGTGGTATCTCCCAGGGCAATCGTGTAAACTGGGGCATTGAGCTTGGTATTGGAATAAATGGGGTTACTGCCTTCATTGTAAATACCGTCACTTGCCAATATGACAGCTCCGAGGTTTTGATTGCCGTATATATCTTCTATTTCATTAATAACACCGGACAGGTTCGTTGTTTTATCTTTAAACTCTAGAGCTAGTCCTTCTCGGATATCGCTTCCGAATTCGTACGTTTTGATGTCGTATTCTCCGGATAAGGCAGTAGAAAGGCCTCTGATGCTTTCTTTGTAATTTTCAAGAGATTCCCCCTGTAATTCTGCCTGAATCGATTCGGAAGCATCCTGAGCCAGTACCACGATGGGGGGTTGGGATTCCGTAAATAAGGATTTGAGAAATGGAGAGAGTAAAAAAATGGACAGCCAGGTAACGGCCAGGAACCGAATACCCGCCAACAGCCAATTGAGCACAGGGGGCTGGTCTTTAAATGTTTGATCGCGGTAGTACAATAACAGCGCAATTACTGCCCCTAATAAAACACAGAAAAGGATATACCAGACTGGATATTGGAAATTTATCATAAAGTATCTTTACTTACTTCTTCAAACACACAACCCATAAGGAATAGTTTTCGTTTTATGTAATATTACCAAAAATAACGAGATTAAGATGAAAAAGTTATTGAGTATTGCGTTGTTGAGTTTTTGCTTTGCTTTGAATGTCCAGGCGGCCTATATTTTGATTCCGATGGATGAAGAATCACAAAAAAATCATCTGAAAGCTTACGGTATTACCTATTGGGTACTGGATAACGGGATTGAGGCTTGGTGGTTGTTGAATTACCGGGGCGGAAGTTTCGCTTTCGAACACAATTCTATTTTTGAAAAAGAATGCCTTACCCGCGATGTTAGTTATGAAGTGATCACCGATGGAGAATTTGCAAGGATTAGGCAGGAAATTGCAAATGAAGAGGTCAATATGGAAGCTATAAAGCTTGAAGTAGCTCCTAAGATTGCTGTTTACACTCCGGAGATCAGTGCTCGGGGAGAAAAAGTCCAGCCTTGGGATGATGCGGTTACTTTGGTTTTAACTTTTGCGGAAATACCATACGAAACAGTATACGACCGGAACGTATTGAAAGATGAGCTCACCCAGTACGACTGGGTGCACCTTCACCACGAAGACTTTACCGGGCAATATGGTAAATTTTACCGTACCTATCACAATACCTCCTGGTACCGGGAGAATCAGCAGCGAATGGAAGCCATGGCAACTGAATTGGGCTTTGGAAAAGTTTCTCAATTAAAATTAGCGGTGGTGAAGAAAATTCAGGAATACGTTATCGGAGGAGGATTTATGTTTGCCATGTGTTCTGCAACGGATACCTACGATATTGCGCTGGCCGCCGAGGGCCTGGATATTTGCGCTCAGATTTATGATGGTGATCCCGCCGACCCCAATGCCCAGTCAAAACTCGATTATTCCAAAACTTTTGCTTTCAGAGATTTTACTTTGAAAAAGAATCCGTTGGAATACGAGTACTCCTCCATTGATAATTCACAGACCCGACGGGTAATGCCACAGCAGGATTATTTCACGCTATTTGATTTTTCTGCAAAATGGGATCCCATCCCCACCATGCTTACCCAGTGTCATACCCGAACGGTAAAAGGTTTTATGGGGCAAACGACCGCATTTAAACGCGGCCATATCAAATCCAATGTATTGATACTCGGAGAAAATAGGCCGGCGGAAGAGGCACGTTACATCCATGGTATTTTCGGGCAAGGGTTCTGGACCTTTTACGGCGGCCATGATCCTGAAGATTATCAGCACTTTGTGGATGAACCCGATACAGATTTGAGCTTACACCCTAATTCACCTGGCTATCGTTTGATTCTTAATAATATCCTTTTTCCTGCTGCAAAAAAGAAGAAAAGAAAAACTTAGTACTGAAAAAAATTATTCGTTATGAAATTTTCCGGAACTATTAAACTAATATTTTCACTGATTCTATTGTTCGGGGGCTTTTTTGCCGGCGTAGCGTGGAAAAATAGTGAAATTGATTATACGACCGACTCCGTGGCGGCTATAGCTGAAGAGGATAAGGGACTAAAAAGCAACGAACGTTCAGTTACTACACGCAGGGATCTTACCGCCAACGAGAAAGCGACGATCAGGCTTTTTGAAGACGCTGCTCCTTCGGTTTGTTTTATTTCAACGACCAACGTGCGGTTAGATTTTTGGACCCGCGATGTAACGGAGGTACCCAGAGGCAACGGTTCTGGCTTTGTTTGGGATAGGAGCGGGCACATTATTACGAACTATCATGTCATTCAAGGCGCTGACCGTGCCATGGTAACATTGTGGGACCAATCGACCTGGGAAGCGGAGATCATTGGTGTGGCTCCGGATAAAGACCTGGCAGTATTAAAAATAAAAGCCAAAGCCAATACGCTTCGTCCTATTCCCTTAGGCACCTCGGAGGATTTGCTGGTTGGCCAGAATGTTTATGCCATTGGTAATCCTTTCGGACTGGACCAAACATTGACTACCGGCGTAGTTAGTGCATTGGGAAGGGAAATACGTTCCGTTTCCGGTTTGCCGATCCGGGAAGCGATCCAGACCGATGCTGCGATCAACCCCGGTAATTCGGGCGGTCCCCTTTTGGATTCTTCGGGAAGACTGATCGGAGTAAACACTCAGATCTACAGTCCTTCGGGAGCTTCCGCTGGTATTGGATTTTCTATTCCGGTGGATGTAGTTCGACGGGTTGTGCCGGAGTTAATTGAATTTGGAGAGCTGAAACGTCCAACTTTGGGAATTTCTTTGATCCCAGCTCAGTATTTGTCGCGTTTAGGCGTAAAAGGTGCCGTTATCGCCAATATCTTTGAAGACAGTGCGGCCGAGAAGGCAGGGTTGAGACCTACCTATCGCGATCAGTATGGCCGTCTGATCCTAGGGGATGTGATCAAAAAAATCAATGACGTACCGATTACTTCAAGAGATGATTTGTTATTGGAATTAGAAAAATACGAACCGGGAGATAGAGTGATCTTATCTATTGAAAGACAAGATGATAAAATGGAAGTGCCAGTGGTGTTGGATGCCCCTCAGTGATGATTTTAATTTTTTTTCAAAAAAAAGTGACCTTTATTTTTTTTCGCGTCAAAAGGATGAAATTTGCAAAACAAGAGACGCAAATAAAAACAGCAGAGAAAAGTTGGCTTTTGCAAATACAGTTTGGTGGAGAGTTTGGATTAGTGGGGTGTTGATAGAACAAACTGGAAAAAGTTGAAGGTTTTCATGATATGAATATGGGTTTTAGGTGTTTTTCCGGGGAGCTTTTAGCTCCCCTTTTTTATTTTATAGATGTTTTTTAGCCTATCCCATTTAGCGTTGGCCCAATTGATGTGAAGGTGAAATATCATTATGGTTGTATAAATTTGTGTCTAATTCTTGCATGAGAATGAATTAATACATATCTTGCAATTGATATTATTAATCCAAACAAGACAAATTTACACATGAATTTTCCCCCCGCAGAAGTTTTATGCCGCAATTCCCTTGCCTTTTTCTCAAGGCAAGTGCAATACTTTCCTCATTTCTTCCTATTTATTATTAGAAAAACGGAATGACTTTTTCAAAAGTATAATGGTTGAACTTGTTTCATTATCCTTTCATCCGCATATTAGGTCAAATAGAATTCCTGTCGGGCGTAAAGTTTATGGTATATAATACTTAAACTTTTAATTTATTTTTTCATTCTAAACCGATTTAATTATGAGTACACTTGATTTGATTAAGGGTCTGAAAGGCTTGATCGTGTTGAACGATCAGCAACAAAAGGAAGTTAAGGGAGGAGATCCTCCACCATGGCTAGACCCAGACGATTAGTTCCTTCCTTATTTAATCGATGATTCAACTGCTGCCCCTGTGGCGGCAGTTGAACTATTTAAGCAAGCAGCAAGGTCAGGTATTTAATTCCCGAAGCACTGGTCTGTTAACCCCTGCTCCTGTTGTTGCTGTTTGTTCATTCCCACCAGCTAAATTTTAGGTATATGCTCAGGATCTTAAGGTTTGGTAATAACCTTTTGATTAAGAAAACGTAAGCATAAGAAGAAATATGAAAAAAGATTATATTTGACCCAGGGAATCATTTGGGGTTTCAACAATCATGAGCATATGTTTTTTTTTCGAAACAAATTTACAGGAAAGTCTTATCATTTTAATCACGGGTGGATACAGTTATTTCCTCATTATCTGAATTTGAAATGGTATAAACCTGCCAAAAAAGTGAAAACTGCGGAGAAATACTTTTCGAAAGTTTGTCTGTTAAAAGGTAAGTACTCCAAAACAGTGCTTTCTATATTATGGGGCGTGCTGATCCTGTTCACCGTTTCAGGCTGTGAATTCCTTTTAGAGGAAAGAGAAGATATGGGCCCTCAGGATACAAAGAAGGAAGCCTTCAAAGAAAGTATATCACTGGCAGATACCCTTTTTGTCCAGAAGAAATTCGAAGAAGCTGTTGATGCTTATCTCAAAGTTTTGGTTGTTGCAAAAGGTCTAAAGGACCAACACCAGGAGGCAAGCATAAATTACCAACTTGGGCAGAGTTACTTTTTTTTACAAGATTTTCCTACCGCATTAATCTATTTCAACAATTGTTTGGAAATACTGGGAAAGGATAACTTCACTAAAATGAAGGCTAAAGCTCTAAGCAGGATCGGTACTATCTACCAAATCCATGGTGATTTTCCCAAAGCGTTCGAAACTTTATTGGAAGCATTAACAATAAGAGAAAAGAACAGGGAGAATGATCACGGGATCGCCAGAATAAATTACCTTTTAGGCAACCTGCTGTACTATCAGGAAAGGTATTCGGAAGCCACTGTGTATTATCGCAGGGCACAAAGGCTAGCGGATAATAATAGGTTAAAATGTAATGCGATTATCGGTACGGGCTGTTGCTTCGAAGGAAACCAAGATCTGGATAGAGCATTGAAAATTTTTAACTATGCCTTGGAAATAGCCGAAAACGATGACTATAGCCGGGGAATAGCTTATGCCAAACAAAATCTCGGTAAGGTACTCGGGAAAACCAAGGCTTTCGTCCAAGCAGAACGAAATCTCAAAGACGCGATAACAATATTCGAGGAAATGAAAGAGTACTACGGCATCATCCAGACTAAAATTTATTTGGGTGATTTGTACAACCAACAGGAAAAGTATAATACTGCTGTTGTTGAATTCAATGAAAGTCTCCGTATCATCGATTCAGTCGGACAAACCTATTGGAAACCCAGGGGAGATGCTTTATTCGGATTGGCCAATAGCTATAAGGGCCTCGGAAATTTTTCTATTGCCTTTGATCTTTTAGAAGAAGGGTTTAAAAAGAAGGATTCCCTGTTAAATGAACAAACCCTCAACCAAATGGCCAAAGTCCAATCCATTTATGAATTAAATAAAAAACAAGCCGTGATTGACCGGCAAAGTTTTGAAGCGGATATCCTTAAACAAAAAAATAAAGCAAAAACCGCAACCAATTATCTGTTTTCATTCATCGCCGTTTTTTTCCTCATCTTTTCGGTTACCATTTTGTTTTTCTATCATAGACAAAAACGAACCACCGCTCAAATTTCCTTCCAAAAAAGTTATATTGAAAAGCAAAACAAACAACTGGAGCATTACAATGCAGAATTAAGCAATTACGCCTACATTGCTTCTCACGATTTGCGGGAACCCCTGAGAACCATCAGTGCTTTTACCGGATTGATCAAACGACAAGCGGACGATACTTTTACTGAAACTACCAAAGAGTATTTTGGGTACATTTTAGGCGCCGTCAACCGAATGCAACAATTGCTCGAAGATCTTCTTTCGTATAGCAGAATAGATAGTGAAGCAGCCGAAAAAAAGTGGATTTCCTCGGCGGATGTTCTTAAAAACGTGAAAAATGATTTGATTCAGCGCATCAATGAAAATGAGGCCCAGATTTTGGTGAACTATGATGATATGCCCGACCTATATATTCCCGAAACACACCTCCACCAACTGTTCCAAAATGTCATTAACAATGCTATAAAATTCAAAAAAGACGATCAATCTCCAATCGTAGACATAAAATGTAAAAAGGAAAGAGAGAGTTATGTCTTTAGTTTTACAGACAATGGAGTCGGTATTCCCGCCGAAAAAAAAGAAAAAATATTTGAAATGTTTACTCGCCTCGATAAAAGACACCGGTACGACGGTACGGGTATTGGGCTGGCTACTTGCAAAAAGATAGTTTTGGCATATGAAGGAGAGATTTGGGTAGAATCAGAGGAAGGGGTCGGCAGCACTTTTTTTATTCGCTTACCTATGGCGCGGATTAAAGAACGAAAAATATCAAAGTAAGGAGATGATTAGGCTTGTTTAACTTTCAACTGGTAAAGAGAGGAACAAGAGATCAAAGGTACCTAAAGTAAAGTGCTTGTCTTTGTGTCCCCTAAATTTACCTTAATAAAACGACGTCTCCGTGATACACCTTCCGTTCCCCGTTTATGAAAGATATATTTGCCGTATAGGTGAAAACACCATTATTGAGTAGTTGCCCGTCAAAGGTGCCGTCCCATCCAAAACTCAGATCATTCGGCGGAAAATTTTCCCGTTCAAAAACGAGCATGCCCCACCGGTTATAAATGGAGAGTTTTGTGATGGTATCTACGGTACCGTTGTCTTTAGCAAAAATGGTAAATCTATTATTGGCTTCATTGGAAGATGCCGGCGCAAAAACATTGGGGATATATACCGCTTTGGTTTTATCGACTTTGATGAATACATTGTCAGTAGCAATACAGCCTTCGGAATTGATAATAGTAATTTCGTACAACGTATTTTCAAAAGGCATTACGACCTGATTAACTGCAGTTGGATCGAGAATGGTAGAGTCATTTGTCCAGCGCAGCGTATCGTAAGCACCAACGATGACCGGACTGAGCGCTACGTCCTGACCCAAAGGAATGATCTGTTGGGTGGGTCCTAGATCAACAGAAAATTCGGCAGGTGGATCTAATGTGATCAGGGTATCCAACTCACAACCATCGATGTTCTGAATGGAAAGCCGGTATTCTCCTACACTTAATCCTCTGAATTCGTTGCGACTGATAAAAGGCCCCCCATCCAGCGCAAACAAATATGGGCCACGGTTACCCTCAACCGTTTCTATAATGATTCTACCGCTTTTAGGGTCGCGGCAATTGGGGTTTTCGGCGAAAATCGTAGCACCGGTAACCGCCTCAGTCGATTCCTCCACTACGGTAACGGCAGTTGTATTACAACCGTTGATTTGATCGGTTACCAAAAGGCTATATTGCCCGGGTTGATCCACAGTGATATTATTGTCCATTGCGTTGCTGACAATAGATCCGCCAGCGGTACTCCACTCGTAGGTATACTGGCTGTTGCCATTGACCGTACTGCTGATAGTGGCCTGGGAAGTCGTACAGGTCAGCAGATCATTCGAAAAGAGATTGACTTGTGGTGCAACAGTATCTACCGGGACAAATACAGAAAGGGAATCGACACAGCCGTTATTCATATTATCAATGATCAGACGATAAAAGCCGCCCGAATTGACTTCAGTAGTATAGTCGGTGGCGATGATTTCATTCGCACTGTTTCGCCAGGTGGCAGTGAAATTTGATCCCGTAGCAGATTGACTGCCATCCAAAAAGACTGGATCCTCGTAGCAATTGATCGCTCCAACCGGAGCAATTTGCACTTCCGGGGTACTAAAGTCTGCGGTTATTTCTACTTCTGTACTTGACTCACAACCATTCGTTTCATCCGTTACCGTGAGTAGATAGATGCCCGGCTGACTGACTTCAATGAATGATTGGCGGGTATTGCCAATAATATTAACATCAAGGTCGAGTGCTTCCCAATTATAGGCTAAAGCGCCTCCGCTAGCTGAAGAAGACCCGGCGCCATTGATCAGCACCCTGTCGACCGAACAACTTAATGGTTCTAAAGCAGCTTCATCAATATTTACATCTGGTGAGGCAATGTCCTCCCTCACGGTAATAAAATCAACAGAACTACAACCATTGGTATTATCGCGTACGGTAAGCAGATAGGTACCCGCGGCATCCACTAAAGGAGTAAGTGTGTTACTGTCCACGACAATATTGCCATCCAAGGTGCTCCAGTTGTATTCAAGGTTTGCACTTGGCGTGGAAATTTGTGCTCCCAATCGGATAGATGGATTCAAACAATTGATTACCGTATCGTTACCTACATTAAGAACGGGGACGAGTGCATCCAATATTACTTCCACTGAATCCATATTGCTACAACCCGAGGATTGGTCAGTCACCTCCAGGAAATAGAGGTCAGGTTCCGTTACTGTCGGTGTTAAGCTGTCAGGGGCGTCAATAGGGCTGTTGTTAAGCGCGGACCATCGTATGGTGTAATTTCCATTAGATGGGATAGAACCGTTCAGCTGGATCTGGGAGTTGGAACAAGTCAAGGGACCTGCTATACCCGCATCGATATCGGGAGGGGTCAGATTTTCTGAAACAATAACCATATCCTCTGCGGTGCAACCATTATCTGGATCCGTTACCCGGAAACGATAGCTTCCCGGGGTAGTAGCAGTGATTGCCAGATCGGTGGTATTACAATTGATGGCCGAACCGTCAGGAGCCAATTGACACCATTCAAAATTATAAGATGGAAAAGCCAGGTTGCCGGTTAAAGTTACTGCTGTATTTCGGCAGTTGACTTGTGCGTTTGGAATAGCCTGTATGGCAGGTGGAATGGTATCAGCAATTACGTCAATCACGGTTTCAGCAGAGCAACCGTTAACCGTGTCCGTTATCCTGAGGGTATAAGTACCACCGCTATTGATGATCGGATTAGGTGAATTTACTCCTGAAATATTGACATTATCCGGGCCTGTCCAGGAGAAAGTACCTGTATTAGGAAAGGTAGAACCGGTAGCGTCTAATATAATACTCCGTTCATTGCAAGTTATTACACCGGGCGGTTGAACATTGACGCTAGGAGAGAGGGTATCCAGACTGACATTGACATCATCGCCGGCCGCACAGCCTGTCTCCAGGTTCGTTACCGTGAGGGTATAAATGCCTTCTCTATTGGTGTTAATACTCAGACTATCGCCAAAAAACTGTTGATCGCTTTGCCGCCTCCACTCAATGGTGAAATCATTCCCAGCATTGGAAACCGTGCCGGCCAAGGTTGCAATAGGGCTTATACAATTGATGAGTTGGTTATTGCCGGCGTTGACGGTTGGAGGCGTGCGCCTGGCTGTTACCATTACGCTTGCCGTATTCGCTAAGCCGTTAGGTTTGGTCGCCGTAATGGTATAGGTTCCAGGCTCTGATACAATTGGCGTCAAAGAATTGCCGCCGCTTACGATATTTCCGTTTGTCGTTGTCCAGGCAATATTGCAGCCGGTACAGTCGTCGCAAAATTGCGCTTCGATGCTAATTTCAGGAACTGAACAAGTTATAGTATCAGGAGTAAGCGTAGTTAAACACGGTGGACAATTGGAGTCCTGCAAATCCAATGTAGCAGTAGTGGTACAGCCATTCCTTAAATCAGTTACCATTAGATCATATTGCCCCGGACCGCTGGTTATAATAGATGAACTAGTATCACTACCCATGATGCCCTGTCCTGACCACTCCAATTGATAGGACAGGGAAGCAGGTGATAATATGGCATTCACTCTGAATGAATCCCTAAAACAAGGGTAGAACAGACTATCAAAAGTAATGGCGGGCGTAGCTCGATTTTCATTTACGGTAATTTGACTAACACTCGCACAACCATTTTCAGTATCGGTAACCTCGAGAAAATAGATTCCCGTAGTACTGGTATTGCTATTGATATCGCGGGCAAGAATATTTCCATTTTCATCCGTCCAGGTGTAAATCATATTAGGACCCGTACTGGAGCCCGTTCCGTTTAGCACCGCTATAGGATTATTGCAATCAATGGTGGCTGAATCTTCGGTTTGTGCCACGGGTGAAGTTTTATTTTCCGGTATAGTGATGCTTAGGGTGTCAGAAAGTAATAGATTAGGATTGGTAACGATCAGTTGGTACGTATCCCCACAGTTAACCCTGACCGAGGGATTATCGGTATTCCCTACAAAACAATTATTGGCGGAAGTCCATTGGTATTCGTAGCCAGGTCCCGTTGGTGAAACCGCTACTTCAATGTCCATTGCCGGTGTTAAGCAAGTCAGCGTATCGACCATTGACAGTAAATTAATAACAGGTTTACAATCAGCATTAACGATCACGCTGTCTACGGCCAGGCAACCGGAAACTTCATTTAGGACTTCCAAACGATAGACTCCGGGCTGATTGACCGTTTGGATCAGGTTATTGGAAGGAAGTGCGACGCCATCCAGGAACCAGGTGGGAGTCCCGCCATTGCTGGCAGAAGCATCAAGGGTTACATTCCCAACAGTACAATCGATGTCGGCCTGGTCTTGGGATATCGTCGCCAAGGGAACGTTTGGATCCAGTGAAACAAGTGTCGTATCCGATGCAAAACAACCATTAGCTGGATTATCCACTCGTAGAACGTATGCTCCCGGGCAATCTACGGTAATATTATCCGCTGAGGGATCAGAAATAATGCAGGGGCCGGTCCAACTATATTGTAAGTTTGCCCCGCTGACTATGGTGCTGGCGTCTAGGGTTGCCGAAGCGGTGTTGCAGGGAATAATTTGGTTGGGAATAGTGTCAAAAAGCGGAGAAGCCGTATCTTCAGAAACCGTGATCAAAGCAGTATCTCTGCAGGCATTGGTGGTATTGGTTACGATAAATCCGTAGACACCGCTTTGATCGGTTCCAATGGTGTTATTGGTGTTGTCGCCAATAATATTGCCATTGTTGGTGAACCATTCGTAGGTGATGTCGGGCCCGGCGGATGTAGCGGTTCCGCCCAAAGTGACCTGGTTTACCGTGCAAGTGATAGTTTGCGGAGAACCAGGATCTGCGAACGGTACGCTAAAATTATTGGTAATAACTATATCCTGCGATACGGGACAGAGCCCTGCCTCATCAACAGTAACGGTATAAGTGCCGGGTTGATCTATTGTTATAGAAGGAGTGTCCGCACTACCAATGATTCCAGGGCCAACCCAACTGTAGGTTAAGCTATTGGCCGGATCCGAAGGAGTGACCTCCGCCCTTATTGTTTGGGTTCCGCCGTTTACACAATCAAATGGTGAAGCGATGAGGTCATCAATGGTTGGCTGAGCATTGTTTACGGCGACGTCTACACTGTCAATTGAAGTGCACTGGCTTCGGAGATGAGTAATGCTGAGGTAGTAACGCCCATCTTGATCTACCGTCGGCATGGCAGTTTCAGCATCCAGAATATTGCTGCCGGACGGACCACTCCACTGATAGGCGATCTCTCCGGCAGGGGAAGAGTTGTTTCCGTTAAGTACGGTCGTTGTTTCACCGCAGTCTATGGTTTGGTCGGGGCCGGCTTGGGCGAGCGGCTGCGTGAAATCTTCCGTGATCAAGAGGGTATCCGAACGATTGCAACGGGAAAAATTATCGATGACTTGCAGGCGGTAACGGGCAGGAACATCGGTAGGCACGGTTAAGCCCATTTTACTAGGACTTCCGTCACTGAAGGTGGCACCGCCTTCTACCCGCCAGATATACGATAGACCCGGTCCGGTTGAAGAGCCGGTAGCATCGAGCAAAATACTTGGATTGGCGCAATTTAGCACAGTATCGACCGTAGCTATATTTAAGTTGATTTGAGGGAATGAATCGACAACCGTCACCGAAAAATCGTTTTCACATCCCGTTTGAATATTGAATAAGTTTAGTCGGTATTCTCCGGCGTGCTGAACAGTGGGCATTAAGGTACCCCGACCTTCGGTAATGCTACTTCCCGGGATGGGTTCCTCCCAGGTGATGCGGTAATCAGGCCCGCTGTCGGAAAGGGAGGCATCAAGAACGACCCTGGGGTTTCCGCAGGTAAGGATTTCTGGGTCTTCGATGGAAGTAAGGGGGGGGGAAATACGTTCTTCCACAATAACATCTGTTGTGGCGGTACAGCCAGTAATATTACTTGTTACAGTGAGCTGGAAAGTTCCTTCACCATCTACAGTGGCCTTTTTTTCATCTGCTCCCGCCACAATTTCTCCGGAACCGGGAACCGGAAGTTTTGTCCACTGATAGGTAAAGTTCCCTTCAGAAGTATTATCACCTCCTATTTCTACGGTTGGCCGCGCGCAGGTTACGGTTTGGATTTGGCCGGCATCGGCGATCGGCTCAATAATGGAAAAACTGAAGGCAGAAGTAGTAATGGCTCCGCAATAAGTGGTGTTGGAAGCAAATTCCGCTCGTAAGTCATCTATTGTATTATAATTAGTGATCAATGGTAGACCTTCCGCTATACGGTAGGAAAGACCGTAAATAGTGTAATCGCCCGCTGGGTAGGAGCTTAGATCAGGACCGTCAAGCCGGGTAGGGCCGCCGGCGTAATCAATTAGCTGATCGTTTTCGGTAATGATATAGGTGTAGCCATATTCGAGGGGGTCAGGGGCACGATCCTGGTAGATGGGAGCAATTCTATTAGCCAAGTTGGCATCAGGGCTATTAATGCAGACGGGATCAAGATTCGGGTCTACGATTGTGCCGGGATTAGCACGGCAACAAAAGATACCGTCTTCATTACAAAAAATGATTTCAAAATCTATGATATTCGAACCTGAAATATCGTTAATGTTACTATTGTTGACGATGAGCTCCCAGGTGCCGTTAACCGGACCGCTGGTGAAATTTTGCAGGCATCCGTCAAATGGATAATAAGATCCCGTAAAGCGTGGTAACGCCGTGTTCATCAATGCGTTATTGTCCCATTGTTCGGGGAATCCCAGATCCGGTATCGCTGTAGCCTCGGGTACACACGGAACAAATCGAACGTCCCCCAGTGTGCCAAGATCGAGGTCATTCGTATTATTGGGGCCGAAAAGAGTAACTTCTTCTCCCTGAGGAGACCTTAACGTCAGTACCAGAGAAGTAGGGGTGCTATTATTGAATTTTACTTCAACACCACAAACGCCTTGTCCAGGGTCACTCAGGTCATCATTGGCGTATCCGTCGATTTCAATACGATAGGTAACGGGAGCGTCATTCGGAAGTTCTAAAGGATTTTCCAATCCACAATTCTGATTTTGCCCTAATACAAACAAAGGAAACAACCACACCAGCAGCCACGGGATTATTTTTCTGTTCATGTCGATTTTGAATGGTTAGCGTATAATTTACGCTTCTGTAAATAATTGGACTTTTGACATGACATTCTAAGTGTTTGATAATCAATTGAAAAAGGCACTTCGGGATAATCGTCTTACTTGCATTTATCTACTGATTATCAGATTATTACTATTGCTCTATCTAGCGTCTAGTGTCTAGCGTCAAAAGTCTAATAAATAAGCACCTAGTAAAAGGTTACACAAATATATTAGGTATAACCCATCACATCAAAAATACAGGTTATTCTCCTACGTTTTTGTACGTACTTATACAATGACTGGTTGCTAACGAAATTTATTGCGAGTTATTACGGGTTTAACGGGGTCAACGAGTTCATCGGGTTAGCGCTCACTAACCCGTCTGAACTCGCTAATTCGCCTAAACTTTTACGCCGTCCATGATTTCCTGTACAACGTCAGGATTTAAGAGGGTAGAAACATCCCCCAGGTTGGAAGTTTCGCCGGCGGCGATTTTGCGGAGTATTCTTCGCATGATCTTTCCGGAGCGGGTTTTCGGTAAACCGCTGACGTACTGAACTACATCGGGTTTGGCGATAGGACCTATTTCCCTGGTCACTACATCACGGATCTGTTTGGTAAAGTCCTCTTGATCTTCTACCGGATGGAGCGTAATGACGTAAGCGTATATGCCTTGTCCTTTTATTTCGTGCGGATAGCCCACTACGGCGCTTTCGACTACCTCCGGATGTTCATCGATGGCGTTCTCCACTTCTGCGGTACCGATTCGGTGACCGGAAACATTAATGACATCATCAACCCGTCCGATGATCCGGTAATTCCCTTCTTCGTCTCTCCTGGCGGCATCACCGGTGAAGTATTTATCTTTGAAGGCATTGAAATAGGTTTGCCGGCATCTTTCGTGGTCTCCGTAAGTTGTTCGCAACATCGACGGCCACGGAAATTTAATACACAATAGGCCTTCTTCACCATTTTTGGTAATCTCATTGCCATCTTTATCCATCAAACAAGGCTGGATCCCTGGTAATGGTAAGGTGGCAAAGGTTGGTTTAGATGGAGTTACGCCACCAAGTGAGGATATCATCATCCCCCCGGTTTCGGTTTGCCACCAGGTATCTACAATGGGGGCATGGCGTTCGCCGACTACTTCGTCGTACCAGTGCCAAGCTTCCTCGTTAATGGGTTCACCAACGGTACCGAGCACTTTGATGGAGTTAAGGTCGTACTTTTCAACGTGCTCTTTCCCGTGTGCCATTAAAGCACGAATAGCTGTTGGGGCCGTATAGAACTGGTTGACTTTATGCTTTTCGCAAATGGCCCAGAATCGTCCCGGATCGGGGTAGGTAGGCACCCCTTCGAACATCATCGTCGTAGCTCCGGCGAGTAAGGGGCCGTAGATAATATAAGAGTGTCCGGTAATCCAGCCAATATCCGCGGTACACCAGTAAACGTCTCCCTCCTGGTATTGAAAGACATTTTTAAAGGAAAAACAGGTATAGACCATATACCCCCCACAAGTATGCACCACACCTTTGGGCTTACCCGTAGAACCGGAAGTGTAAAGAATGAATAGCATATCTTCACTTTCCATGATCTCGGCGGGACAGTAAGTGGACTGGTTGCGGAGAGCTTCGTGCCACCAAACATCAACCGATCCGTTCCAGTTGACGTCTTGACCCGTATTGCGGTGTACCAACACTTTTTCTATACTCGGGCAACCCCTTTCCAGTGCTTCATCGACAATGGCTTTTACCGGGATATTCTTAGTGCCCCGGTTGTTGTAATCCGAACAGATCACCATTTTGCAGGAAGCATCATTAATACGGTCTGCCAGGGCAGTAGCAGAAAAGCCTGCAAAAACAACGGAATGGATGGCTCCGATTCTGGCGCAGGCCAATATTCCGATCATTAATTCCGGCACCATGGGCATATAGAAGCAGATGCGGTCACCTTTTTCCATCCCGAGTGCCTTTAATGCATTGGCAGCGCGGCAGACTTCAACGTACAACTCCTTGTAGGTATATTGCTTCACGGGTTGGTCCGGATCGTTAGGCTCCCAAAGCAAGGCAACCTGGTCGCCTCTTTCTTCAAGATGCCGGTCCAGACAATTCTCGGTTATGTTTAGTTTACCGCCTGAAAACCATTTAACGCTGGGAGTGCGGAATTCCCATTCCAGCGTTTTTTCCCACTTCTCCTGCCAATAAAAAGTACTGGCCTGTTCTGCCCAAAATTCTTCCGGATTTTGAACACTGTGCTCATATACTTCCTTGTATTCTTCTAATGATTTGATTTGTAATGTCATAGTACCAAAAACTTCTATTTTTTTATCTAAAATTTTTTCTGTTGTTTGATCGCTTTTCATGCGGATCCTAAGTTGATAGCGGTCAATGTGCGGCAGTTTGTCCAGCTCCTCTGGGTATGCGGATCTCTTCCACTATTTCCTGAACCTCTGCCGGCGGTTGGGGACTCAAGTAGGAAACGGATAAAGCCACTACTAAATTGAGCAGCATGCCGATCGTTCCAATGCCTTCCGGTGAAATACCCCACCAGTATTGATCAGTTGTACCACCGCCAAATTTAAAATAAATGATGTAACTGGCTGTAAAAACCAGGCCGATAATCATTCCTGCGATTGCACCCTGCATGTTCATCCTTTTGGAAAAAATTCCCATAACAATGGCTGGGAAAAAGGAAGCAGCCGCCAAACCAAATGCAAAGGCAACTACTTGCGCGACAAATCCTAGCTGTAAAGTACCGGCATAACCGGCAATGATTACTGCTACGGCAATAGCCACTCTAGCTGCTATCAGTTCGTGCTTTTCCGAGATATCAGGTTTTAACCACTTTTTGAGAAGATCGTGAGAAATGGAGGTGGAAATGACCAATAAAAGGCCGGCAGCAGTAGAAAGTGCGGCCGCAAGGCCCCCCGCTACAACTAAAGCCACCACCCAGTCGGGGAGATTGGCAATCTCCGGATTGGCCAATACCATAATATCGTTATCAACTGTTAATTCATTACCTGCCCAGCCATTCGGGCTTGCTACGGCGTTGACGTATTCCTGGTTATTGTCGTTGTAATACTGGATTTTACCATCGCCGTTTTTATCCTCGAAAACCAGGAGTCCTGTTTTTTCCCAATTGTTAAACCAACCCGGCAAATCTGCATAGACTTTATTGTTAACCGTGTTCAGGAGATTGGTTTTGGCAAATGCGGCGATAGCTGGTGCCGTTGTGTACAATAAGGCAATGAACAACAAGGCCCATCCCGCAGATATTCTGGCATCCTTAACCCTGGGAACGGTAAAGAATCGCACAATTACGTGCGGCAACCCTGCCGTTCCGAGCATTAAGGCCGCAGTCACAAAGAATAGATCCGTGAATCCCTTTTTTGCGGTTGTGTATTCCTGAAAACCAAGGTCAGTGGATAGTTGGTCGAGTTTTGCCAAAAGGGGCGTACCGTCTTCTAATGTACCACCTAGTCCCAATTGAGGAATGGGGTTATCGACCATTAAAACGGAGATAAAAATGGCGGGGACCAGGTAGGCAAAAATTAGAACACAATATTGGGCTACCTGAGTATACGTGATTCCTTTCATACCGCCTAATACGGCATAGAAAAATACAATGCCCACCCCAATGAATAATCCCCAGTTGAAAGGAATTTCCAAAAAGCGGGAAAAAGCTACTCCCACGCCTTTCATCTGTCCGACAACGTACGTGAAAGAAACAAAAATAGCGCAAATAACCGCTACCAGCCGGGCTGTTTGTGAATAGTAGCGCTCGCCGATAAAATCCGGCACGGTGAACTTTCCAAACTTTCGTAAATAAGGAGCGAGCAGCAAAGCCAGTAAAACGTATCCTCCCGTCCAACCCATTAAATACTGTGCGCCCTGGTAGCCCATAAAAGAGATTAGGCCGGCCATAGAAATAAAGGAAGCTGCCGACATCCAATCCGCTGCCGTTGCCATACCATTAACCACCGGATGAACACCGCCTCCCGCTACGTAAAATTCCGAAGTAGAACTGGCTCTCGACCATATCGCTACTCCTATGTATAGCGCAAATGTGATTCCTACAATGATAAATGTCCAGATCTGAACGCCCATGTTATAAATTTAAAGCAAATAATTAACAATAGTACTCGGACACATTTAACCCTCTGAGTGGAACACCCAATCCCCACTTTCACACCTCTTCAACCTCGTATCTGGGGATGGTATCTAACTGTGTTGTCCCTCTAACTTAGGGATAGTTTTACTCGATTTAATCTTTAATATACCGAAGTTGAAGTGGTTTGGGAAGCCCTACACCACTTTGCGTCAAGTATAGCTTTGGAAATATGGTTATACGGTTATACAAAATACTCCCAGGTTTATCCCCAAATAACTTTATAACTTTATAACCA
>CAZHNG010000004.1:7196-23386 GCA_964533785.1 uncultured Saprospiraceae bacterium | reverse complement strand
AATAGAATCGCCCCAAGTTTAAAAGCCAATACAGCTAGCGTCTATAATAGACTTGTCTAATCTTATTTAAACTATTTCTCATTGACATCATATTGCCGGTCAAGCCTGTTCATCAGGATGACGTAAACAAAAATTAATACCACAAAGACATAGATCGAACCTTGCTGAGCAAACCAAAATCCAAGTTTGAAACCACCGATTTGAAATTGATTCAAAACATCGAACAGTAGTATTCCAAATCCGTAAGATACGATAAACCAAATGCTGAGTAATATGGCCAGATAGCGGAGATTGGTTTTCCAGTATTGCTTAAGTGGTTTTTCTTCCATTGCATTGATGTTTTGTCTACTTTTGGGAATTATAGCAAGATATTTGCTAAATATCATTAAAAAAACCAAAATATTATTGCTTGGCTGGTAAAAAAATGGGGAATTTCCTGAGACAGGATTTGTATTTTTGAGTCAGCCTCTAATTTTACTTTATGATGTCTAATAAAATCCCCCGCCGGATTTATGATTTTTTAAAGGTTTATCCGCCCTTTGATCTAATGGGGCAAGATGATCTTTTGCGGCTGGCAAACCAGGTGGTGGTTCAATATTACGAACCGGATGAAACGATCTTTGCCCAGGGAAGTCCTACCCAACCGTATATCTACGTTGTCAAAGACGGTGCTGTTCAGTTATTCCGGCAGCAAGCTGAAGAGGATTTGCTGGTGGATTATTGTGATGAGGGGGATTTGTTTGGGTTGCGACCATTAATTGCAGAAGAAATCTATACTTTAACGGCGATTACAAAAGAAGAAACCTTAATTTACGCTATTCCGGTTAAGCCTTTGACCGCTGTTTTGGAAAAAACGCCGCAAGCTAGTTGGTTTCTGGCACAAAGTTTTGCGGCCGGGGTTCGGAATATAACGGCTCAACAGCAAGAAAAAGGACGGTTGTTCATTGGACAGCAGAAATATACTGAGGCACTCACCAATCCACTCAATGACATTCAATGGATGGAATCCGAAAAAGCACCCGTCACCTGCAGTCCAGATACCAATATCAGAACGGCGGCAACCATCATGACGGAAAAACGGGTAAGCTCTATCATTGTTGTTGACGAGGATTCCCATCCTTTGGGAATTGTTACAGATAAGGACATTCGTTATATGGTGGCACGTGGCGAAGATGGTTTTATTTCAAAGGTGTCGGCAATCATGAGCAGCCCGGTCAAAACAGTTCCCAAATTGTTGACCGTCGCCGATGCACAGATCGAAATGCTGAAACACGGCATTCATCACCTGGTACTAACGGAAGACGGTACTGCTGATTCCCCTGTTTGCGGGGTTATTTCTCAACACGATATGTTGGTCTTACAAGGCAATAATCCGGCGTCTTTTATCCGTGAAATCCAACAGAGTAATACTACTCTTCAACTCAGTAACATCCGACAAAAAGCAGAACATTTGTTGCGGACTTATATTTACCAGGAAGTATCGATTTCGTTCATTTCCACCGTAATGACAGCAGTCAACGACGCCCTGATCAAGAAGTGTATCGACCTGGCAATTGAGCGGGTCTCTTTACCCAAGCCCGCTGCCTCCTTTTGTTTTTTGGCCCTGGGCAGCCAGGGTAGGGGAGAACAACTATTGAGAACCGATCAGGACAATGCCATCGTTTTTGAAGATGTAGAAGAGGAGGCTTATAAATCCACCAAATCTTATTATGTCGAGTTGGGTGAAACGATCAATCAGTTGTTACAGGAATGTGGTTTTGCCTTTTGTCCGGCAGATATGATGGCCGGGAATCCGGATTGGTGCCTTTCTTTAAGTGAATGGAAAAAGCAGTTTTCAGACTGGATTTTCTTACCTAAAGCCAAAAACATCTTGTACTCCACGATTTTTTTTGATTATCGTCCCATTTACGGAAAGAAGAAGCTCGCTGAGTTTTTGACCGAACATATATTTGAAAACCTGGATAAACAAACGATATTTTTATCTTACTTGGCAAAATATGCAGTGGAAAACCCTCCGCCTCTCAGTTTTTTCAGAAACTTTGTAGTCGAAAAAAGCGGGGATCACAAGGATGAATTTGATATTAAAAAACGGGCGATGATGCCCCTGTGTGATGCCGCCCGTGCTTTGATCCTGAATGCCCGTATTCCCGATGTAAATAATACGATCAAACGTTTTGAAAAGATGGCGGAATTAGAACCGCAAAATAGTGAATTGTTCATCCAGGCGGCTGACGCGTATGAGATACTGGTTCGTTATCGAGCACTACAAGGTTTGAAGAACAAGAATACTGGTCGTTATTTTGCCCCTTCTACATTAACTAAAATGGAAAGACTGAATATGCGAAATAGCTTCCGGGCCATCCGGGGGATACAGAATCTACTAACCATACGGTTTCAATTAGGCTTTTTACGATAAACCCATTGCTCATTGTTCATTGTTCATCGCTCATTGTTCATTGCTCATTGTTCATCGCTCATTGTTCATTGTTCATCGCTCATTGTTCATCGCTCATTGTTCATCGCTCATTGCAAATGTTTACATTCAGAAAAAAAGAATACCCTGCATTTTACCAGCGATACCTAGATGGCTTCAAGTCGACTTGGAAGAAAAAAGCGACTTTGGATGAGCTCCGCTACGTGGTAGTTGATACGGAAACAACGGGTTTAAAACCGCGAAAAGACCGATTGCTCTCCATTGGAGCAGTCCCCATTATCAAACGACGGATGCATATCCGGGAAAGTTGGGATTGTTTGGTGCGGCCGGCAGAGGAAGGAAATACAGCTAACAGTGGTTATAGATATCAAAAGTCCGATGTCAATAAAGAGAGCATTTTGATCCACGGCATACGCGATCAGGATGCTGCATTGGGCGTTTCAGAACCTGATGCTATCAAACGTTTACTGGAAATTCTGCAAGATAATGTGATCATTGGCCACCACATCGGATTTGACATTTCAATGATCAATGAAGCTTTGAAAAGGATGGGATTGCCCCGGCTGAAAAACAGGGCTGTTGATACCGCCAGACTGGCATACCGGCTGGTGCACCCGCAGTACCACACCTTTAACAGACCAATGGTCGATCTATCTTTAGATGCTCTTTGCAAAGAATACGGCATCGTTACCGAGGATAGGCACACTGCTGCGGGCGATGCGTTCATTACCGGTTATCTGTTCCTGAAATTATTGGCTAAACTGGAGAAGAAAGGTGTGAGAACACTGGGCCAGTTGTTGCGCTAGTTCAATGTTCGCTTAACTTCACGTCTTAAATAAAGGAAGGTGACGGTAGCCGCCAGAGTATCCGCAATTGGGAATGAATACCATATTCCATTGAGCCCGAAAATAGGCGGTAAGATCAGTAAAAGGGGGATGAGGAAAAAGCCTTGTTTCGTCAAAGCGAGCAGGAGAGCGGGCAGCGGTTTACCAATAGCCTGGAAGTAGGCCGAACCGATAAGCTGTAAGGTGATGAGCGGAGTCATGAGAAATACCAATCGCAAGCTGGGAGTAGAAAGTCGAATCAGTTCAGCATCATTGGTGAATACGCTTACGATGTAAGGAGCGAAGAGCATAATGAAACTGAAAATTCCGAAAGCGATGAGCGTACCCGATTTGATGGCGATACTGATCACTTCCCTTACCCTGGCTAGTTTTTGCGCTCCATAATTATAGCCTGCGATCGGGATAAACCCTTGAGTAATTCCAATAACCGGAAAATTGACGAACATCATCATCCTGTTGATAATACCGTAGACGGATACCTGAATCTCTCCGCCGTAATTTAACAATGAATTATTCAGAATGATGGATAGTATGCTTATGGTACCTTGTCGGGCGAGGGTGACGCCTCCAATCGCGAAGATTTCCCGGACAATGGCCGGGCGTAAAAAAAGTTCTTTAAAAGAGACTTTGAGTTCAGAAGGTCCGAGGGTAAAAAACCATATAGCAAAACTGGCACTGGAAATGTAGGAAAGTGTGGTTGCCCAGGCTGCGCCCTCGATTCCCCAATCTAACCAAACGATAAAAATGGGATCGAGAATAATATTCGTAATAGCGGGTACCAGCAGTACGTTCATGGCCATTCTGGGGCGGTCTTCAGCCCGCATGACATTATTGGACATCATTGCCCATGCCAAAAAAGGAATACCGTAAAGCGTAACTTGAAAATACAACTTGGCAAAAGGAAGAATATCTTTCCGGCCACCGAAAATATTTAGAACCGGTTCTTGGTAAAATGAGCCAACAGAAACTACGATGACCGAAATAAGGATCGTTAAAGTAACTTGATTGCCAAAAACCAGGAAGGCTTTTTCCCGGTTCCGGGCACCCAATGCTCTTGAAATGATAGAGGCTCCGCCTACTCCAATGGACATGCCGATAGAGGCGATCAGAAAAGTTATGGGTAGTACCACGGTAATGGCTGCAATGCCCATGCTTCCCGTCCATCTCCCTACAAAAATGGTGTCAACAATTCCGTTGATAGACATGATCAGGAAGCCTATCGAGGCAGGTACGGCTTGTTGGAGCAATAATTTTGCAATCGGGAGTCGCCCCAAAGAGTCAGCTTGGCTCATTAATTAAATTTTAAACAGAACACAAAAGTAGATTAAAAATAATTGGGGTCAATTTGTTTCGATTAATTCCAGAAATTCTTCTTCTGAAATGATCTTTACGGTGCCAAGCGCATCTGCTTTTTTGAGTTTTGAGCCGGCTTTCTCGCCTACGACAAGAATATCCAGGTTGGAACTGACCGCACTTAAATTTTTGGCTCCGGCGGTTTCGGCCAGCGATTTAGCTTCCTTTCGGCCCAGTTTTTGGAGGGTGCCGGTAAACAAGATCGTCTTCCCGGCAAGCGGGCCTTCCTTTGGCGTTTGAACGGGCTGGTCGGCAGGTTTTTGCAAGAGGTTAACGCCTAATTGTTCCATTTCTTCGAGCAAAGCAATATTGTTGGGATTGTCAAACCAGTCGATAACATTTTGGGCAACAATTGGTCCGACATCTTTGATGGCTACGAAGTCTTCTAATTGCCAGTTTTTTAATTCCAGTACATGATCGATCTCTGCGGCCAGTAACTTGGATACTTTCTTTCCCAAATGATGGATGCTCAAGCTGTGAAGAAGCCGGTGAACGGGATTATTCTTTGCCTTTTCTATTGATTTTCGTAGGTTTTCTGCTGATTTTTCTCCAAATCCCTCTAGGTTTTTGATCTTATTAAAATCAAGCCGGTAAATATCCGCGATGTTTTTAAGCCAGCCAAGGTCATAGAATCTTTCAACAATACTTTTACCAAATCCGTCAATATCCATAGCATCCTTGGAAACGTGAAAAATGATACGTTGCAGATCCTGAGCACCGCAGACACAGTCGGGGCATCGCCAGGCGGCTTCTCCTGCTACCCGCAGCAAGGGAACTGCTACCTCCGTAGTATTGATCGGGCAAGTATGCGGGAAAGTGATTTCCTCTTCGCTGCCATCCCGCAATTCATCCATTGCCTTTACAATATAAGGAATGACATCACCGGCTCTTTCAACGAGTACGGTATCTCCGATCTTTAGGTTCTTTTCTTTGATAAAGTCTTCGTTGTGGAGGGATACCGATGAAACAGTTACACCTGCAAGCTGTACCGGGGTTATTTTGGCCACCGGCGTTATTGAGCCGATCTTACCTACCTGGTATTCTACCCGGAGCAATTCAGATGTCGCTTGTTTTGCTTTAAATTTGAAAGCGATTGCCCAGCGTGGGTGGTGGCTGGTATATCCACATTTTTCCTGAAGTTCCCGGTCGTTTACTTTGACGACCATACCGTCTATTTCGTAGGGGTATTGTTCTCGTTTTTCCTCCCACTCCTGGCAAAAATCAATTGCTTCCTGAATATTGCGGCATAATTTTCGCTCTTTGACGGGGATTTTAAATCCGAGCTTTCCCAGCATTTCGATACTGTCGTGGTGGGTTTTTATGCTGGGAAGCCGGTCATTACCTTGTTTGTCAGCGGCAAAACTCAACTGGTAGATAAAAGCCTCCAGTCCTCGTTTTGCTACTTCGCTGGGCGTTTTCATTCTTAAACCTCCGGAGGCTGTATTGCGGGCATTGGCAAATAAAGAAAGTCCTTCTTTAGCTCTTTTTTTATTGATCTCCAAAAACTTGTCCTTGCGGATGAGTACTTCTCCCCGAAGTTCCGCTTTGCTGATTTCGTGAGCAGAAAAATCGGCTCTTAAAGGAATGGATTTGATGACCCGTGCATTATTGGTTATTTCTTCGCCTAAGACGCCGTTCCCGCGGGTGGCAGCCCGTACCATTAAGTTGTCTTCGTAAATGAGGGCAATACTGCCGCCATCGTATTTAGGCTCTACAGAATATTCTACCGGTGTATCGGCAGCTAATTCACCATGCTTTTTCACTTGCCGGTCGAAGTCAAGCAAATCCGCTTCGTTGTAAGAATTATCGAGCGAAAGCATAGGGATCAGGTGCGGAACAGAAGTGAATTCGCTGGTCAGGTCCGTAGATACCCGTTGAGTAGGGGAGTCGGGAGTGATGAGTTCGGGATGTTCTTCTTCGTATTTTTCTAACAGCTTATAAAGCTGATCGTACTCAAAATCGCTCAACACGGGATCATTTAGCTGGTAATACCTCCATTCATGGTAATTTAAAATGGTACGTAAATCCAGTATTTGGTTTTCAACAGGTTCATTGATCTGACCTTCGAGATACTGCTTCGAAAGGTCGAAGTAGTGTTTTTGCTGCTCCTTTGAATACATGGAATGTGCTTTCTGGTTAGGGTGGCTATTTAAGTTTAAAATTTAATTTTTCCAAGTTATGAAGGATCAATTTGTAACACGCACCCGGATACCGGTATAGAATGACATGGTACTGAACTTGTCATGGTTGGGGCCTATTTCATTGGTGACTAAGCCAGGTAGTAAGTTGAAGTTCTGCTGGTAAGTAGGTTGTACGAACAAGCTGAATTTGTTAGAGAAATAGCGTTCAATACCAATTCCGGCATTCACAGTGAAATAACTGTTTTCCCAGAATGAACCACCTTCCAGCCAGCCGCTTTCCAGATCTTTAACCTGTTTGATCAATTCTGAAGGCAAAGGTTCTTTTTGATTATTATTCTGGAATTGAGGAGCTAGTGCCGGTATGAAATTGAGGGTGCTGAATGCATCCTGACTGGCGGAATAGTACCTGGCAAAGTTAATGATGCTGAGAGAAGCACCCGTCATGGCATAAACGCGCCATTTATTTTTGTAAACAAAGAAATATTTGAAATTGAGTGGGATCTGCAGTGCATCTAATTCAAAGTATTTCAAGCCTGCTCCGGTGTATCCGCCCTCTTTCACGCTGCCTTCGAAGATGTATAATACCGTTGGTGGATTGTAAAATTTGGCTGAATAAATAGCGCCTGTTTCTACTTCCCAACGACCTTTTTCGAAACCTAGTGAAATACCTCCTGAATAACCAATAGCATAGCGGGTGGTTGTGCTGAATCGTCTTTCTCTATTATCTGGAGGAGTAACAATGCGGTTAAAATCAGCAGAACCGAACATTCCTAATCTCAGTCCAGCTTTCTTTTGCACGGGAGATATTAGCCTTATCTCAGTGTTTCTTTGAATGGAAGAGGACAATTCTTCCATGACCGAGGGCAGTAAGGCGAAAGTTCCCATCGCACTGGAAGGAGGAAGTTCATCTGCCAACCCACCGCGAAGGGCCATTGGTTTTTCTTTTGTTAAAGAAGTAGGTTTTTGTTGTGATCTTGCCAAAGGTGTGAGCAGCAGTTGGGGTGGAAAGTTATTGATCGTTTCTGGAGTGCTAAGTAATGGGGGGGTACTCCAGGCGTCGTTAATGTGAAAGTCATTTGCCAGTTCGGAGTGGGCACTTGTTTTTTGTATGACAGGAACTGCTGACTTATTTATTGGATCATCGCTCCGGTCTGGAGTGGTTATTGACGTAGAATTTTGTTTGACTAAACCATTATTGTCAGTTGTAGTATTCCCCTCAGTTTTATCTGATTGCTTAGCAATAGCGGAACCACTTTGCTTATAAGGCTTAGTACTGTTATTTCTTATGGTAGCTGGATCTGGCTCGATTTCCGGGGTGATTTTCTGTTGATCCGGAAGAAATTGCAGGAGCAAGAGTAGAAATAGCATCATGAAGATGGCCTCCGTAATTTTTAAAGCGTAGAAATTGCGCTTGAAGGCCAGCATTTGATCTAGTCTAATCGACAATATCGACCAGTGTTTTGGGTTATAGGCTACATTGATATTTGAAATTTTATTCCTTATAGTGGAGTCAAAGCCAAGATCATCAGCAGGATCATTATCTGCGATAACATCGTCTAGCCTCCCGGAAAGCAAATCCCAGGAAGAAGGATCATATTTTGGCGAAATGCCTTTTAGTTTTTCTCTAAATAATGCATCAAAGTCATTATTCTTCATAGCCAAATAGTCTCACAGTCAATAATGATTTTAAATTTCCACGTGCTTTAACCAAATTAGAGCGGGAGGTACTTTCGGTTATACCGAGTATATCCGCTATTTCTTTATGTGAATACCCTTCTATGACGTACAAATTAAAAACTGTCCTGTATGCCGGTGATAATTTTTGTACGGCTTCCAGGATTTCTTTTTCCGTACATTGGCTGATCGCGTCAGCTTCATTAGAATAAATGTCATACGCCTGTTCAATATCCTCCGTGCGTCTTCTGACACTTTTGCGGTAGTAATCAATGGCTGTATTAACCATTATTCGTCTTATCCATGCATTTAAGGAAGTACCAAGCTGATATTTGGATATGTTTTTGTAGACTTTAATAAAGCCTTCATGCAAAATATCCAAGGCATCATCCTCATTATTAGCGTAGCGCAGGCAAACACCCATCATTTGGCTGTAGTAATCCTCATACAACTTCTGCTGCGCCCAGCGTTCTTTGCGGACACATGCTTTGATGAGGTCACTCTCTTGATAATTCAATGGCAAGGCAATTTCCATATATGTCTATAAATTTCCCGTCTTGGGATCCTCCTCTTAAGCTACAACAAGACTTTCAAATTGGAGATGCGTGTATACTCTTTAATATAAATTTAACGCAAATGCATCAATTTATAAAAAGTATTTGCCTGTTTTAACAAATTGCCGACTATAAAACGAACGAAGGTTCGGTTCTGCTGCTCTTTGAGAATAAATTTTAGAAGTGTAGGAAAATCAATAATTAATCGTATATTTGCGATATATAATTAAAATGCTTGTAAATGGAATTATTTCCTAACGAAAGTTTTATTTCAATTCATCACTCAAACCATAGCTCATGGCGATCAACAAAAAGAATGAATTCGACGAATCATTACTACAAATAGCAGAATGGGCGAAAGCTTTATCTCATCCTGCACGAATTGCCATTTTGCAGACTTTGGCAGAACGGAAGACCTGTATTTGCGGCGAAATTGTAGAAGTATTGCCACTGGCGCAGGCTACCGTTTCACAGCATTTGAAGGAGCTGAAAAAAGTAGGTTTGGTCACCGGTCAGATCAACGGGGTCAAATCTTGTTATGGGATTGACTGGGAAGTTTTACACAAAGCATTTACTGCTTTTCGCAAGTATTTCGAAAATATAGAATGGTTGGAGAGTGATTCTTATTGTTGAATTTTATTTGTTTGGGATCTTAAATCATTATCAATGAAGAACATCAAAAAATTAGTACAAGAGAAATACGGTCAAATTGCCAAAAATAGCACGGACGGAAAAGCAAAGGGCTGTTGTGGGGAGACTTCTGGTAGTAGTTCCAGCATGGATTATTCCATCATGGCCGACGATTACTCGCACTTACAAGGCTACAACAAAGATGCAGACCTTCATCTTGGCTGTGGACTTCCCACAGAATTTGCGGGAATCCAGCCAGGTGACGTTGTCGTAGACCTGGGATCGGGAGCCGGAAATGATTGTTTTGTCGCTCGCGCCGAAACGGGTGAAAACGGAAAAGTGATCGGCATAGACTTTACTTCGGCAATGATCTTTAAGGCAAAGCAGAATGCTGATAAACTAGGGTATGCCAATGTTAGTTTCATAGAGGGGGATATTGAGCATATTCCTTTACCGGATAATACGGCCGATGTGGTAGTGAGTAATTGTGTCTTTAATCTTGTGCCAGATAAAGAAAAAGCTTTTCTGGAGACTCTTAGAATCCTCAAACCTGGAGGTCACTTTAGTATTTCCGATATAGTTATTGAAGGAAATTTGCCGGAGGGGCTAAAAAAAGATGCGGAGTTGTATGCGGGATGTGTTGCCGGTGCCATCAAAAAGGACGATTATCTGGCGATAATTGAAAGGAGTGGATTTGAGGAAGTAGCTATTCAGCACAAAAAGCCAATTGAATTGCCGGATAGCCTCTTGAATGCCTATTTAACAACTGAGGAGCAAAACACATTCAGTCAAAAAACAGGAATATTCAGTATAACTGTATACGGTCGTAAACCTTTGAAATGAATCATGTTAAGGTGCTGAGTTGGGTTTGAGTATAAAATATTTTAAACTATAAATTTTTTGTTTTATTTTTGTCCATAAAATAGTTTTTCCTAATATTGGCAATTAAGCGTATTTAAAAGTAGCATGAGCGAAATAAATGGAAAAAGAAGTGAAGCCGAAGATACGGATAAGGTAATCACCCTTAAGGGTATGTATGAGGATTATTTTCTGGATTACGCCTCATACGTCATTTTGGAACGGGCGGTACCCAATGTTAATGATGGTTTGAAGCCCGTGCAGCGCCGGATATTATATTCACTTAAGGAAAAGGATGATGGACGGTATCATAAAGTGGCAAATATTATTGGTCACACCATGCAATATCATCCTCATGGTGATGCCGCTATCGGTGATGCTTTGGTGCACATTGGTCAAAAGGAGTTGATGATCGATACCCAGGGGAACTGGGGGGACATTCGTACCGGAGATAAAGCGGCGGCGGCCAGGTATATAGAAGCCAGGCTTACTAAATTTGCACTAGAGGTTGCCTTCAATAATCAAACGACCGAATGGCAACTGTCTTATGACGGGCGAAATAAGGAGCCCATTACCTTGCCGATGAAGTTTCCGCTTTTGTTGGCCCAGGGCGTAGAAGGCATCGCTGTTGGCCTGTCTACTAAAATTATGCCCCACAATTTCATAGAGCTGATCGAAGCGTCAATCAAGATTTTAAAAGGTAAAAAGGTAAAGATCTATCCTGATTTTCTGACCGGGGGGATGGTCGATGTTAGTGATTATAATGGAGGAAAAAGGGGCGGCAAAATTAAAGTAAGGGCAAAAATTGAACAGCTTGATAAAAAGATATTGTTAATTAAAGAATTGCCTTACGGAGTAACAACTTCCAGCCTGATAGAAAGTATTCTAAAGGCAAATGATAAGGGCAAAATAAAGGTCAAAAAGATCCACGATAATACGGCGCAAGATGTTGAGATCCAGATAGAAATTGGTTCCGGAGTTTCTCCCGATGTGACAACAGATGCGCTTTATGCCTTTACAGATTGTGAAGTATCCATATCTCCCAATGCTTGTATCATTATTGATGAGAAACCGCACTTCATTACCGTTGAAGAAATATTGGAAATTAGTACGCAACAGACGAAAAACCTGTTAGGGCTCGAACTGGAGATCAAAAAAGGCGAACTGGAAGAAAAGCTTCATTTTGCCAGTCTGGAGAAAATCTTTATTGAAAAGCGTATTTACCGGGATATTGAGGAATGTGAAACCTGGGAAGCAGTTTTGCAAGTTATTGAAGAAGGTTTGAGAAAATACATCGTGGTCCCCGGGGAAGCCGTAAAGCCTAATGATACGAGAATTCCCTTGATGCGCGATCTCACTGGTGAAGATATTATTCGCCTTACCGAAATAAAGATCAAAAGAATTTCCAAATACAATACTTTCAAGGCTGATGAACAAATAGCAAAACTGGAGGAAGAGCTGGCGCAGGTAAAATATGACCTGGAACACTTAACTGACTTTGCTATTGCCTACTTTGAGCGTTTGCTTGAAAAATACAGTGAAGGGAAGGAACGGCGAACGCAAATAACCACCTTTGACACTATCCAGGCTACCGCGGTGGTAGCCAACAATGCTAAATTGTACGTTGATCGCAAAGAAGGATTTATCGGTACCGGTCTCAAAAAGGATGAATTTGTCTGCGATTGTTCCGACATTGATGACATTATTGTATTCCGCCGGGATGGAAATTTTCAAGTAACCAAAATATCTGATAAGGTATTCGTCGGCAAGGATATCATTCATGTAGACGTCTGGAAAAAAGGGGATGACAGGACAACTTATAATATGGCTTACCTGGACGGAGCTTCAGGCAAAACAATGGTAAAGCGTTTTCAGGTAAAGGCTATTACCCGGGATCGGGATTATGATCTGACCAAAGGAACCAAAAATTCCAAAGTCCATTATTTCACTGCCAATCCCAATGGCGAAGCGGAGGTCATCAACATACAGTTGACACAAGGTTGCCGCGCCAAGATCAAAAACTTTGATTTTGACTTCGCAGAATTGGCCATCAAAGGAAGAAATTCGCAGGGAAATATACTCACCAAATACCCGGTAAAGCGGGTTAGCCTTAAAGAAACAGGTAAATCTACGATCGGTGCCCTGAAGGTCTGGATGGATGAAGTCAGCGGCCGCCTGAACATGGATGAAAGAGGGTTGTATTTAGGGGAATTTGATACGGGTGACGAGCTTATTGTCCTTTACAAAAATGGTGAATACGAGATTGCCGAACTCGATCTCAACCGGAAATTTGACCCCCAGGAAATTCTTGAAATTACTAAATATCAAGAAGATATCGTTATCAGCGCCATATATTACGAAGGCAATAAAGGCTGGACCGTAGTCAAAAGATTCCAAATAGAAACCAATTCCATCAACCAGCGTTTCGGCTTCATTAGCGACCATAAAGACAGCAAATTGATGTACGCCACCATGAAGCCGAAAGCCCGGATAGAATATACCGTCCGGGTAAAATCCAAAAAGATGAAAGGTGAATTGAAGGTAGAAGAATTCGTTGGGGTGAAAGGATGGAAAGCTATTGGCAATAAATTAAGTGGTAATAAATTGTCAAACATTAAGGAGATGGAACTACCGGAAGAAGAAACGTTAAAACCCGGCGATACTATTGATTTTGATGTTGACGATAACGGACAAACTTCTCTGTTTTAATTATACGAGACCATTATAGACTCCCTTTTTGTTCCGGAAACGATATCACTAAAAAGTCATTTTGTCACTTCCAATTTGGTAAAGCGCCTCATTTTTTATTCTTTGTGTTTTATTTTTGCGTGATTTGCTTAAGATTTCTACCGCTATTCTAATCAGGAGTAATAGAATATCATTGTCCTTTGCTAAAACTTTTTAGCCAGGTATTTCCTTAAAGCCTCGTGGATGGACTCTCTGAATCTGAAAACATTTTGTAAGCAAAATTTTTTGAACTTTTTAGTTTCACGAAACAACTATTTATATAAATTTTACAATATCATCATGAAAAAACTCGAAGTAATTACTGACCCCGTCTTCACTCCACCTAACAACTACAACTTTTTTGACAAATTTTTTTTAAACCTGATCAATGATGAACGGGATCTTCCGTTCGTATACCTTACGTTAAAGATCACCTTTACGATGGTGCCGATTGGTATTGCTTTGTATTTCGTCGAAAATACCTGGGTTTGGGCATTGCTGGCAATCCTCTACTTTTTTCTGAACAACTTCACTTATAAAGGGCCATTCGGATTAATGCTGCATTGCACCAGTCACCGGAAGTGGTTCAAACGGAAGTATGAACTTATGAATCATTATTTGCCTTGGGTTATCGGCCCGTTCTTTGGTCAAACCCCCGAAACTTATTATGTACACCATATTCATATGCACCATGCAGAAAATAATTTGGATGATGATATCAGTTCCACTATGTTTTACCAAAGGGATAACTTTAGAGATTGGTTGGCTTACTTAGTGAATTTTATTTTTCAGGGCTTGAAACAGTTAATAGGATATTTTAAAATGCGTAACCGTACCAAGCTCGCTACAAGAGCTTTACGAGGTGAGGTTAGTTTTATTTTGCTTTGCTTTGGATTGAGTTTCATCAGTTTTTCAGCTACCTTAATGGTTTTTATTTTACCTTTTATTATATCCAGGATCATTATGATGATGGGGAATTTCACTCAGCATGCTTTTGTCGATCCCGAAGATCCTGCTAATCCCTATAAGAATAGTATTACCTGCATTAATGTTAAATACAATCACAAATGCTGGAATGATGGCTACCACATCAGTCATCACATTAAACCGCATTTGCATTGGACAGAGCACCCTAAGTATTTTAAAAAGACATTGGATAAATACGTAGAAAACAAAGCGATTGTATTTGACGGGATCGATTACCTTCCCATCTTTTTCTATCTGATGGCAAAGAATTATAAAAAACTTGCCGAACATATTGTGAATATTGACGGCATGTTCAATTCAACCGAAGAGGCGATTGAACACCTGAAGGCCCGGACCCGAAAGTTTGATAAAACGTCCTGGCAAAGGAGGGTAACGGCAATGGCTTAGTTTTCAGGGTTTAAAAATGATCTGCAACGGCTTGTTGCCAGGCTTTGACATATGGAGCAGGAACGGTAGCTTCATCGAGCTGGCCCCCATTTTCAAGGTATGGAAAAATATCGCAATATTGTTTCGTTTCGATCACGTTGATCCGCCGGAATATATGATCACGGCGGATCTGATTGGGACTTTCCAATCCAGCAGCTCCGAGTAGCTCGGTGAATGCCTCAACCGTTTCTGCATGAAAATTAGCTACTCGAACCTTTTTGTCACTTACGACCAAACCTTGCATTAATGCTGGTTTTTGGCTGGTTACGCCCACCGGACAGGTGTTTTTATTGCATTCCAGCGCTTGGATACATCCTGGTGCAAGCATCATGGCGCGCGCACCATAACAAGCATCAGCTCCCAGTGCCAATGCTCTGAAGATGTGGAAGCCGGTAAAGATCTTTCCGGCAGCCAACAGTTTAATGTGTTGTTGTAAATCAAAACCCACAAGGGCATCGTGGGCAAAAGCCAATCCATCTCTAAAGGGCATACCAACAGAATTGGAAAATTCCAAGGGAGCTGCACCGGTACTCCCTTCCCCTCCGTCAATGGTAATAAAATCAGGGTAGATACCCGTTTTAAGAATAGCTTTACAAATAGCAAAAAATTCACTTTTCTTTCCGATGCATAACTTGAAACCAACGGGCTTGCCATTAGAAAGGTCCCTCATTTGTTGTAGAAGTTCAAGAAGTCCGGTAGGTGTAGAAAAAGTTTTATGGTAAGGTGTAGAATGTACGTCTGTTCCGGGCTTTACACCTCTGATCTTTGCAATTTCCGGCGTATTCTTTTTGGCCGGAAGAATACCACTTTGTGTTGGCGCAAGATAAGGAAATGGCGTAAGATTGCGCTATCGTTCTGTAATAAACTCTACTACTTCTTGTATCACTCTGGGATGTTTCATTAGTAAATAATGCCCCATGTTTTCCGTTGAGATCAATTGTGCTTCCGGCCAGGATTCGGCCACCGCACAACTATATTGGTAGGGGACGGCAGGATCCTTGATATCGTGTATTATTAAAGCTTCTTTGACCGATACTTTATCGTGAAGTGCTGTAATATTCGCCATTTCTATGGGCATTCCAAGCATAGCTTCCAATTTCGATAAGAAACGCTCGTAGACCCTTCTGGGCAACCCCAGTTTTTTTCTGGCTTCCTGAATGACAACGTTCATTTTGGCGGGGCTGGAAATCAAAACGATCTTATTGATAGTCGTCACCGGTTTGATCTGGCTCAGCGCATACATGGCAGAAGCCCCTCCAAAGGAATGGGCAATGATCGCGTCCACCGGGCCAATTTGCCGGATCATAGCTGTAATTGCTCCACCAAAGTGCATCAGGTTGGTCCTTTTTCCCTGCGAATCCCCGTGGGCAGGGCCGTCAAAGGTAACTACCCTGAATCCTTGCTCCACCAGTTTAGGTGCGAAAGTGCGAAGAGCGGTTCCGCGTGATTCCCAGCCGTGAACCAGTAAGATGGTTCTTTCACCTTTACCCCATTCGTAGGCTTTGAGGATGCGTTTGCCGGAACCGAGGTTGATCTCTCCATCGATGTGGCGGTGCAATGC
>CAZHNG010000004.1:0-7186 GCA_964533785.1 uncultured Saprospiraceae bacterium | reverse complement strand
TCAAAAAGACGGGCAGTTTCCAATATGGGATCGGATTTCCTATGTACTGCTCGCGTACGCGGCGTGGCAAACAAAAGGTAGGCAATATTAGCTGCCAGTCCGGGAAAAATATTTCCCAGCGTTTTGAACCCGAATCTCACATAAGGCAGGATGGGCGGATCTTTCGGAAGCCTGGGGTCGGGCAGTTCTCCGGGCTTAGCTTTAATATGTAAAATGGCGGGTGAATTGTCATTCATTTTCTAGATCTTTTACCATATGCAACAATTGCCTGGCTGTGATGTCAAAATAGCGAACGTCTTTATAGAGTTGAGAGAGCATGATACCTCCTTCCAGGGTAGCAATAAATTGAGTGGCAAACTCGCGGGCGTCAACATCAACCCGGATTTCCCCTCTTTTCATGCCTTTCTGTAAAACATAAACCATTCGGTCTATCCAGGTGTTCAGTGCTGCTTTTACTTTTTCCCGGAGTATAGGATGATGGTCGTCAGCGTCAACGGAAGTATTTTGTATCGGACAACCTCCTTCTATGGGCGGATTAAGGATGCGTTCCTTATAGAAATAAATGACGGCCTTTAATTTGTCTACCACGTTATCGATGACCTTAGTGCGTTCTCGTACTTCTCGGGTTACGGTATTTACGGCATGTTCAAAAGCAGCGACGGCAATTTCTTCTTTGTTCTTGAAATGGCCGTAAATAGCTCCTTTAGAAAGCCCTGTCCGGGCAATAATATCGTCCATAGCGGTACCGGAAAAACCTTTTTGGTTAAAGAGAATTGCTGCCTGGGAAATAATGAACTGCTTGGTTTTTTCTGCTTTGGTCATAGAAGGCGTCAATTTCCTTTTGGCGGCGAATATAGTCCCTCTGCTTTCAATTGCCCAAGGTGTAGATCCAGGTGTAGTATAGCGACGTATAAATGTTCCCGTACCGTAAGCATTTCTACGATAGGGTGAGGAGCACCAGTTTGATCCAGGTCAGCTTCAGTCCATTTTTTTAACCTTTCCACGAACTTTGGAAAGATAGAGTTCCAGTCTCTCTGTAAGCTGTCCCGATCAATTTTGGCATCAGATTTGGGGACATACTTCTCCGGTGCTTTTCGGGGCTCTTCAAAGTGGCTGTTGTAGTGATCTAAAATTTCACTGTACTGGCGGGAAGAGTGTTTGGGAGTCCCAAAACGCATTTTTAACAGGGCCGGTGAGTACTTTAACATAGAAGCTACGGAGGCCGTCGTCAGGATCATGTGGTGAATTAACTCAGCGGTCGACCATTTGTTTCCACGCGGTCTATGTAACTTTTCTTCTTCGGTTTTGTTAATGAGATCATTGACTTGTTCGAACCTTTGTTTGAGGTGATCGAGTATTTTTGATTTGTCGAAAGTGTTGGCCATAGGTTGGTAATTTTGACAAAAATAAACCAAATAGTCTATTTTACAAATAATGGCGCAAGTATATATTCAGTTAGGGACGAATTTAGGAGATCGAGAGCGTAATTTATCGACGGCCAATTGGCACTTATCCCGGCTTCCAAGCCGTTTGGTTCGTGCTTCGAGTATTTATGAGACGGAGGCCTGGGGAATACAGGATCAACCTACTTTCTTGAATCAGGTCATATTAATTGAAACGGATATTTTACCCTTCCGGCTATTAGATGAAGTACTGGCTATTGAGAAGCGGATGGGGCGCATGCGAAGGGAAAAATGGAAAGAAAGATTGATTGACATTGATATTCTTTTTTACGATGAATTGGTTATCGAATCGGAGCGGTTATCGATCCCACATCCATTTATACAGGAGCGGAACTTTGTTTTGGTTCCGATGGTGGAAATTGCACCGGATCATTGTCATCCGAAATTTAAGTTAAATATGACGGAGTTGTTGGAGCTTAGTAAGGATCCGTTAGAGGTACATGCTTGGGTGGAATGTTGATTAGAAAGATTTTTTGTTCCCATCTATCTGAACAAAAGAAAATAAGCAGGAAATTTTGGTTTTTAATTTTTAAAACATTAAATTTGTTTTATTGTTGTTAAAAACTTATGTGTGCGCATATTATAAGTTATCGAAGAGCCTTCGGGGTTCTTCGGGATGCCCGCCGGTTGGCTTGGTAGGAGGGTGGGCCTTTATTATAAATAATAGATAACCCGCCCACTTAAGATAAAGTCAAACATGCGGGCCCTGCTCGATCTTTCGGCGACGGGGCCAATTTCCCTTTTGCTTCTGCATCTCAAATCTTATTATTTCACTTAAATCTCACTTCTCAATTCTGATTTCTCTCCCCTACTCTTTACTCCCCAATATTCCCCAATTCAATACCCTCAGAGTAGGCTACTTTAATGTTATTGGCGTGAAAAGCCTGTTTGATCTTTTCGTGGGCTTCAAAAGTAACCGGCCAGTAGTCGTCCGGAGCAACATAAGGACGAACGGTCAGTAGAACATTATGGGAGTCAAAGGCTTCTATGCCGATCTCGGGTTGAGGCGTTTGCAGCACCTCTGGTATGCGACTCAAGGTTTCGAGTATTATGGATTTTGCTTTTGGAAAACTTTCTTCGTAAGGGATGCTGACGTTCATCTCTAAACGAATACTTCCCTTTTGGGAAAAGTTGGTAACAACCCCTTCTATTACCTGGCCATTCGGGATGATCAGGGTTTTCTTTCCGGGCGTTGCCATGATGGTATTGAATATCTGGATCTCTTCTACTTTGCCGAATTTATCCTGTACTTCGATCCAATCGCCTACTTTATAAGGGCGGAAAACCAGGATGATAATACCTGCCGCGAAGTTGCCTAAGCTGCCTTGTAGCGCCAAGCCTACCGCAAATCCGGCAGCAGCCAATATCCCGACTAAGGCCGTCGTATCGATACCGATTATGCCGGCAATGATCAATAATAACAATACCTTCAAACTGATATCGATCAAGGATACTATGAATGACACAATTTCATAGTTAAAGGAAGAGCGGCTTAAGGATTTTTTGACCAACTGGCTGATCTTTTTGATCGCCCTAAAGCCCACAAAGAGTAATAAGACCGCCAGGGCTATCTTTGGTAAATAAGTGACTCCAAATTCGATCGCCCTATCAATGTATTCGCTAATTTGTTCCTGCATTTTAGTAGATTATTAACCAGATTACGATACACAAATATAACAGGAAATTATTATGGATAAATTTAAGGTAGGTCTTGAAACAGCTAAAAAAATGCTGCAGATGGCAGAGGAACCATTTGTTGATTTATTTCAGCATGGCTCCTTGTTGCTGGAGTATTACAAACCAGAAAAGGTTGATTTACAAAAACCTCATGACAGAGATGAGGTATACATTGTGGCTTCCGGTAGGGGATCTTTTTTTATGGACGGAGATAGAGTTAGTTTTCAAACGGGAGACTTTTTGTTTGCTCCGGCTGGTAAGGAACACCGGTTCGAAGAATTTTCTGATGATTTCGCAACGTGGGTCATATTTTATGGGCCGAAAGGAGGCGAAATTATTCGATAACTAAATCTTCCGGATTGATCTTTTGTGATTTTTTTCTTTTGTGTAGATCTGCTAATTCGTACATCGCTAATGTACCTGCCACAGCGGCTACAATAGGGGCTACAATAGGGCCGAAAATAGGTACTTGGATCAAAAGGTAGACGATCAGGCCTATTGACAGAACCAGTCCCATATAATCCTGCAGGTATTTGAAACTTTCTTTGACTTTCAATCCAAATTGTTCGTTGTAATTATCCAGAATGGCAAAACCCAGGAAATAAATTTCTACCACTAATGAAAGCGGAGATTGCAAAAAGGATAAAAACTCAAAAATGCCAAAAACAATGCTTAGTATTACTTCGATCACCATCCCTGCGATCCAGGCAAAGAACATCACTTTGATCATCCGCTTTTGAGCATTTATAAAGTCTTTAAATGCCGTTTCACCTGCTTTTTTGGTCAATATTTCCAAAGTGCGGCGGGAAAAATGGAAGACTAAAACCTCCACTAATGCCAACAACAAATAATTGGAACCGCTGGTAAAAATAGGCAAAAAGCCTTCGTTGAAAATATCCATTGCCAGCATTCCAACGCTTTGGCTTGCCGCATAAATAGAAGAAGCATCCGATTTATCCCACCAATTGACTACGATCTTGATGAACGATAATCCCAATAATATGGCTACCACAATTAATAGTTTGGATAACCATCCATAACGGTCTAATCCATTCCAAAGTTGATGTTTCCTGATAAAGTCAATCGACTCTCTGACCTTGAAAAACCCTGTTTTAAATTGAGAAATATTTTTTTGACTCTCAGCAATCAAATCCATGGCTTATTTTCTTCTGGATTTACAATTTACACAAATCATTAACTTCTTAAGAGCATGTTTTGATTTCTTAAGCTATGTTATGAGATCACAAGTGATGATTTTAATTCATTTCGAATATTCTTTATGTTTTCATAATGCAAAAATGCTCAATCCCGACAGCTATCGTCGGGAAAAACCAGCATTGCTCATGGCTTGGTTTGGAATTTATGGCAGCGAAGCCTTATGGTAATCAACACGAAAATTACATCATAACAATATAATAGCCAAGTGAATGTACAAAGTCATAAATTCCAAACAGGCTCTAAAATTATGTTTTTTTCTCCCAAGACAATAAAAAAATCGCCGAATTAAACTCATACATTGATGAATACAGGGATTGATACAAAAACAAACCCGAAAGCCTGACCGTCAATTGTTCATTGCTCATCGCTCATCGCTCATCGCTCATTGTTCATTGCTCATTGCTCATTGCTCATTGCTCATCGCAATCCGTTCCTTCGCCAAAGCCAAACCCATGGCCAGTTGCTCGGATTTTTCCAGGTTCGTACTGTCGAGCAGTATGGCATCTTTTGCCTGGCGTAGAGGTCCCTCGGAACGATTGGAATCAATAGCGTCGCGTTCTTCAAGATTAGTTTGTACGGCTTTTCTGTCAATGGAATATCCTTTCTTTTGAATTTCCCGGTACCGGCGATTCACTCTTTCATCGAGTGCTGCGGTGAGAAACAGCTTTAATTCGGCATCAGGGAAAACCACCGTGCCTATGTCTCTGCCATCCATGACAATACCTTTTTCGATCCCCATCTGTTGTTGGAGCTTGACCATTGCCCTTCGCACTTCGGGGATGGCGGCTACCGGACTTACTTTTTGTGAAACCGGCATTTCCCGGATCTCCTTTTCTACATTCCGTCCATTTAAAAAAGTATAGTTGCCCCCGTCAATATTTTCAAAATGGATATGGATCTTATCCAGTGCACTGATGACGGCTTCATGGTCTTGGATGTCGATGTTATTTTGAAGGAAGTACAAGGTGACGGCCCGGTACATAGCCCCCGAATCAATGTAGACATAGCCTAACTCAGCAGCCAGCCCCTTAGCCAGTGTACTCTTTCCACAGGCAGAATATCCATCAATGGCGATAATTATTTTACTCACAGATCTGATTTTTAGGAAGGAAGCGAAGTTAAAAACTTGACAGGGAATTCCCCCAAATTAATCCATGTTTTCCATTTAACGGTAATCCAAATTGGTCTAATTGCTTATTGGATGAAATTTAATTTAAAGGGTGTACGAAGACAATTTCATTTCAACGGTTAAACTATTGCATCTAAGAAACCACGAATTCACGAATAGGAAAATTATGGTAAAGATGAGACATATTTATCACGAAAATCGGCTCCGCCGAATAACAAAGTACACGAAATGGAAGCCCTAAACCCTGAATGTACTGCCGGGCAAACTTGGGGTCAACGGCTTTTATCCACCGCTGAAGAACCGCGAAGAAAAAAGAACTTCGCGTTCTTTGTGGTGATTGAAATTGCCCCCAAGTTCAGAGGTCAATACACCTAAAATCTAGCATCTTAGTACTTGGCATCTTTCCCTACAAAGACGCTAACACCAGCTCAGCGACTTCGGTACCGATGAGGTTGCCGATCGCCACCCCCATTCCTCCTAACCGGATACTGACAAAGGTATGTTCGCTGAGTTGCCGGACAATAGGGGTCTTTTCCGCTCCAAGGCCCATAATTCCACTCCAGCTATGGTCTATTTCGAAGGTCTGTTCGGGTACGATGTAATCTTTAAGGATCTTGATCAATACGGCTTGAATGAAGGGCGTTGTCCCTAAAACTTCAGTTTTTTCTTTTTCCATGGCCAGATTCCGGCCGCCGCCGATCAAGACCCGGTTGTCGATATTCCGGAAGTAAAAATAGCCCCGGTCATAATGAAAAGTCCCCTTGATCCTTAAGTTGTTGATGGGGGTAGTGATCAAAACCTGGTTTCTGGCCGGAAAAATATCCAGATTGCCTAGAAGTTGGTGGGCAAAACCGTTCGTTGCTATTACCGCTTTTTTGCAATGGATCGTCCAGTCTTTATTCGTTATTATGGTATTGTATGTACCTTCTTCTTGAAGGGATTTTACCTTTATTCCATTGAAAATAGTAATACCTAAATGTTGGGCATGGTGTAGTAAGGTCTTCATGAGTTGGCCGGTATTGAGCTGGCCTTCAGCCTGGTTTAAGATCAAATGCTTGATGCCCGAAAAACCAAACTCGTTTATTTTGTGGTCGGCAGGAAGAAAAGTAGCTTCAAGACCGGTAATATTTTTCAGGGTGCTGTTCAGATAGGGTAATTGGCTCCAAGCTTGATCGTAGCTGGTCTCATCTTCGTGGTTGCGGAATAATTCATAACCTCCCCAGGAATGAAATCGCAGGGACTTTTCTCCGTACTTTTTTCTCAGTTCCTGTAATCCGCGGTAGCGTTTTTCTACCAATTGCCAAACGAGATCTTCACCGTGTTGCTCAAGGTCGTCTAATAACTCGGTTACGCTGCCAAAGCAGGCAAATCCTGCGTTCCGGGTGCTCGCCCCAATGGGCAAAGGGCCTCTTTCCAGAATGACCACCTTTAAGAACGGATGTTTTTCTTTCAAATGAATTGCGCAGCTCAAGCCCACAATACCGCTTCCGATTACCGCAACATCAATATTGTCGAAAAAAGTAGATCGCTCCCAGTAACTCAGATCATATTTCCCCTTGACTTTAGCCAATGATCTAAAAAGTTTTAAAGATTAAGTAAGTGATATGATTGTTTCTTTTCTAGACTTTTGACGCTAGACTCTAGGAGTTAGACTAAAAATTCTAACTAATTGACAATCAACGGAAATTTTATTTATTCT
>CAZHNG010000003.1:40126-54423 GCA_964533785.1 uncultured Saprospiraceae bacterium | reverse complement strand
TAGCGTCAAAAGTCTAGTTTATTACAGATGCTTGTACTACATCCGATCGTTGTACCTCAAAATCGGGCTGCACCCCCTTGTTTTTTACGGCTCACTTTTGATACAACCTCATTGTTCGAACACATTTCCTTCGTCTCTACATATGAAATGACCTCGCACCTTTGTGTTTTCAATTTTAGAATAACTAAAAAAACAAAGCACATACATTTTGTTGTCAATTTGAATTATAAACTATATCTATAAGCCAAATAAAACTCATAACTGACGCCCCGTGGCTGACTCAAGGAACCGGTGTTGATCGTAGCCAAAGACCCGATCCTGATCGTGCTAAACCGGCTTGAACCCGGCGTGTGGATATAACCGGCCTGCACGGTAGCCGATTGGTTGGTCGCTATGGCAATGCCTCCCCAGAATAAATCAGTGAACTCTATTTTAGCACCCATATTTGCACTGAAAACGTTGCCTTCTGAATAGTTTGCCCATACCAAAGGTTCGATAAAAAACTCGTCGCTGATGATCCTGGCACCGATGATGGCATTGGCGTGGATAGCTCTTTTATAATTGTCGTTTCCTTGTGAAAACTTGGTATCCATTGGGATCAATTGATTAGCTGCCAATCCCATAAAAAAGTAGCTTTCATCCGAAAAAGAATTGGAATAGGCATTGGAATGGGAAACATAGTAAAGGCCTACTCCTGAATTGAAAACCATCTTTGACCTTTCATCAATAGGAACCAAGACATCACCTATATCGTTGACTACGATATCAATACTGTTTACTGCAAATTGGGACATTGTACCCATCAGGCCGATGGATAACACATCATCACCTACTAAACCCAGCTCCAGTTGGTAAGCGTAGTTAAAGCCGACAGTGGAAGTTTCAAATGGTTGTACAAAATCCTGGATAATGAAGCCCCCCAGGCTCATATTGTAATCTAATAAAGGAAACTGTGCGCCGATGGTAGCTGTCCTGGGACTGTCTTCAAATCCCATCCATTGCTGGCGATAAGAAGCGAAAGCTTCCCAATGCTGACTTTCACCAGTCATAGCGGGATTCCATACAAATGATAGATCATTGAAATAGCTTCGGTCGGGAAGTTGTTGTGCACTAGTGGTTTGCACCAACAGGAACAACATGATTAAAGCATTAAAAAATTTCATAAACTTGAATATGTTTCTGGGAAAATAGACATCCGGCGGCCAGGTCAGTATAGTTATCGTCGATACGGGATCGGTAGGTGAACGGGCGATGTGTTTGACACCCTTTCATTTTATTGCGGCCCATAAGACCGTTGTGCTTCGTGTCCCGCTTCTTTGATTCGCTCCATTAATTCCCGGTCAGCGGGTTTTACTTTTCGCAAAACGATCTCTTTAACGGTTCCGGATTCGTCAACATAATAATCAGCAAAAAAGGTTTCAGGGTTGTAAAGGAATAAAGAATCGCGGCTGATCGTTTCCCCACTTTGGGATTTAAATACGATGTCTTGATTATATAGGGCATTATTCTTCACCCTGTCAATAATTTCGTCATCCTCTAATTTGCGCAAACCACTGGAAGCGTTCTGACAAGATGCAAGAAAGCAAAAAATGATGGCAAGTGGTAATAGTATTCTCATATACTTCTAAATTGCTGTTTCAACAATTGGGTATCTTTAGCAAAGATATACAAACTATTAGACTCTGCAGATGGCTAAAGTTACTTCAAGAAACTATAGTTTTATTCGTAATTCTTCTGTAACCAGTAAATTCTAATCGATTGTCTCCAAATACTGCTGCAATAGCGAAAGCGTTACTTGCCTTTTCATCCTTCAATTGCTACGAATAAGCCTTCCGATTCTTTTTCCTTTTGAACAGCATGGAGCGCATCACCTATATCTCGAATTAGATCCTGGTGGTGTTCTACCCCAATGGAAAGCCGGATTAAACTACCCGTAATGCCCATGACTGCTCTTTCTTCTGGATTCACTCCTACGTGCGTCATGGTTGCCGGATGTTGTGCAAGGCTTTCCGTACTACCCAAACTGACGGCCAGTTTGATCAATCTAAGTTGGTTTAAGAATTGAAAAGCTTCCTGTTCTCCGCCGGCTATATCAAAAGCGATCATGGCACCGGGACCATTGTATTGCCGGTTATAGATCTCATAAGTTATAGAGGATTCATCAAGGAGCCCTAAATAATAGACCCTTTCTACTTTAGGGTGATCGTTGAGAAATGCTGCTATTCGCTGGGCGTTTTTCATCTGCCGCTCCATTCTGATCTTAAGTGTTTCCAGGCTTCTCAACAATAACCAGCATGTGTACGGGCTGGCCATATTTCCTAAAAAGGTACGCAACTTTTTGATTCTATGAAGTACTTCTTTACTACCTAATACTACACCGGCGATCAGGTCGCTATGTCCCCCAATGTATTTGGTTGCCGAGTAGATGACCAAATCAGCCCCGTGTTGCAGCGGATTTGACCACAATGGGCCCATGTAGGTATTGTCTACCCCGATACCCACCTTTTTCTGCTGCGTGCTGAAATAATCCGCAATTTCCCGGCACATAGCAATATCAATCAGGTCATTGGTTGGATTAGCCGGAGTTTCAATGTAAATGAAAGCAAGTTGGGGAGCTTTGCCCGAATCTTCGATCAGGCGGATAATAGCTTCCTTACTCTGCCCTGATCTAAACCCTATGGAATCTACCCCGATGTCCCGCAAAAAATGATGTATAAAATGATCCGTACCGCCGTAGGTAGGGGAACTGTATAGTAACAGGTCGCCCGGTTTCAAAAACTCTAACAAAACAGTACTAATAGCCGACATTCCGCTTTTAAAAACGGCACCATCTTCTGCCTTATCCCAGAGACAAAGCCTGTTTTCCAGGATCTCCAAATTCGGATTATTAATTCTGCTGTAAATCAAGCCCAGTTCTTCGGATTGTTCTTGTGCTCTCAGTCCGTAAGCAATTTCAAAATAGGCCTTTCCTTCTTCCGCAGTATTAAAAACGAAAGTAGAAGTCTGAAAAACGGGTGGTTTGATCGCCCCTTCTGACAATGAAGGTTCATAACCATAAGACATCATTAAACTCTCGGGATAATAGGTAGGCTGCATGATTTTTCGGTTTTATTGATTCAGATAATTTTGCTGTAAAATTAAGTTTAGGTAGGAATTAAAACTATAACATATTTTGATAGGGTGAATTATTCCTTTTAAAAAAAGAAAATATGTAAAATTTCCTGAAATTTTTGTATAGATTCGACAAAAAAGGAAAGTTTCCCATGATTAAACTGGATGCTATTGACCGGCGCTTATTGGAAATGTTGCAAGCAGACGCCAAGATCAATGTTAAAGAAGCGGCAGCAAAGTTCAATATGACTAAAACGCCGGTTTACGAAAGGATGAAGCGATACGAAAGAGAAGGAATTATTGAGAAATACGTCGCTGTGATCAACCGGGAGAAAATCGATCATTCAATGGTCGTATTTTGCTCTGTTTCGTTGGAAAGCCAGAAATTAGAGGAAATACAAAAGTTCAGCGAAGCGATAAAAAGTATCCCGGAAGTAATGGAGTGTTACCTAATGGGCGGTGCGAATGATTTTTTATTAAAGGTAGTGGTCAAAGACCTGAAAGCTTATCATCAGTTTTCATCCGGGAAACTGGCAGCCCTTCCTAACGTCGGCGTTATCAAAAGTACTTTTGTATTGAATGAAGTAAAGCGCTCCACGGTATATCCGCTTGATTTGCAGAATGGGACATAGCTCCTTAAATGTAAAGCATGATCATCGCAAAAAAAATCCAAACTTAAAAAGCTAGCGAATCACCCATTGCCCTTATTTTATTTTCACAATAAAAATACATAAGAATCAATAAAAATAAGATTTTTGAATGCAGTACACCTTTATTTTTTTCACAATGCCTGTTTTTTGTATTTGTCTGAGCATTGGAATGATCGCATATTTGTATCGTGAAAGGAAGGAAATGAAGGGCATGAAGCTAACGAAAGGTTAGTTTTTCAATTTGAATATGTTCATGGGATTATAATTGTTGGTGGTAATTCGTCCCGAATACAATCGGGACGAAGCACACCTTTTAGCTTTTAAATCTCAGCAAAAATAAAAAAGGAAGTGACAAGCACTTCCTCTCAATAATCATTATTCATGGGATTACGTCGTCAAAAAAATAAGATTACAATTCGTTAAACATCAATTATCCAAAATTTTCATAAAATTTCGACACAAATGTAATGGATTGTCCGTCAAATACAAAACAGATGGACGGTTTTTTAAAATAAAGAACTTGTAATTTTGGATATGTTCATGGGATTATAGTAAAAGTCGTGCCTGAGGTACGACTTTTTTTTATTCATTTTTTTAAAAAAAGACATCCTGTGCCATTCTGAAAGTATTGGCGTGCGCCTCAACGATAAGGCTAAGTCGCTCGGAATATCCTCCTCCCATACTTACCGCTACCGGAATTTGAAAAGTTCTTGCTGTTTCGAATACAAAACGGTCTCGCGCTTTACATCCTTCAATACTTAAACTTAATCTTCCTAATTTGTCGGTTTCCAGCACATCAACTCCAGACAAGTAGAATATGAGATTAGGTTCAGTGAGCTCTATTAGATAAGGTAAAGTGTCTTTTAACTTTTTTAGATAGAGCCCGTCTCCGGTTTTATCGGGTAATCCCACATCCAGATCTGATCTTTCCTTACGCAGAGGATAATTTTTGGCACCGTGCATACTGAAGGTAAAAACCTGCGGTTGATTTTCGAAGATCTTTGCCGTGCCGTTCCCCTGATGCACATCTAAATCGATGACCAAAATTTTGCTGGCTCTATTTTTTTTCAACAAATAATTAGCAGCGATCGCAATATCATTGAAGACACAAAAACCTTCTCCCCGGTCCGTAAAGGCATGGTGTGTTCCGCCGGCAATGTTCATGGCCACCCCAAACTCTTGTGCATACAACGCACATTGAATAGTACCATTGGCGATATGCAAGCCCCTTTTCACCAATTCTTCGGACATAGGGAAACCAATCGCCCTTACTTCCTTGTACGATAATTCCTGCCGCCTGAGTTTGTCCCAGTATCCCCGATCGTGTGTAAGCAATAAAGTTTCCTCATCAAGCGGATCAGGTGCAAAAAAATGATCTTCAGTTACGGTTCCTTCGTACAACAATTGTTCCGGCAGCAGCTCATATTTTTCCATTGGGAAACGATGCCCCGGCGGCAACGCATATTTATAAATGGCCGAATAAGCAATCTTTAGCATTGATTCAAGATTCATACAATTGGAACCAAAAGTTCCAAATTATGTTTGTTAAACTGTACAAACGACTTAATTCTACTTTATCAATTTGAAGAAAAATGAGTAGAAACAATTAATTTTGCACACGTTACAAAAAAGGCGATTTCATGCAATTAACCGAACAAGAAGTAGTAAGGAGGGAAAACCTCCAAAAAATCATTGATCTGGGTATTAACCCATTTCCGGCGGAAGCTTACGAAGTAAATACTTTCGCAGCGGATGTTCAATCTGATTTTGATGAAGAAAATCCCAATTTTCAAGACGTTAGCATGGCGGGAAGAATTATGATGAAACGGGTAATGGGAAAAGCTTCCTTTGCTGAGCTTCAGGATTCCAGTGGAAGGATCCAGCTATACGTTTCAAGAGATGAAATTTGCCCAGGCGACGATAAAGCTTTGTACAACACCTTATTCAAAAAACTACTGGACATTGGTGACTATGTCGGCATCAAGGGTTTTGCTTTTAAAACAAAAACCGGCGAAACCACCATTCACGTTAAAGCATTCAAGTTTTTAAGTAAATCACTGCGTCCTTTACCCATCGTAAAGACCAAGGTCAATGAAGAAACGGGGGAAAAGGAAACCTACGACGCTTTTACCGATCCGGAACTACGCCACCGCCAACGTTATGTCGATCTGACGGTCAATGCTCAGTTTAAAGCAACTTACATCAAACGTGCGAAGCTCATCAATGCCATGCGCAAATATTTTAACGAGCAGGGCTGGCTGGAAGTAGAAACGCCGATATTGCAGCCAATTCACGGTGGTGCCGCCGCTCGTCCTTTCAAAACTTATCACAATACGCTCAATATTCCGTTGTACCTTCGGATCGCAAATGAATTATATTTGAAACGCTTGATCGTCGGCGGGTTTGACGGCGTCTACGAGATCGGTAAGATGTTTCGTAACGAAGGCATGGACCGTACCCATAACCCGGAATTTACGGCTATGGAGATCTACGTTGCCTATAAAGATTATAACTGGATGATGGAAATGGTGGAACAATGTCTGGAAAGAGTAGCCGTAGCCGTGAATGGTACCACCAAAACAACGTTCGGGGAGCAGGTGATCGACTTTGCCGGTCCTTACCGCCGTTTATCGATGTTCGAAGCGATTAAGGAATATACGGGAATCAATATAGAAGGCATGAGTGAGGAAGAACTGCGCAACGTTTGTAAAAAACTGAACATCGAGGTAGACCCATCCATGGGGAAGGGTAAATTGATCGACGAAATATTCGGCGAAAAAGTTGAGGACAATTTGATCCAGCCAACTTATATTACTGACTACCCTATCGAGATGACCCCGCTGGCTAAAAAACATCGCACCAAAGATGGTTTGGTAGAACGGTTTGAGCTGATCGTCAACGGCAAAGAAATTGCAAATGCCTATACAGAGTTGAACGATCCGATCGATCAAAGACAACGTTTTGAAGAACAACTGCGCCTGGCCAAACGAGGTGATGACGAAGCAATGGTCCTTGACGATGATTTTTTAAGAGCATTGGAATACGGCATGCCGCCTACTTCCGGGCTAGGGATCGGTATTGACCGGCTGACCATGCTGCTGACCAACCAGGATTCTATCCAGGAAGTACTGTTCTTTCCGCAAATGAAACCGGAAACAAAGGTAGAACTTAAAGAAGAAACCATAGAGAGCTAGAACAAAAAGACGGGTCTATTTGTAATCAAACATGAATTCATTTTAATTTGCTATCAACAAAATAGATTAGTAATGAGTATGTATCCAGTAGAACTTACAACAAGAATGGCTAAAGACCTCACAGATTACGGTTTTGAAGCTTTGACCACGGTCGAGCAAGTAGATGAGGTTATTGGCAATAATAAAGGCACCTTGCTGGTAGTGGTAAACTCTGTTTGCGGTTGCGCAGCTGCCAACGCACGTCCCGGCGCTAAAATGGCCGCTCAACACGAAGTGAAGCCCGATAGAATGGTCACTGTTTTCGCAGGTGTCGACCTCGAGGCAACGGCTAAAGCAAGAGAATATATGCTTCCCTATCCTCCTTCTTCTCCTTCAATCGCATTGTTCAAAGACAATGAGTTGGTTCATTTTCTTGAAAGGCACCACATTGAAGGTCGTTCGGCAGAGATCATCGCTGAAAATCTGAAAATGGCATTCGATAGATATTGCGGTTGAGTTAATGGGCAATAACGTGAGTCATCTCTTATTTTTTGATAAGGGAGTAAAAACAAATACTTCATTCTTTTATCGCATGTTATCAAAATGTTGTGTGTTGTGTGTTATTGAACGCGCAACCCGCAACAAAACCTGTTCTAAAGTATTGGGGATCAAGTATGAATAAAAGTTATTCCATATTTTAGGATAACTTTTATTAATTCTCCATTTTTATTCCCTTGTTTTTCAATTCAGGAACAACTTGTTCTTGATTAACTGCATTAATCCATCTTTCCGCCTGGAAGAAACAGGAATTTGTTTGTCATTAGTAAATTCCAGGATGCTTTCCAGCTTGTCGAATCGCTTCATGTGTAGCAAATTGGCGAGATAAGAGTGGTGTACCCTATAGAAACCAGCATCCTGTAAGAGCGTTTCAAAATGTTTTAAGTTTTTAGATGCGAAGATACTACCTTCCTGCATATTCGTGAATAAGCGCGTGTAGGCACCGTCAGCTTGCAGGTAAAGGATATTTTCCAGATCCAACGCAAATACATTTTCCCGGTCCGTTATCACTATTTTCTGAGGCTTGGTTGATAAATGCTGTAAATTTTCAACCAAAACATTCAGCCGCACTAGGTCGTTATTACGAAAAAACTGCTCCCGGCATCTGTTCACCGCATCGGTCAGGTCATCCGGGTCAATCGGCTTGAGTAAATAGTCGATAGCGCTGAATTTAAAAGCCTCCACTGCGTATTTGTCGTAAGCAGTAATAAAAATGAGCTGAAAATCTTTATAATGAAGCTGTTTAAGCAAATCCATCCCGGTATGATGCCCCAATTCAATATCAAGAAAGAGTAAATCCGGGCGCTCTCTTTCAATGATCCGCTTCCCGGAATTCAGATCTTCTGCTGTTCCTATCACCTCTATACCAGGGCAGTACTGCTGCAATAGACGCTGCAGGCCGGCAATGATATTGGGTTCATTATCTACAATAACTGATCTCATTGATACACGGAAAATTGAGGAAATTATAACGCTACTTAATTTGTCATAATACAACTAAGTTATAGAAATTTTACAAAGACCGAACTGTTGGTTCAATCTTTCTTATAAGTGTAGGCGTATAGTTTATAAGTGAAATAAATCAGCGATGTTGCTCGGAGTAACGTCGCTGATTTATTTCTTTATCGAACACAAAGAACCAGAAAGCATATTAAACCGTACAAAGAAATTGTGGCAGAAAAATTATACATTAGGCCAATGAAAAAAGCACAGAAGTTTGGAACCGCACCTGTTTTCTTTACCGCAATATCAACGATACTGGGGGCAGTGATGTTTTTGCGTTTCGGCTTTGCAGTAGGCAATGTAGGATTGCTGAGAACGATCGCCATTGTGTTGATCGGACATGCCGTGACAATACCCACTGCTATGGCGATTGCCGAAATCGCAACCAACCAAAAAGTAGAAGGTGGAGGAGAATATTACATCATCTCCAGGTCCTTTGGCCTCGTCATCGGTTCATCGATCGGCATTGCCTTGTACCTTTCGCAAGCCATTAGCGTAGCTTTTTACATCATTGCGTTTGCAGAAGCTTTTTCTTCCCTTTTTCAGTATATCCTGACTAGCTATAAAATACATCCTATCCTGGAGTGGCTTTTACAGCATAAGCAGACCATCAGTGTTCCTGCATTATTTATATTAATGGCCATTGTACTCATTAAAGGTGCTGATCTTGGAGTCAAAGCCCTTTACGTGGTAGTAGCGACCTTGTTTTTATCCCTGGTAGCTTTTTTCCTTGGCGAAACAGAATATGCCGCTACTAACGACATTAATATTTTTGCAACTGTGAACGACTACGTTGCGAGCAACCAAACGCAAGATAGCGCAGTCAATCTATACGATGAAAATACAGATTATCCAGGACCGCAACTAGGTCCGGCGGACACCATCGACGAAAATGTTCCGGCTAATAACGGCAACCTGCCCATTAGTTTCTTCACCGTATTTGCCATCATTTTCCCCGCCTTTACGGGAATGACGGCCGGCGTTGGATTGTCAGGCGACCTTAGAAACCCAGGGAAATCCATTCCTTTAGGTACGCTTTCAGCCACCATCGTAGGAATGGTCGTTTACTTATTTATCGCCTATAAATTAGCTTCTTCCGCTTCACCCGCCGATCTTGCCAACACTGACAGTCTCGTCATGGCCGATATCGCCTGGCAAGGATGGTGGCTGATTCCCGTAGGACTAGCGGCAGCAACCATGTCTTCAGCGTTGGGTTCTATCCTGGTGGCCCCCAGAACCTTGCAAGCTATTGCCAAAGACCGGCTGCTCCCAACAAAAAGTATTAACTATTGGTTGTCAAGAGGTAAAGGAAAAAGTGATGAGCCTTTCAATGCCACGCTGATCACCATCATCATCGCCTTCGCCTTTATCATGATGGGAGGGCTTGATGCCGTTGCGGAGATCATCTCGATGTTCTTCATGGTCACCTACGGATCTTTGTGTTTAATCTCCTTTTTACAGCATTTTGCCGCCGATCCTTCCTACCGGCCCACCTTCCGGTCACGTTGGTACATCTCTTTATTCGGTGCCATTGCTTGTTTCGGTTTGATGTTTTTCATGAATTCCGGTTACGCTGTACTAGCATTGTTACTGATGACGATCCTGTACATCCTCATGAGTACTTACAATAAAGACAAGAAAAACCTGGCTGTTATTTTCCAGGGCGCAATTTTCCAATTGAGCCGTCGATTGCAAGTCTTTATCCAAAAAGCCGAAAAAGAACAATCTGCAAGTTGGCGCCCCTCCGCAGTATGCATATCCGAAAATTCCTTCGACCGGCTCGCAGCATTCGACCTGTTGCGGTGGATCTCCCAGCGCTATGGTTTTGGTACCTACATCCATAAGATCAACGGTTACCTATCGAAACAAACCCACGTTGAAGCAAAGAAATCCAAAGAGCGGATGATCAAAATGGCGGAAAAAAGCCACAGCAATATTTATATCGATACCTTGATCAGCCCGTCCTATACCTCTGCTATTGCCCAGGTGATCCAATTGCCAGGCATTACGGGTACGGAAAACAACCTGCTTTTACTCGAATTTTCCAAACACGCCCCCGATAACCTGGACAATATTGTCGACAACTTCAAATTAATCAAATCCATCGATTTTGATGTTGTTATATTGGGTAGCAGCGAGAGAGGATATGGATTAAAACAGAATATCCATGTATGGCTGACGGTCAATGATTTTGAAAACGCCAACCTGATGATCCTGATGGCCTATATTATTCTGGGGCATAAGGAGTGGAGCGAGGGGCAGATCAAGATCTTCGCTATTTACCCGGAAGCTACTTGCAGCGATGAACGTCAACGCCTTTTTTCACTGATCGAAGCCGGCCAATTGCCCATATCACCGCACAACATCGAAGTAATTCCTCACAAAGGAGGTATCGAACCGCGGAATGTGATCATCGAAAAGTCAAAAGATGCCGATTTAACCATCATTGGAGTACGTGAAGAAGTCCTTAAACACGATGGAATAGACGTATTTAAAGGATACGAAAAAATTGGTAACACCTTGTTTATCAATGCGGCAGAGGGTAAACAAATCAAATAAACACAATTTAGAAGTTCTCTAAATTAGTATTTATCAGCGTTCTGTTTACAGAGACGTGACATAGAATCTCAAGCGCTGTGTTATTTTTGTTTAACAAACAAATTAAAATGTTAGATAGGATAAAGATCATTTCTGTTACACATAAAACAATAAGCCTGAAGGATATCAAACACTTCGTGGTTTCGGATGACGCAGTAATGCCTGACCTTCAGGACATTAAACAAAACTTCGGTCTAACGGAAATCTATTACCTGTCTACTTGCAACCGGGTCTTATACATGTTCGTTGATAAAAATGAACTAGTACCCGATTTTGCCCGTGAGTTCTTTAATTTCGTTCGTCCTGATATGCCGTCTAACCTGATTGAAAATTTCGATCAAAGCGTTCTACAGCTTCAGGGACAAGCAGCAATCAAACATTTATTAGAAGTCGCAGCCTCTATTGACTCTTTGGTGATCGGTGAACGTGAAATTCTAAGGCAATTGCGGGAAGCATATGATAAATGCAAAAAAGAAGGTTTAACTGGTGATACGATCCGGATGACGATCGAACAAGCCATCGTAGCAGCCAAAGCTGTTTATGCCAATACGAGAATCGGAGAAAAGCCAGTATCCGTTGTTTCCCTGGCCATCCGTAAGCTGCTGGAAACTCATCTGCCTAAAACGGCAAAAATATTATTAGTCGGTGCCGGACAAACCAATAAGTTGGTGGCCAAATTTTTGGCTAAGCACCAGTTCAACAATATTTCCGTTTTTAATCGTACGTTGACCAGAGCGGAGCAAGTTGTCGAAATTTCCGGCGGCCAGGCCTACAAACTGGAACAGCTAGATGAGTATCAAGATGGTTTCGACTGCATGATCGTTTGTACCGGCTCCAACGATCCCATTATTAGCGCCAGACGTTACCGCAAATTGATCGGTGAAGATAAAAATCAAAAAGTGATCATCGATCTGGCTATTCCTCATAATGTAGAAAAGGCGGTCATCAATCAATTTCCCGTTCATTATATAGAGATCGAAGGTCTGAAGTCCTTAGCCAGTGATAATCTGGCTTTCCGGGAGAGAGAAGTAGTTCACGCCCAAAACATCCTAGAACAAGAACTCGAAAAGTTCGGCAATATCCTGCGCCAAAGAGAAGTTGAACTGGCCCTTCGCGTCATTCCTTCCGAAGTCAAAGCCGTCAAACAAAAAGCCATCCAGGAAGTATTTCGCCAAGAAATTGATTCCCTCGACGAATCCAGCCGGGATCTGTTGGAACGCGTGATGAGTTATATGGAGAAAAAGTGTATTAGTATTCCGATGAAGGCAGCGCGGGAAGCATTGGTATGAGGGGGATTGGATAGAAAGTGGGTAGATATATTTAGGTTTACAGTTTCTTCTCTTTTTTTTCAAAAAGTATCCTTTACCGTTAACAAGTCTGGTGCCCGGCATCTTCCATCTAACCTCTAAAAAAGACTTGCAAGCTGTTGATAAAATATGTAGATTTGCAGTCCTTGAGAAGGAAGGTCCCATAGCTCAGTTGGTTACCCCGATAGCCATCGGGGCTGACTCAGAAACATACTCTTAACTCTATATGAATGCCTACTACGTATATATCCTCTGGAGTAATAAACTCCAAAAATATTACATAGGTAATACAGAATTAGCCCCTGAAGATAGGCTGGAACAACACAATTCATCTTTCAATGAAAATTAGTTACACCAAAAAAGGTATACCTTGGGAACTTTTTTTAGTTATTGAATGCCTATCACGATTTCAAAGTCGAGGAATAGAAACGCACATTAAAAAGATGAAAAGTAGAAAATATGTCGAAAACTTAAAATTATATCCCGAAATGCGGGAGAAGTTGTTGAATAGATTTTTAGAAAAATAGGTCCCATAGCTCAGTTGGTTAGAGCACCTGACTCATAATCAGGGGGTCCAAGGTTCGAGCCCTTGTGGGACCACAAAAGCCCGCAACGCAAGTTGCGGGCTTTTTTTATTCCAAAAGGGCAAGAAGCTTATCCAAATCTAGAATCTCTTGGTGAGCAACCCCGAAACTTAGAAATTTTTCACCGGAAAGTGCTTGCGGTTCACCGAAAGCACCTCTCTACTCAACCGTTATGTTCGGGAAGCCTCTTTTCTGAAGAAATTGAATGCAGAAACCCTCGACAGTTTAAATTTAAACCACCAAATTGATCAAAAATAACCTGGTATAGATCCTCAATATTTTGTTAGTTTTGGTAATAAGAATGCTTCGAAGATAGTGTCTTTCTCCTGAGAGAAAGCAAAAAAAGTCACCAAGATAAATGGATAAACGGTATCATGTGAGACTTCTACTTCGGAGCATAATTGATAGCTGTCAAACAATTTATATTCATGAGCCAAACTTTTACTCAGCTGCTCTTCCGTCTTTTATCCATAACCTGTCTCCTTAGCTTTACCGGGGTGGGAGACCAACTCCTTGCTCAAAAATCCTGGACCAAAAAGATACCGGGTGTCGGCACCTTCTCTTCTCCTCGGGTAACCGACCTCAACCAGGACGGAACAGAGGATATTGTTTTCGGCGCCGGCCGGTTAGAATTCCAGCCCTGCGACTCTGCAGTGATCGCCCTGGATGGCAAAACCGGCGAACTCCTTTGGAAAGTTCCGGCCAAAGACCAAGTCTTTGGATCAGCCATGTTCCTTGATATAACCGGCGATGGCATTGCCGAAGTCTTCATCGGAGGACGCTCAGCCGAATTGATTGCTGTTAACGGCGCCACAGGAGCGGTTGTTTGGCGTTTTTCCCCCAAGACCCGAGGAAAGAATGGAGAAAAACTCCGGTGGTATAATTTCTATAATCCCCAATTTATTCCCGATCAGGATGGGGATGGCCTACCAGATATTCTGGTTTCCAACGGTGGTGATGTTATGGTTGAACCTTATGATACCAAACGTCCGCCCGGCTACCTGGTCGTACTCAGTTCCATTGATGGTAGCCTGCTGGCTCATGCCGAAATGCCAGACGGCAAGGAGATCTACATGTCCGTTACCGTAGCGGAAACACCGGATGGAAAAGATCATGAAGTGCTTTTCGGAACAGGTGGCGAGACAGTAGGTGGCAACCTCTACATTGGCAACCTATCCGATATTATGAAAGGCGATCTTTCCGGGGCCAAATTACTGGATAGCAGTAAGAGCAAAGGCTATATTGGCCCTGCCGTTCGGGTAGATGTGACAGAAGACGGCATTACGGATATATTTACCTGTTCTGTCGATGGAC
>CAZHNG010000003.1:0-40116 GCA_964533785.1 uncultured Saprospiraceae bacterium | reverse complement strand
CGCCTGCTTGCCTACGACGGCAACGGTCACGAACAACTATGGGAAGTTGAAGTACCTAATACGGAATGTTATAGTTCAATAGCTATCGGGCAGTTTACTTCTGACAGCATTCCCGACTTTTTCCTCACCTTCGCCCGCGGCGTTTGGCCCAAACTGGATTGGAACTGGCAACACATGATCAATGGCCGTACTGGCAAGATAGAATTCACCGATTCCCTGGGGTATTACCAGATGACCAGCCCGGTAGCCTTCGATTATGATGGTGATGGCAAAGATGAAGTCCTCATGAGCGTCAACATTCAGGAAATCCGGGATGGTTATTTAAAGTACTTCTATAATATGCTTGCCGTAGCTGATTTTAAAAGTGGGCAGTGGCTACAATTCGGAGATACTTTTGAGGGTAACAATCTTTCCTCAACTCCCTGGGTTGGAGATCTGGATCATGACGGCCGCCTGGATATTCTCTATTGCCACGGTGACAACCTTCGCCATACCTATGCCTTTGATGGAATAAAAATAAAACGGATCGCCACACAATTTTCAATTCAAAAGCCAATTCAATGGGGAGCTTATCAGGGAAGCAATTATGATGGAATTTATCGGCAAAAGAGAGATAAAAATCCTGAAAAATAATAACACCTCCTTGGTCATCTCGAACTCAAAAACCTAAAACCACTACTTTTTCATTATTTGAAACCACTACAACTATTGGTTCTCCTGTATTCGTTTTGAAAGTGGCTGCCTTTTTTACGTCGTACGGTAAATATATGCCACTCTGTGTTGGCGAGATAGGCTCAAAATTGCCTTTCCCGTCACCCTTCAATAAAAGCCCGACGCCGGCGTCATTTCGTGGGGTTTCGACTTCAGAAACGAACAGGTTGCCCGCCAAAAGTAGATCGAGGTTACCGTCCTGATCGAAATCTTCGGCAAGGATAGCATTAACTGACGATAACTGGGCTTCATTCGGTAAGGAGCAAACCCGAAACTGGCCATTCCCTAGGTTCTCCAAATAAACGCTGGCAAAAGTGGCGGCATGGTAATGAAGCGCTTTTTTCAGGGCATTGGGCTCATAGACCGTTTCAAGATCAGCCTCCGCAAATAAATCGTAGGTAGGAAACTTATCCTGGAGCATCGGCACCTGCTGAGAAGAGCAAGAACGGCCGCGCAGAGGGTATTTTTTACCGTAATTGTAGTAACTGAGAACGATATCGTGCGAACCGTTTTCATCAAAGTCATGGTAATACACTTCAAAGGGTTCCTCATCGGTTGCCTTGTATTTATAGTTGAGGCCCAGGTTACCGGCAATAAGGTCATTATCGCCATCGCCATCCATGTCGGCGGCAGCAATACTAAACCACCAACCTTCGGTTCCATCTAAACCGGCAGTGGCTGGCTCCATTTTTTCGAAGGTACGCTGAGCCGTTTGTTTAAAGATCGTGATAGGCATCCATTCGCCAACAATGACAAGATCTTCCATTGCATCGCCATCATAATCCATCCATAAGGCATCCGTAACCATTCCCAATTCCATGAGTTGCGGAGCCCGATCGGTAGTTACGTCCTTGAATACCCCTTCCTGGTTTTCCAAAATTCGGCTTGTCGTTGGAGAGGGATATTGCCAGGGAAGGTGTCGCCCCCCAACGAATAGGTCGAGATCACCGTCATTATCGAAGTCATAGGGGCGCACGCAACTGCCGCTTTCGGTAAGTCGCGGAAGGATACCATCCTTACGAGTCATCACGCCAGTACCATTGTTTTCATACAGGCGATCAAAATACATTTCTGAATGGGCAGGATGAGCATTACCTCCCGAAACGACGTATAAATCCTGGTCCCCATCGCCGTCGTAATCAAAAAAAGCAGCGTCAATATCTTCGTAGGCAGCATCAACGGCAAATGAATTTAACCGGATACTCCTGTATCCTTGATCTCCTTGAATATAAAAACGGGCTGGAAAACCCGCCGCACCGCCAATGAAAAGGTCCTCTCTTCCATCATTGTTTACGTCGCCTACCGCCATTGCGGGACCAAATTGCGACATTTTATGGGGTAATAACACCTGTTTTTCGAAATCGTCGAATTCGTTCTCCCGATGGTGGTAATCAATACCGATTTGATGAGTTATTTCTCTAAATAATGGAGGTTCTGAATTTTTTTGCCGGGAAGCTGACATCGCAACGTCGCTATAATCGACTGTAAGCAGTTGATTGGTGGGTACGTCCTGAAGTACCGTCTGTTGCCCATCCCACCAGGTAATAGTCACCGAATGAACTTTTTCAATAGCACCGACCCCGAAATGAGCTATTTGTTCAGAAGTGGAATACATGCCTCTGACATTGGTGAATTCATACCATTGGCAATGTTCATCATCCATACAAACCTGAACCTTTACGCCAAAAGGCGACCGGTTACTTTGTTTATCGGTTGCTTTTATTCTAAGAAAATTCTTTCCGGAGCTGGTTTCTGAATGATTCCGATAGATAAATGCCGTTTCGTTGATGTTATTAACGGCTAGATCGAGATCACCGTCACCGTCGAAATCAGCGTAGGCGGAGCCGTTGGAAAAGGTTTCCCGGTTAAAACCCCATTCGTCGATAACTTTGGTGAAGGTCAAATCACCGTTATTTTTGTAGGCGTAGTTGTGCAAAGGTACGGATGGAATAATTTCCAATGCCTTTTCCAAGTCGAGGATATCCCATATGCTTACTTGTCCGGCTTGGGGATTTGCCTTAATAAATTCATTGATGACTTTTTGCACGTGTTTGGCCATATTTTTATCAGAATCGGTATTGCGAATATCTCTTAACAACCCATTGGTGATGAAAAGGTCCTTCCAGCCATCGTTGTCGAAATCGGTGATTAAGTTGGACCAACTCCAGTCAGTACTTGAGACACCGGCCATTTGAGCAATATCACTAAACGCTAAGGAAGTGGTGGCACCTTTTCCCTGGTTGAGTTGCAAAACATTGAACATGTACTGATAGTGGCCACCATCGTTAAAAACCTTCCAGAAAGCTAGGGGATCCATACCGCTCATATTCGATTTTATGCGAAAATTATCTTCCGCTTGCATATCGAGGACCATGATATCATTCCAACCGTCATTGTTGATATCGGCAGCATCAACGCCCATGCTAAAAAATGAGATATGTCGGGCCACCGAATCGATTACATTTGTAAAGGTACCGTCGCCGTTATTGAGGAAGAGCCAATCAGGTTTAGCAAAATCGTTGGCCACATAAAGGTCCGCCCAGCCGTCGTTGTTGAAATCGACAGCACTGGCACTATTGGGATATCCATTTCGTAGAGTCCCCGTTTCTACTGACACATCGATAAACTTACCGGCACCATCATTGCGATATAGGCGAGAAGCAAATTCTTCCAGGTTTTCATCAACCCCCAGATAATTCGAATAGTTTCCGGCATTTGGTGGATGGTTGAGTAAATACAGGTCTAACCATCCGTCTTTATCGTAATCGAAAAACAAAGCATGGCGCGTACGAGCATCGGAATCCACTCCGTATTCAGCAGCCATTTCGCTAAATGTTCCGTCGCCATTATTGATGTACAGTTCGTTTTTGCGTAGGTCTGGCCGGTCGTCATACAATTCCTTACTGACGTAAATGTCCTCCCAGCCATCGTTGTTGATGTCGGCTACCGCAACCCCTGATGACCAACCTCCCCGATCGAGAATACCTGCTTGGTCGGTCACATCCTCAAATTGAAAGTCGCCGATATTGTAATATAGACGGTCGGCAACCTGGTTGCCGGCAAAATACAAATCGGGCCGTCCATCTCGGTTAAAATCACCGACCCCAACGCCCGCTCCTCCGTAGTAATTCGAATAAATTAATATGTTATGTTCCTTTGTATCAACTATTTCATTCTTAAATTCGATGCCGGTGTCCTTTGGTTTTAATAAAGTGAAGAGCGTGCTCTGAGCCCGCATCATGGACAATCCGACTAAACAGCTCATAAAAATTAGTGCTCTTTTCATTTTATAAGGCGAATTGTTTTTTAAAATTAACCGTGTAAAAGGGCTTTGATAAATTGCGATAAAATACCTCAGAATGGGGGGGGCACACTCTACAGATGAATTTTTGCTTATTTTACCTTAATTACCCGCACGCGGTCATTATTCGGTGCAACCAGCACATTTTTTCCGGTGGTAGTCTTCATCCATTCCATTCGTTTTACGTCATAGGGCAGATACAAACCACTTTCATGAGCGGGAACGGCTGAAAACCCTCCTTTGCCGTCACCCAACAACAAACAACCTACGCCTGCGTCATTTCTAGGTGTTTCTACTTCCGAAGCAAAGAGATTACCAGCCGTAAGTGCATCGAAATGGCCGTCACCGTTAAAGTCCTCGATAAGGATACTATTGATAGCTGAAAATTGAGCTTCAATTGGCAATGCATGGATTTTAAACCGACCATTCCCCAAATTTTCAATATAAGAGGAAGCAAAATTGGTCGCCTTGTAATTTAGTGAATTTTCCAAGGACGATTCACCGTAAATTTCGGACAAATTGGCCTGACCGAAAAGATCATAGGTAGGGAATCTTTCTTTGATGAAGGGCATCTGCTCGGCAGAACACTGTCGCCCCCGAACGGGATATAGCTCGTCATCTTCGAAATATCCCAAGACGATATCGAGGCTACCGTTCACATCGAAGTCATTGAGATATACCTCGAAAGGTTCCCGTTGGGATGCTTTATACTTGTAATTGAGTCCTAAGTTGCCCGCAACAAAATCCTGGTCACCGTCGCCGTCCATATCGACAGCCTCAACGCTAAACCACCAACCCACTTCACCCTCCAAACCAGTATCCTCAACCCGGACAAATTGGCCGCCTTCATTCCTTAAAAAAGTAAGCGGCATCCATTCTCCGGTAAGAATCAGGTCAACATCATTATCCTGATCATAATCGCACCAAATGGCATCCGTAATCATACCTATTTCTTTTAAAACAGGCGCAACGGTAGGGGTAACGTCCTCGAAAGTACCATCTCCTCGATTTCTTAATAGTGTACTATTTGCTGGCGTCGGATAGGAGCGCGGCTGCATACGTCCACCAATAAAAAGATCGAGGTTGCCATCGCCGTCGAAATCATGAGGTCGCACAACCGACCCACTAGTAAAACACTCCGGCAGCGCATCATCTTGAAAGAGAAAATGCCCCTTGCCGTCATTAAAATAAAGCCGGTCGGAATATTCGGATGCCCCGGCAGAAAACTCATTACCGCCACTGATTACGTAGAGATCCTGGTCGCCATCGCTATCAGCATCGAAAAAAACAGCGTCAATATCTTCCCTGGCCTGGTGAGCCGTAAAAGGTTCTTCTAACTGCCGGCTAAAAGAGCCACGGCTGTCCTGTAGATACAATTGACCGGCAAAGCCGGCAGCACCGCCCAGAAAAAAATCCGTAAGGCCGTCCCCATTCACATCGCCGGCAGCCAAGGCCGGCCCCCAGTTAGACATTTTATGGGGCAGGAGAACCTCATAATCGAAGTCGTCGAATTCGTTTTCGATATGGTTGGCGTCCAGCTTTATTGCCGTCGTGATATCCTCAAAAAGGTGATTTTTTTCATCTTTTGAGAAGGGCAATCTATCGGCCTGTTCGTAAGATAATTCGAGTAGTTGGTTTGCTGCTACGTTGGTTTCGACAGTTACTTTCCCATCGGGCCAGGTGACTTCGATTGAATCAACCAAAGTATGAGTAGCTAAGCCAATATTGATGACCGGATCAACAGAAGATTGAAAGCCGCGGGTGAGGTACGATTCGTAGTGTTGCACCAAGTTACCGGCCCGGACCTTTATTTTCGCACCTATTCCCAGTTTATTTTGATCAGACCCCAGCAATTTGAGGCGCACGTAATTGGCATTTTGTTGCTCGATGGTGTTATTGCGAAAAAGGTAGGCGGGTTCGTCGATGTTGTTGATAACGAGATCAAGATCGCCGTCGTTATCAAGGTCACCGTAAGCAGCACCATTGGAAAAAGCTTTTTGGTCGAAATTCCAAGCCTCGTTCATCTTGGAGAAAGTGTAGTCTCCATTATTGCGAAAGACGTAATTTTCAATCTTAGTAACGGGTGCGGCATCCAGCAAGGCTCTGAATAATTCCGCATTTGTAATTTCACCAGCCTCAAAAGCTTTGATCTTTTTCTTTTCAAAGGCCAGGTAGTCTTTATTGGAAATATCTTTTTTGTAACCGTTGGTGACGACGAGGTCCTTGTTGCCGTCGAGGTCGAGATCGACAAACAGTGGCGCCCAGCTCCAGTCGGTATTGGAGACGCCGGCCAGTTTGGAAATATTACTGAAATGTTCATTGCCGCGGTTTAATTGTAGGGCATTGTGCATGTACTGGTAGTGAAAGCCGTCTTTCACGGCATAGTAAAATATAGAACGGTCCATGGGCCTCATGGTCGTTTTTTGACGGTAATTATCTTCAGCGACCATATCGACGGAGATAATGTCCATCCACCCGTCGTTGTTAAAATCAGCCATATCGGTACCCATTGAAAACTGGGAAATCTGCGGAAAAGCTTGCTTAATAACGTCCCGGAAAGTACCGTCACCGTTATTGAGGTAGCAGTAGTCGTGTTCGATAAAGTCATTGGCAATGTAAATGTCAGGCCACCCGTCATTATTGAGGTCACCGGTAGAAACACCCAATCCATAACCTAAAGGATTGGTATAAAGACCAGAGATTAGACTGGCATCGTGAAAATAACCGTTATCATTGCGATAAAGCTTGTCGCCAACGTTGGAATCATAAGATTTACGTACCTCATTGGGCTTAAAATTGTTAATCGGTAAAGTATTATGGTTTAAAATAAATAGATCAAGGTCGCCATCGCGATCAAAGTCAAAAAAAGCGGCCTGGGTGGCATAACCGGTATCCGCAATGCCGTAATCAGCAGCGCGCTCAGAAAAAGTACCGTCTTGGTTATTGACATACAATTGATTAGCACGAAATTCATCCGGTAGGTTACCAGAAAGACACACATAAATATCCAACCAACCGTCATTGTTAATATCGACCATGGTAACACCTGTATTCCAGCCTCGGGTACCGGCTGTCCCAGATGATTTAGTAATGTCTTCAAATTGAAAGTTGCCTTTGTTGAGGAAAAGGCGATTTGGCACGAGATTACCCGTCAGGTAAACATCTGCCAACCCGTCGTTATTGATGTCTCCGATGGCTACCCCTCCACCGTTGTGGAAATATTCGTAGGTGATGATATTAATCTTTTCGTTTTCAATGATTTGGTTGTTAAAGGTTATATGAGGCTCCGAGGAAGGCAGTTTTGTGAACAGGGGAGATTGTGCCTGTATGGCCGAGAGCCCCAGACAGGCAATCAGAAAGTGGATTAATCGGTTCATAGCATTCATAGCATTCATAGCATTTCGACTTGAAAAATTAACTCCAAAAGTAATACTACTGAATATAGAATGAGCTATTTTTCAGCTTGTTTAATGTCAAAAAGTTACAAATGCGGACTTTCACCATTCTGGAAAAGTCCGCATTTGTTCGAATTTATTTGGTCTTTTATGATCTTATTCCCCGTTTTTCACGGTTAAAAACATATCAGACCTCTCATCTAAAGCTTACTGATCCCACCAAACGCGAGATAGATAAGTGTCGCCATTGCTCAATTTGCTAACAGCTGAAGCCCAATTAGTTGGATTCAATAATTCCTCTTGGTTATTGTAAGTCATCCGACGTGGAATTTGCCCATTAGTATCATTCGCCGTCCTAACTCCTGGGTCTAATACAGGTAAACCCGAGCGGCGCCACTCAGAGTATGCCTCATCTTCCTGATCGAAGGCAAGTGCGATCCACTTTTCAGTCATGATTTGCGCTAGTTTCTCATCAAAAGAACCCGTCAGGGTGCCATTTGCAGCTACATAAGTATCAATCATTTCCGGTGTAATCCCAAACTCAGGAAAATCTCCACGTGACAATGCCGCACGGATACCTTCTTCAAAGAAAGTCTGTGCATCGGATTCGGTTCCTCCCCAGCCACGTAGTGCGGCTTCCGCTTTAGCAAAAGAAATTTCCGCATAGCTCATAGAAGTTTGCCCACGGTCGGTAGTAGGACCAAAAAACAGTTCACCATTAGGACGGGAAAATTGGTCTATATTGGCATTAAGATCCGCGTACTGCGCGTCTGTTTGATTAGGAGGAACGCCCCTGTACTCTAATGGCCCTCCAGCAGCTACCGAAGCCGGAGTTGGAGCTGCAATGATTGGTAGACGAGGATCATTAGTAGCCTGCATGGTAGTGACTAATGCCTCACTAATATAAGGCGCATCATTTGGAGCACGGATGAGTAGCTCCGCTGCCCGGTGCATATCGCTAAATACTGTACCACTATTTTCTACTGGTAAAACAGCATCATCATCGTTGCTAGATGGTAACATGCCACTGTTCATTACTGATGTAACGATAGCCTGAGCTTTGGCCGGATCTGCGTTAGCTATCCGCAAGCCAATACGTAGTCTTAAACCATTAGCATACTTGATCCATTTTTCGGGATCTCCCTGGAAGAATACATCACCAGAACCAAAGAAAGCTGCATCATTAGGATCTAAGCTATTGGCAGCTGCTTCCAGCCGCTGGGCCAGGTCATCGTAGATCAGTTCCTGTGCATCGTAAACAGGAGTAAGATTATCTCCTCCCTGTAATGCATTGAAATAAGGAACATCTCCGACCATATCCGTCAAGCAGATCCAGTTGAGGATTTCCATGATTTCAAAGATCGCGATCTTTTGAGCTGCAATATTAGGCGCATCTCTTTCTTCAGCTAGAAGTTTACCCTGGCGGGCATTATTCATGTTGCTGTACATATTGTTCCAGAAATCATCATTGTAATTCAAAATATCCTGATAGTGCGGCGTAGTAAACCCTGTGTTGCCATTACCGTAATGTTGCACCCAGGAGCCCCACTGAAGGATTTGGTTGGTCCAGGAGTTCCCTTTCTCCCGTACCGATCCATACTGTACTTGTGTCAAGACAAACTCTGCTGGAACCGACGTTGTACTAGTAGGTGGAGTATTGACCTCCTCAAAATCATCCGTACAGGACGGAAAGATCATAAAAGTTAGGAGAATATATAGCCAAAATTTATTTCTCATTATCATTTTTTTTTGAATAAAAATTAAATAAAGATTCTGTTAGAAACCAATATTCAAATCGAAACCAAAGGTTCTCGCAATCGGGAAAGAATTGTTCTCAATCCCCAAACCTACTCCCGAACCACCACCAGCAGTGTTACGGTTGAAGATATAAGCATCAGGAGCTACCCCAGGAATATTGTTTTGCAAATAACCTAAGTTCCTTCCAACTAGAGAGAGTTTTAGAGAACGGAAAGGTGTCTTTTCTACAATGGCTCTTGGGAAAGTATACCCAATTACGACCTCACGAACAGCAACGTAGCTACCATCGTATACAAACTCTTCGGTAATGGCTTGCGTAGATGCAGGAACGGCATTTAGCCAATATTCCTGAGCGGTAACGGCAGTTGTATTCTGTTGGCCGGTTGGTACCCACGTACCGTCATCTTGCTGATTGGCTACAATCCCCTCCGCAATCAGACCACCCTCACGGTTGGCTTCTGTCCAGGCACCCGTACCGTAAAGACTCATATACATATTACTTTGGCTATAAATATCAGCACCCTGACTAATGTCTAATAGAACGCTAAGACTTAAATTGCGGTAAGAGAACGAATTCCTCAGACCACCGGTCCAATCAGGTAGAGCATTTCCAATTAACACTGCACCAGACTGGCGAACTGGAAGTCCCGTAGCTCCATCGATCAAACGATTTCCGTCATCATCACGTAGCCAGTAGTTACGAGAGTAGATGTTACCGAAACGACCACCCACATCGGCGAATATATCGACGTTACGGTCCCCTGCTCCGGTTCTTAAACGCTCGATACCTTCCGACAATGAGACAACTTCTGGCCTGTTGGCAGCGAAGTTAAAGGACACATCCCAGTTGAATCCGTTTCCGTTACGAATCGGGGAACCAGTTATCAAAAATTCCACTCCTTGGTTAACCACCTCACCAGCGTTAATCAACTGCGAGCCAAAACCTGAAGCACGAGAAACCGTCGCACTAAGGATTTGATTTGTGGTAGAAGCATTGTAGTAGGTTGCATCAAGACTCAAACGACCGTTGAAGAAAGCAGCCTCCAAACCGAACTCAATAGACTCGGTAAGCTCATTCTGAAGATCTTCAAATGGAATCCGGCCAGTGAAACTAGATCTCGTAAAGTCGCGGAAGGCACCTAAATTATAGGTACCAAAGATTTGGTAAGGATTACCTGAGTTACCCGCTTGTGCCCAAGATCCTCTCACCTTTAAGAAAGACCAAGAGGATGGCAAATTGAGTACCTCAGAAAGTACCGCACTCACACTAACCGAAGGATAGAAAAACGACCAGTTATCCGGGCTTAAAGTAGAAGACCAGTCATTACGTGCCGTCCAGTCTAAGTAGAATGCACCTTTATATGAGAACTGACCAAACGCGTATAGAGAGTTGATCTTAGATCTGTTTAGACCAAAGTTACTGTTACGGGAAGGTCTAATCGTATTATTCACCACCGGTAAACCTGGGAAATTAAAGGTATTACCACTGAAACCAACTCTGCGGATTTCTAATTCCTGAGCGTTACCTCCTAAACTAACGGAGAAGCCAAGGTCTTCCGTGATGTTTTCAGTTGCCGTCAACAAGAAATCTGCGTTGGTCTCGCGTACGCGATTTACTCTTTCACCGACGCTACCCACCGGTTGTACTCTGGTACCTACTTCCTGCCATTCATTGATTTGATCGGTGTAGGAATCGTTACCAATACGAGCGAACAAAGAAAGCCAGTCGGTAATATCGTAGGTCAACTTAGCAAAGCTAATGGTACGGTCACGCGTATCTTCGTTCCGTGTATTGTTTACTGACCAGTAAGGGTTACCCGTAAAGGTACCACTGGACCAGTGACGCTCAAAACCTGGCGTTGCAGAGGTACCTGAAAAACCTACCAATTGATCTACCTCATCGGGAGAAATAGTAAATTGCTCAAGAGAAGAAAGCGGTACGTCTCTTGGGATGTAACGCAATGCGTACATAACGTTCTGCTGCTCATCCGCAATGTTTGGACGGTTGATCGATTGTTGACGTGTGTAGGTCACCTTAGCGTCTAAGCTAAATTTCTCAGATAGTTTAGAACCGATCCGTACGGTACCGTTATAACGTTGTAGTTCATTCGTAGGCAGCATACCCTGATTGTCCATATAAGTACCTGTTAAGGCATAGTTCAGGCGATCGGTACCACCTCTGATACTCAGGGTATTGGTCCAGGTTGTCTGTGTTTGTAGGAAGTCCCGGGCGTTGTCCGGTTGTGGGGAGAAGGTACGCTGATTGCCAAAGACATCGAAATACTGTTGACCATCCATGCGCGGGCCCCAAGAGGGTGGTCCTTCCGGTGCTCCACCGGTAGGTGCCGGAAAACCTTGCGGAGTGCCGCTGGTAGTCCCGTCATTGGCTACAATTGAGCCATCAGCTTGACGGAAATGGGTGAATTCGCCATTCAATCCCTGACCATACGTATTTTGGAATTCAGGAAAAACAGCCGGTGTTCCGACCGTGTAGTTAGTCGTAAAGTTTATTTCTGTACGCCCTACGTCAGCACCAGATTTGGTATTAATTAAAATAACCCCATTGGCACCACGCTGACCATAAAGGGCGGCTGCGTTCGGGCCTTTAAGAACGGAAACAGACTCGATATCATCCGGATTGATATTAGAGATCCCGTCACCAAAGTCACGACCACCCCAGGCACCAGCTGAACCAAGCACAGAGTTGTCGATTACAACCCCATCCACCACATAAAGTGGTTGGTTGTTACCGGTTAAAGAGGAATTCCCCCGAATAATAACCCTAGTAGATCCAGCGGGGCCCGATCCTCCCTGGTTAATGTTCACTCCCGCAACCCTACCTTGGAGGGCATTCAAGGCATTGGTTTCCCTGGCAGTATTGAGTTCATCGCCGCTTACTTCGGTAACGGAATAACCCAGGGCCTTTTTTTCACGACTTACCCCCAGGGCAGTAACGACGATCTCATCTAATTCAGAAATACTTTCCTCCAAAACGACGTCGATGACGTCAGAGGCGGAAATTGTTACTTCCTTAGATGTGAACCCGGTATAACTAAAAACAAGAACATTGAGTCCTTCTGGCACATCGACCAAATAGTTGCCGTCAAAATCTGTCACTGTACCGGTGGTAGTGCCTTTTACCAGCACGGATGCACCTACTAGTGTTTCACCATTCGGTGAGGTTACGGTGCCTCTTATCTGTCTTTGTCCAAAAGCTGCGAGGCTCAGAAACAGGCAGGACAGTAAGAGTAAATTGGCTTTCATTTTCATAAAAAATAATTTAACTGTGTAGAACCTAAAATGAAGTAATAAATACTAATTGTACGAAGGTTTCCTTTTAATTTTCATCTGGCAAAGGTTTATTGCTTAGTTAGTTCAACAGGAAATCATAAGCAATTTGCCGTTTTAATTGAAGATAAAACAGCAAATCACATTCATAGTGAGGCACTTTGGCTATGGTTCTGAAGTACGAAATTTTTTATTTGAACCATAGTTTAAGGTAAAATTTAAAACAGCTCAAAGGTATATTTATTTGTAATAAAAGCAAAAATTCGAAAAGATAATTTGTGGTGGTCGATGTTGGCAAGTAAAGGTTCCAAATCCATATACCAACGGTAATTCAATCGAATTAGAAATGGATAGAAATGCAAAAAAAGCAGCAAAGTGATTGATAAGAATTGGCTGGAGATTAATCCGTGGTGGCATCCCATTGGCTGGACCATTTTCCACAGTTTCTGACAACTATCGGTAATATGAGTTATTTATTTCTGGCCTGGTTGACGGACTGCTTACTTTTGATACAACTTCACTTATTTTTTGACCTCAAGTAAGTAAGAAAGCAGATTTAAGATGCCAGACGCCAGACTGCATGAGTTTGAGGATTAGTCCTGACGGTACCGTCAGGAGAGTGTGAACGTAACATAAAATAATTCTGCTACACTACTTATTATGCTCATCAGAAGGAATGATTTCTCATTTGGACTAGTGCTTCGGGAACTATAACACATCGGAATGAATTCCGATTTACGAGTGTCTCCCCGCTTACTTTTGAACAAACCAGGGTATATTATTCTGTCAAGCAACACTGAAACATACATCAATTTAATATTAACTGAAGATAAATATTTGCAATTTGTAACTTTTGCCTTATCTTGCTTCCTACTTATCTCCAATACATTTTTTCCACCCTAATTTTTATTGTCCTTCCTTTTGTTAATCCGGTACTCGTCACGTTCCCGTGAGAGACCACAAGTTCTATTTTTATGATCAGAGTTTTAGTTACGCTTTTTGTAGTTTCTTCTTTTTTCGTGGCCGCAACGGCTCAAAACATTCCAGCGCCAAAAGGATGTGCTTATGACCATTACGTATATTCACTCGACCAGCAATATCCTGGGTTCAAAGCTGCAGCAGATGAAATATTTAACCAGGTAAGTTTCCGTTCACCGGAAGATGATCAGGCCGTTTATACCATTCCGGTCGTCGTTCACGTGGTGTGGAAGGAGGAGTCCGAGAACGTTGCGGATAGCCTTATTGACCAGGTAATCGACGTGCTCAACGAAGATTACCGGCGCCTGAACGCCGATGCGGATTCCATCCGCGCGGAATTTTTAGATGTAGTGGGCGATCCTAATATCGAATTCGAATTGGTAGGGGTCGAAAGAGTACAAACGGATACCACGTTTAGGCTGAACATCCTTTCCGGAACTATGCCCGACAATGTGAAGACCAGTATAGGAGGGGGTAGTGACGGCTGGGATACGGAAAAGCACCTGAATATCTGGGTTTGTAACATCCAGGGGGGATCCATCCTTGGTTACGCCTATCCCCCGGCAGGACTGGATAATTGGCCGGAGGGTGCCGCAGCTCCCAGTCCGGAAATGGACGGAGTAGTCATCCATTACGAAGTTTTTCGCCGCACAGGTACCTATACCACAAGTGGTTTGTTGGGATTGGGCGAGATGACCATTCCCGTTCGCGGACGGACCATCACCCACGAAGTTGGCCATTACCTCGGTCTTCGACATATCTGGGGCGACGGATTGCTTTCTATCCTTGGCATTCCCGATTGCAATGAAGATGATGGCGTGAGCGACACGCCAAACCAGGGAGCGTCCAGCCAATTTGCTTGTGACCCCGAACAGAATAGCTGCTCAGATGAGGAAAACGACTTGCCGGATATGTTCGAGAATTACATGGATTATTCCTCTGAAGAGTGTCTGAACAGTTTCACTAAGGGGCAAATCGCCATCATGCGAGGAGTGCTGGAAAATCAGCGTCGCGGATTAATCGAAGGGCAGACTACTACCAGTGCCATTGCCGTTGAAGACAGCCAGGCATTTCAGGTATTCCCCAATCCGGCCACCGATCAGGTGTTTATCGCTTCTGGTGCTCAGGAAATCATTGACTACCAGGTCTCCTTGTTGGATATACAGGGACGGAAAATCAATGTTTCAGCGGTAGAACAAAACAGTTTTCAGCAAAGCCTGAATGTATCCGGGCTTCCCGGCGGTTTATATGTACTGTTGTTACAAAAGGAAAATCAGCGGTTTTATAAGAAACTGTTCATTCAATGATAACATAAAAACCTTTGCCTAATTAGGGACTCCTGTAAATTATGTGGCCTGCTCAATTGAGAGATATAATTCCTTTTCATTGAAGCCATCCAAATGGCTCACATAATTTACAGGGGGCTTTCGCTTAGCGGTGAATGATTAGTCTTGCCAGGAACAGCAGCAGGCATAACCCTTCACGCTGCCGTTTCCTCTACCGTAAACAGATCCATTGGTGTAGACCTGCCTTTCAAAAGAGAAGATCCGAGAAATTTAGCCTTTAATTCTCCTTGTAATGGTAACTGGTCCTTCAATTCTCCTGATACCAGTAATTCGACGTTAAACTTTTTACAAAGGCCCTGGATACGCGAAGTGGCATTAAGCACATCTCCCGTGTAAAAGATCTCTTTTTTCAATGCGCCGATTTCTCCGGTAGTGACCTCCCCGAGGTGCACCCCTGCCTTAAAAGAAGGGACTACCTTAAACCTTTTTTGATAAAAATCACTGTGCTTTTGCAGATCTTTTTTCATAGCGAAAAAGCATCGTACGCAATGGTCATCTCTTAGCCCTTACTCCCCTTTCCAGGTAATTACGATCTCATCGCCGATGTATTGGTAAACTTCACCGTAATGATCAATAATGGCATTGGTAAGATCTGAATAATATTCACTCAGCAATTCGAAATATTCTATATGTCCCAATTTTTCTGCGATGGTGGTCGATGAATTCATATCGAGAAACATGAAAATTCGTTCTTCCTCCCTCGGTTTATGGTATTTACCCGTAAAAAAATTGACCAGAACGGAATGCCCCAGGTTCTCGCTAACCGCCGCATAGAGCAAGCTAAGCAAAAGCGAGAACGACATTTGTAATAGGGTGCTCAGAAAGGTTACACTCATTAAATAATTGGAAAACTTTTGCCATACCCTTGGGTCCAGGATGGAAATGTTAGACTCGAAACTTGCTGCAATGGGGTAAGTAATACAAATTATCACCAATATAATAACAGTATAAAGTCCAAACTTATAAAGCACCTTTTGAGGAAAACTCCTTTTTCGGAAGAGATTCTCCAACAATACCATTTCTAAAAAACCAACCATCAGCCCAACTATGGTGATTGCTATACTTGAAAAAATAAAGACAGAAAAGGTAAAATTAATAATGGTTGGAGAATTAGGAAAAGCAGTCCCCATAGCGGCCGTTTCCACCAGTATAAAAACACAACCCATTAGCAGCCAGATCAATCCGAATGGGATGACCCTGACAATATTCCTCCGTGTTTTAGGTGATAGTTTCATGGGGGTAAGATAAAATATCTTTCCTGGTTTCTCACCCTGCCTTTGGTCAGGGCTATTGACTTTATACATAATTCCTGATAAATTTGCCCGCAAAATTCCCAGCGCTAGATCAAATCAATTCGCTAAAGATCAAACTACGTGCTTATGATCCGGGAATCCCGTTCTGTCAAAGTTAGTGATGAGGAATTTTTAAAACTTTATAAAGGAATTATCAAACGCAAGCCTCCAGGTGGCCCTAAACCCAAAATTATTTGGGTGATTCTGTCATTACTAGTTGCAGTGGGCGTGTTTTTTGCAGTTAAGAAAGAACGCAACCCTAAATTTGACACCCCAAAAGAACGGGAATTATTTGATGATTTACCCGAAAAAACAAAACAAATTTTCATAGAGAAATACGGCCAACCTGACGAAGATGACCGAGAATGTTATTTGTATTATTTAGTTGCCAACTCCACTATGAAAAGGCCATGTTTTAAGTGCCCAATTTGGTGCTCAGCACCAGGTAAATTACAAATTCTTGTATCAGCAGGGGATATTTTTTATATTGGAAAGACCTGTCGTAAGGAGGGAGATCGAGAGAATGAACATCAATATATTGTCGATGCTTTAGATCTAACTTACGAATGGATTTTAAAGGGGTCCGAAGGATACATCACCACCCAGGAACAATTACATTTGAAAAGCTATTTTATGAGAGCAGAAGCAGAAAAAGAAGGATGCTTATTGTTTTTGCCTCCTGGAAATAAAACTGGGATGTCAAAAGCGAACTGGAAAAAATTATTAAAAGAACTCAATTAGAATGCAGGACAAGGACTTTTTCATTACTTCCATTGGCGGCTTGCGAGATGTTGCAGATATTATTGTTACAAGAGAGACCTTTAATAATAATATCAGACTATCTGATTTTGGCGAAGGTGTAAAGCGTATTTCATTTCATGCCTTGACTTATGATGTAGGGGATGCACTGCATGATTCTCTTTGCTTATACGATAAAGAAAAAAAAGAAATTTTTGGTCGCCTCCCCCTAAATTACAAAAATGCGGCTACTTACGCCGGTCAAGATGCTCAAAGATTGGTAGCTGAGGCGTTTTTTGATTTATTTGATAAGATCAAAGACCAAGTTAAAGGTTTTGATTTCGAAGGGTTAAAAAGGGCTATGCTAAAAGCCATTGAAACCAATCCGTCTTTTGCTCCCCAAAGCGGATTTAGAGTCTATTCTGATTATGATATACCCACTGGAGATTTACCTGAGTTTTCAAAAGCCCTTAGACCTACAAAATATGGAAAGGGAGTTCAGAAGGTTTTTGTAAAGGTTGGTTTATTCAAAAATCCTTCTTTTCGCATGAAACCACGACCAAGATTTGACGATGATAAAAAAGGCCTTTACATGACTATCGTTTCCAGTCTAGATTTAGATCAATTCAAATCCGAATTGGATAAAAACATTGAATTGATCAAACCAAAAGTAAAAGACTTCGACTTTGAACTATTTAAAGCAGACCTGCTACACTTTGCCAAAGGCTTGCGCATAGCTGCCTGATGTCTTTTTAACCCAACCGCTAACTGGCCCTTTAAGTCAACAAAGTCATATTCGGCAATTTTTGCTTAAACCCATTCGGATTAAAATAACGCAGCAGCAGATCAAAGTTTTTTATGGTGAAATCAGATGTTGGCACCATTGGAAAGCGCAAGTTGTCCATGGGATAGTGCTCCATGATATAATTGGCTAAAGGAGGTTCTATTTCATAGAAAAAAGTATAGAACAGCTCATCTGCCTCTTCTTCGGTCAGCGAGTCCTTCTGTAAAAGTGCTACAATATCTGGAATGACCCCTGACATCATCACCCCTTCATTTGGAGTAAAGAAAGCGGCCACCGCTCCGTCTCCCAGATCCATTTCATCAAAATTTGAGGGTCGTTCTTTAAATTTTTTCGCCAGGCGAGAGTTGCTTTCACTGAGTGAAAACGGCCCTGATGTTCTATGTTCGTTCCACCAGTCGTTATGATCCGCCAGGGCCTTGGCTAAAGACTGATCATCCGGGAAAAAGGCCAGCCGTTGACCGAAATATTGAATAAAAGCCTCTTCCATCTCCTTTGTGCTGGCCAACATTTTTTCCTGTTCCACTTTAGTCCACCCATAGAAATTACCGTATTTATTATCCATCCGTAATTCATCAAGGTACTTATCAGCAGGACCCAACCCCATAAAAACACCGCTGATCCACCAGTCATCATTCCATTTAACAATACCAAAGTATGCAAGGTCTTTACCTGGCTTCATACTCGAAACGTTAATGTTCACCGATTCACGGTGAATAGCAAATAATCGATTCGATGGAACAAACTTGAAGTGATAATATTTTTCATCGCTCCCCTCGTATAGAAAAATGCCTTCTACTCTTTCAATCAATTGTCGAATATTACCGCGCAAGACATCAGAGTACTCACCTACCTCTGCCAGCCATTCAGCTGCGGAAAAAGCACACCATGAAGTCTTTTGCTTCATCAGAATATCTTCTTGAATACCGTATAACATCCGTGTCGGATCCATTCTTTCCATGAGCTCAGCCTTCTCTTCATACAACTCAGTAACTCTTTCCTTCATTTTATTGTTAAGTTCCGGCCCCAAAAGATAGTTTTGAGTAGCCATCCATATCCGCCGTTTTTTTACAACAAAATAATTGGTTTCGATAGTCAGATCGAGCCATTTATCGTAGAAGTCAGTAACCGGTGATTCGTCAATACGCTCTTCAAAAAACCGGTAGAAATGATCAGCAGCATCTAAAACAGGTTTACCATATGGGGAGAGTATTTTACCTCCCAACGACCCCAGCTGATGCCAAAGTAAATAAGCAAAATCCTGAGGATTAAGATAGTCGGGATCATATTCCCGCATATCGTAGAAAGGCAAAAACTGTCCGTACAATTCCTGGTGCTTACGTATCAAAGCTTGCCACAAACCGATCTCACTGATAAAATCCTCATAAAAAGAAGTAAGAACAACCGCCATTTCCCGTAAATCTTCACGTTCGAAAATATGCCGAAAACCATGGCCGGGATCATTAAGATATTCAAAAGCCATCTTGGCAAGTTTGAGGTAATAGCCATCGTATGACGTAAATTCTTTGTATGGCCGGTATTGCATCCAGTCCTGAGTGCTAAGGGATTTCCCTATTTTTTTTCGTTTTGCCATATAGAGTAATTTAGATAATTCTACTGTCAGAGATCTGTTGTTATCTTATCTAGCATCTAGCATCTAGCATCTAACGTCTAGCGTCTAGCGTCTAGCATCTAGCGTCTAGCATCTAGCGTCTAGCGTCTAGCATCTAGCATCTAGCATCTAGCGTCTAGCGTCTAGCGTCTAGCGTCTAGCATCTAGCATCTAACCATAATAAAGATAAAAAATTTCTCCTCTGCAACAATAATCCTCCCTTTTGAAACAATACCCCTGTTTGCCCCTCCCAAAAACCCGCACCTTTGCTTTGTCATTAAGAAACAACAAAAAACGAAGCAGTTTAAAAACCTATTATCATGAAAAACATCATTATTATTTTCGCAGCAGTTATGACCTTTTTTGCAACTACAGTTAATGCGACTACTACCAACAATGACCATCCCAGTCCAGTAATTCCTGCCATTTTTAAAGGCGGTGAAGCAGCATTCGAAAATTACATCCAGGAAAATTTAGTATACCCCGAATGTGCACGGGAGAAAGCGGTCGAAGGCGAAGTAACCATTTCCTTCTTTGTATTGGCTGATGGTTCTATCCACGGAGCAAGAGTCGTCAAAGGAATCGATGAAAAATGCGACCAGGTCGCCTTGGACGTGATCACCAACATGCCCAAGTGGTTACCCGCACAACAAGGAAGTAAAGCCATGGCTTCTAAGAACTACGTTAAGGTGAATTTTCAACTGGAAGGATAACGATCATTATATTAGGAGTTTTAGGTAAATTTCGAGGCGAAGCTTGTTGGCTTCGCCTCTTTTTTGTATTCACCTGTTTATCCCCAAATAACTTGATAACCACCTAAAACTTTATAGAATCGCCCCAAGTTTAAAAAGAAGTGTACCATTTTTAGTAATGATGAATCTATAGTTTTATCATTACTTAGTTTGAAATCCCTTCCAACTTTTCTAACTTCGATTTCGAAGCAAAACGATGATCAATGAACGGACAATCAGCACACAAAATCACGATGGTAGGCGCCGGGTTTATCGGCTATTTCTACACCATGGTTCTACAGGGCCAAAGAAGAAGAGATCAGGTACACCACGTCTATTCCCGCTCCGAAGAAAGGGCCCGTCAATTTGCCGAAAAATGGAACATTCCACGCTATTCAACGAACATGGCAGAAGCCATCAATGACCCGGAAACGGATATCGTCGTTATTGGGTTACCTAATCATTTACATAAAGAAGCGATCCTGCTGGCTGCCGAAGCCGGAAAGACCATCCTGTGTACCAAACCCTTGGCCATGAACGGCAAGGAGGCATTAGAGTTATTCGAAGCGGTCGAAAAGGCAGGTGTTTTTCACGGTTACCTGGAAGACTTGGTTTACACGCCGAAAACGCTAAAGGTTTTAGAATCCGTAAAGAATGGAGCCATTGGACAGGTAACCTGGACGCGATCGCGGGAAGCCCACCCTGGTCCGCACAGCGATTGGTTTTGGGAGCCCGAAAAATCGGGAGGCGGAGCCATTATTGACATGGGGTGCCACTGCATTGAGATCGGCCGCAATTTCATTGGTAAACAGGTACGCCCCGTTGAAGCCATGTGCTGGGCAGATACCCTGGTAAAACCCATTGCGGCTGAAGATAATGCCATTGCACTGATCCGTTATGAAACCGGAGCCATCAGCCAGATTGAAGTCAGCTGGAGTTTTCGTGGTGGTATGGATCTGCGTGATGAGGTAGCCGGCACTAAAGGCACCATTCGTTCTGACCACTGGTTGCGCACCGGGTTAGAATTGTTCTCTGCCGAAGGATTGGGCGGATACGTTGCCGAAAAAGCAGAGAGTGAGACGGGGTGGCTATTTCCAGTAGGTGATGAAGTGAATGCGCTTGGCTACAACCACATGTTTACGGATATGTTTGACAGTTTGGATGCCGGTACTTCACCCATGGAAGATTTTTACGATGGTTATGTGGTTAATGCCATTATGGATGCTTGTTATAAATCCGCCAAATCCCGTACCTGGGAGCCGGTTGAATTGCCTCTTTGGAGAGGTGGGGAAGAGCCCGTACAGAAGATTGGGCCCGAAGAATACGACGAAGACCATTGGTTCATCAAGGAAGAAGTTTTACCCGACGGGAGGAAGAAGGTGATCATTAAGCATAAGGTTGACGGGAGCGTTTCGGAACGGATTGAAAAGTGAACGTGTTGGATGGGGCCTTGAATCAGTCTTGAATTCTAATTGGTAACTTTGAATAAAAGTTAATAGTTAACTCATTATTGACTGGGTTATGGATGACGAAAAGTATTTGTCAGCACAAAAAGTAGGATTAGATTATAGATGAAGATATTTTCTTTTTACTATTCCATAAAATTCAGGCGGTGTTTTGATAATCAATTAAACAAGGACTTCAGAACGGTCGTCTTACTTAAGTGAATCTACTGATTTTCAAATGATCGCTGTTGTTTCATCTAGCGTCTAGCGTCTAGCGTCTAGCGTCTAGCGTCTAGCGTCAAAAGTCTAACAATAAAACAACTGTTCAGTGTTAGAAAACAAAAAAGTTATAGTGATCGGAGGGACGACCGGCATTGGGTTGGCGGCGGCACAAGCGTTCATAGCAAACGGAGCGGGTATTGTCGCGACGGGAATCGATGAGGCATCCTGTGAACAAGCGCAGAGGCTGTTAGGCGAACGGGCAGTGGTAAAATGTTTGGACGCTCGTCAACCGGGTACCGCACAGGAGGCGATACACTCGTGTCACAGAAATTTCGGAGGGCTTGATGGGTTATACCACGTTGCGGGAGGAAGTGGACGTAGGTTTGGGGATGGTCCTTTACACGAATTAACGATAGCAGGATGGAATAAAACCCTGGAGCTGAATTTAACCTCCATCATGCTGTCCAACCAAGCAGTGGTTCAGTATTGGCTAGACCAGGGACAAAGTGGAAGTATTCTCAACCTGAGCTCTGTGCTGGCTTATTCTCCATCCCCTAAATATTTTTATACCCACGCTTATGCGACGGCAAAAGCCGCAGTCATTGGTTTTTCAAAAGCTACTGCTGCGTATTATGCTTCCAACAATATCAGGATCAATGTACTGGCCCCGGCATTGGTGAAGACTCCAATGTCCGAACGCGCGCAAGGTAATGAACAGATCATGCAGTACGTCAAAACCAAACAGCCCCTGGATGGCGGTAGAATTGGCGATCCTGCGGACTTCAATCATCTGGCCTGCTATTTTATGTCGGACCATTCCCGGTTTACCACGGGTCAGGTCATTGCGGTGGATGGGGGCTGGGCGTTAAGTGAGGGGGGAGTTACTTAAGCGAAGGGACTTTCGGTAAGCCGTAGATTAGAACTATAAGTATGGGAGCAGATCAAAAATTAAAGTTTATTGGTTTATGCAAAAATCGCCTGAAATGAATCAACAGATAAACAAATAAACATACCAACACACCAGTTCCAGATCGCATGAATTGTTCAGTATTCAAATTCACTAAAGTGACAACTTAGTACTAAGTTACGTAATCAAATATGCAAACAAACATTTCTATAGGTATTGACCTGGGAGGGACCACCATTAAAGGCGTATTGCTACAAAAAGACGGACAATTATTACACCAGCTTCAACGAGATACCAATGACAGTAGCCAATCAGCCGTTTTTACCTGGAAGGCAGAAATTGCCAAAATAGTGGAGGAATTAACCCCTTCCGGCTCCGGCGATATCCCGATCGGTATCAGCGCTCCCGGATTAACGGATCCTGAACACCAATGGATCTCTTACATGCCCGGTCGGTTGGAAGGATTGGAACAATTACACTGGGCGGAATTTCTGAAAAAGAAAAGCGTAAAAGTCATTAATGATGCCAAAGCTGCGATGCTGGCAGAGTATCATTTTGGGAAAGCACAAAATCGTAATGATGTCGTTTTACTAACTTTGGGAACGGGAGTAGGAGGAGCCATTCTTATCCAAAGGAAATTATACGAAGGCTGGCTCAGCCGGGCCGGTCATCTTGGGCACCTTTCTTTGCAACCGTTCAGCGAAGGAGGTATTCTTAGTTTGCCCGGCACATTGGAAATGGCCATCGGTAATGCCACTATCACAGAACGATCGAAAGGAAAATTTTCAAGCACGGCCGCATTAGTATCAGCGCACCAGGAAGGTGATCCCTGGGCGACGCTGGTGTGGCTGGAATCCATTAAAAGCCTTGCGATCGGCCTCAGTTCGATCGTCAACATTCTATCCCCCGAATTGATCATACTGAGCGGCGGGATTACCAATGCCGGTAGAAGCTTATTCCATCCCTTACAACAATTTATGGAATTATACGAATGGAGACCCGGAGGCGAGATCACGCCGATTACCAAAGCCCACTTCGGCGCATTCGCCGGAGCGGTCGGTGCTGCCTGCTTTGCCCTGTTTGAATAATACACCTATATTTACCACAAACCGTTCAATTTCCTAAAATCCAAGCTAATGACACCATCTCAAGCGTATTTACATCAATGCCAGACTATTTTAGAAACCATTGCCCAACAAGAAGGTGCTATTCAAAAAGCAGCCGACTGGTTTGCCCAGACCATCCTGCAGGGACGAATGGTGCACCTGTTTGGTTCCGGTCACAGTCGCATCATGGTGGAAGAAATGTGGCCACGATACGGTTCCTTTCCGGGTTTCAACCCCATCGTTGAATTATCGCTTACCTTTCACAATATGGTAACGGGACCAAACGGTCAGCGACAGGCGATGTTCCTGGAAAATGTCCCCGGATTTGCGGCCCGCATTTTACGTAATTTCGATCTCAAACCGGTAGATTGTGCGTTGATCATCTCTTCGAGTGGTACCAGTCTGGTTCCCGTGGAAATGGCGGAAGCATTTCAACAGGCGGGCATTAAAGTAGTCGCCCTGATTTCCCGGAAGCACTCTGAAAAGAGCAGCAGTAAGCGGGTGGACGGTAAGAAATTACCCGATTTTGCTGATTTAGTACTGGATACCGGTGCTCCGGTGGGCGATGCTATGGTAAAAATAACTGATCTTGAAACACCAGTATCGCCAGGCTCTACCGTTGGCGGAGTAGTTATCATCAACTCCATAAAAGCGGAAGTGGCAAAGCGGTTGACGGAAGCCGGCAGTCCCCCAAAAGTTTTAACGGCAGCTGCGGTCGTGGGTAAAGAAAAGGCCGTGCAACTCTTTGAAAGCGCTTACGATGAACACGCTCACCGCATGGCCAGGCTTTACGAAAATGTAGGCAACATTGAGTTAGGTTGACACGAAATAGCAACATTCAATTATCAAAAAATATAACATCAACATATGCCAGAACAACCTATTCGAACTACGGTAATCGGTAGTTATCCTTTCCCCGCCTGGCTGGAGTTTGCCAGCCAAAATCTCGATGCATTCGGCAAAGCAGATATCCGGGAAATGCAACAGGATGCAGCAGTTACGGCCATTCACGATCAGGTCAATGCGGGGCTGGATGTCATCACCGACGGTGAACAAACCCGCCTTGACTTTAACCTCTCCTTTTATGGTTACCTCGATGGCATACAACAGAATAAAGAAGTGGACCGCAAATGGGGGCCGCCGGCTCACGATCAACGAGGAAAACATCAAATCGTACATACTTTATCGGCGCCACAAGGTTTGGGCGTTGTAGCAGAATTCAAACAACTGCAGCGCCTGGCACCAAAGGGGCCCGTACTGAAAGCCAGCGTTCCGGGTCCGTTTACGCTAAGCGGCCGTTTGGTACCCAACGAGGAATACCCCAACCGGTATGCGATTACGGAGGCACTTATTCCCATCATCAGGAAGGAACTGGAAGCGCTCGTAGAAGCCGGATGTACCGAAATCACGGTTGACGAGCCTTCGATGAGTTGTTATGCCTACAAGTCAAACACCAAAAGGTTTGTGGATATTTTCAATCGTACGGTAGAATCTATTTATGGAAAGTGTCGTTTGTCCACGCATTTGTGTTTTGGCAATTATAAAGGACATGCCGTCGGCTACCGGAAAATTGCACCGATGTTTCCGGACTTTTTGGATTTCAAAGTGGATGAGATGCACGTTGAAATGGCGAACCGGGAATTTGCAGAAATTGAAGCGATCGGTCAAATTGCGCAAAGGATGGATGTGGCCGTAGGTATCGTGGATGTTAAAAGTTATTATATCGAAACGGTTGCAGATATTAAAGAACGAATTAAGCTATGTCTGCAATATGTGTCTGCTGACCGGCTTTCGGTGGCCCCGGATTGTGGCTTAAGTCAGACGGCGCGGTGGGCAGCGAAACAGAAGTTGGAGCATATGGTGGCGGGAGCAGTGGAGATGAGAGGGAAGTAAGTAAGAAGATGCACTGGCCGCAGATTCCGTAAAAACAACGCTCACAGATTTCAAAATTCTATTAATAGAACGTGAACTAGAGGTTTGGGATAGGTGCAACGTGTTGGCTTTGATTTTTTTTATGGTGTTAGGACTGCAAACCTGAGTCCATGGACTTTAGTATCGATTTACCTGATTGTAGTACTGGAACTTTTAACTGCCTTTGGTAGTCCAGTTCCGGTCGTTGTCAATACTACTAAAACTGTCCCGGGGAAATCGCAGGAAACACAAGTACAGGAACCTCTAGTTCACGTTATATAGACAAGTCTAATTTCCAACTGCCAATACCACCCAGTCCATCCCCACCTCCTCCGGCGGTAGCCCCAGATCCTGTTTCCCCGGCCCGGTGATGTTGTCCACATTACCCGTAACCAAACTACCGCCCTGTCTTGGATTATACCACTTCACGGAAAAAGAGCCATTGTTATCGCCTAGATCAAGAATACGGGCCCCGGTAGTTCCCATCGGAAAATAAAGTACGAATTTTTCATCCCCTTGTACCAGGCAATAGGCGCCCGGCACCTCAGTCAGTTCATCCCGGTTTTCCATATTCCAATACTCCAGGTGCTCATTAAAAAAATCCATCGCATACCGAGTTTGCTCCCACATATTCTCCCGGCTCCGCCAATCTTCGCAAGTAAGATCATTGTGGGCAAAACGAGCGCCGAAATACCATTCTACGCCCGCAGCACCCGCCATCAGGCTACCCCAAAGCACCTGTTGCCGAACGGTATCATGATCCGGATTAACCTCATCCGGCATAACTCCCGTATGCCACATACCGATCTCATCCATCGCGATCAACCAGGGATGACCGGCTTCTTCCGCCAAAGCAGCCCACTTCTTGACCTCCTCGTGTACATGCTCCTTGCGATCAACCTGAAAAGAAAGACCGTCCAGTGGTTTATGGCCTAACAGGTCTGGTAGCAGCTCCTCCTTTTGTCCTTTCCAGGCATGGGTATGGATAACTACCGGGTGTTGAAAAGGATCGTGCTTCTCAAAATAGGAAGCCATGGCTTTTTGCTGTTCGGCATTTTGTCCATTAGGTGAAAAATTGGCCGGTCCGTTTTCTTCGCCCAGGTTCCAGACAAGCGCATTGTGATGCCCGAAGCGGGCGATCAATTCCCGGTAGAAAAGCTTTCGCTGAGGCCCGGTGTCCCCATCATCCAATAGTCGTTCATTTTCGGTTTCCTGGGTGACGACGTGCATCAAAATCCCCAGTTTTTCCATATGCTGAAAAACGACTTCCCATTGATCCAGCTTACTGCAGTCAAAACGGTCAAAAGTTTCGTGATCTACGTAAGGCCAGACATCTTTTCCATCGCCGTTGATATTCATTACTAAGAAATAGACGGCATTCATCTCTTGATTGGCCAGGTAATTCAGGGCCCGGATGATTGCCTTTCCTTTGCCTTGCTGCCAGGTAGGATCCCCTTCGTTCCAATCCTGAAGGTGGGGTGCAAAACGGTGCAGGTTTTCCATAGGGTCCGCTTCCCCTTCCCGTGCCTCCGAAAGATGGCGGTAGGTGCCGTCAAACTCATGGTAGGCCAGAAAATTCTCAGGACTGTCCGCTCCTGCTTTAAGAAAATACGCCTCTGAACCTTTATGCTGAAAGAACTTTCCGTTTTCACTAATGACAATTCGCCCTTTTGAACGAAAATCCCGGCCCGTTTTATCGGAAGGAGTTACCTCAAAACGGCCCGATACGTCATCAAAAAAAACGGGTTCACCAGCTTCTGCTTCTGCTGCAATAGCAATAGCCTCTCCTTTTCGGAACGAGACGTTGAAGGTCCATTCTCCAACCGCATCCGGATTAAAATGTACCCGCCACTTGTTACCGGAATCGGCACTGGTTTCCCCTGCATTGCCGTCCGCAGCAAAATAGCCGGGCACCTCGTAAACCTTATTGCCTTGTTTGAATTGTACATTTAAACGATAATTCAGGAAGGGATTGTCTGGTGCTCCTTCACTGAGTTCCGGCCCTTCAAAAGTCAACGTGATCTTATGTCCTTGTTTCAATTCACCGCTTATTCCATAAACCGTTTCTTCGGTGCAACCAAAAAAAGTAAGTACAAACAAGATTAAAGTTGGAAGTCGTTTCATCTTTTCAGTTTTGTCCCAACAAATTACAAAAACCAGGAAAAAATAAACCAATAAACTCTATTTTTGCAGCTTAAAATCCTAACCTGCTACTTACAACCTCTTTGTTATCAGAGGTTTTTGTAGCATCCTAAAACCTCTTAATCAGGCTGTTGAAGCTACCAAAGCTAGTTGAGTAAAAAACGCTATTCATTCCATGTTTAAAAATTAAATCAACTTCTCTTGCAACCACTATTCATCCTTTTCGCCATCCTTTTAGGTATTCTCCTTCCGCAAGGGAATGAACTGACCTTTCTCATCCGCTACAACCTCATGTTGATGCTTTTCCTGGCCTTTATCGGCGTTGACTTTAAAGGAAAGGTATTACAAATCGATCACCTGATCGTTGTATTGATCAATCTTTGTTTGCCCTTAACGGTTTTTTTCCTGGTGCAATGGTATAATTACGATCTGGCCTTGGTTGCTTTTGCGGTAAGCGTAGCACCCACTGCTGCGGGAGCACCGGTAATCGCGGTATTACTAAAAAGCAGGATCGATTTTGTGACGATTTCCGTATTGCTCACTAATCCGATGGCGGCCGTAACCGTACCGTTCTTTTTGCCCATTGTGGCGAACAGCAGTGGTAGTATACAGCTCACTGACGTGCTTATTCCGGTTTTTTCCGTAGTATTTATACCGCTACTTATCAACTTTTTGGTGAGGGCCATATCCTATAAGTTGCACCAGTGGTTTTTATCCTTCCGCTCCATTGCTTTTTACCTGTTCTTGTTTAACGTATACATAGCTTCGGCCAAAGCAACCGATTTTATTACGCATACAACTTCAACCTCGTTATTCTTCATCATAAGCATTGGAGTAGTGGTCATGTTGATGTGTTTGCTGCAATTTCTAATGGGAGAGTTTATAGGGAAACAAGATTGGAAAATGGAACGCAGTTTGTCGGTAGGTCGTAAGAACACCATGTTTTCCATTTGGGTATGTCTCACCTTTTTGACGCCGGTGATCGCTTTGGGACCGATGTTCTATATTTTGTTTCAGAATATTTATAATACCTGGCAGATGTATAGGAGGTGAGGAATGAGAGTTGTGGTTTAGAGAGGCAGATTTAATGGATGGAGATATGGATGGTTATTATGTTGTCGGTGAAATTAGAGGAACCAATACTGTCGTTGACATAGATAATACATTGCCAGGCCTTGAAGAGGGGGTACTCATTTTTGATGCTGTTAAAATTGTTGACATTCCGGATTTAGATTGCAGCACAACCATAAATCCTGGAGCTGATATTGACGCTGTTTGTGCCTTGCAATCCATTTCGATGGATTGTGCGGGGGGGCTGGGCGGTAATTCTGGCCCGTATTATGGAAATATCTTAAAACTGTAAAAGCAATTCGAACAATTACCTTTGTAAACCAATTATACTAATTTAACATACAATCCTGGCTAAGTGGATCGATCCAAAAATCAATTAAAGGCTGTTTTATTATTACTCAGTTCAATGACCGTTTTGGCGGGTGCCATCATTGCGCCCGCGCTCACGGAAATGGCTGCTTATTTTGAAAATGCTTCCGATGTACTGATCAAGTTGATCATTACCATGCCTGCTTTGATCATTGCCGTATTTGGTGCCGTTATGGGAAAATTATCCGATAAACTGGGTCGGAAAAATCTCCTGCTCATTTCCCTGGTGATCTATGGTATTGGTGGTTGCAGCGGTTATTTTATTGATACGATCGAATGGTTATTAGTTAGCCGGGCAGTATTGGGTTTGGGGGTGGCCGGCATCATGAGTATTGCCACTACTTTGATCGGAGATTATTTCAAAGGATCGGAACGCGGTAAATTTATGGGGGCTCAGGCTTCCTTCATGTCGATAGGCGGAATGGTCTTTCTCCTTTTAGGTGGATTTTTGGCAGATATGAACTGGAGATTTCCATTTACTGTGTATGTGACAGCTTTTATCCTCTTGCCTTTTGTAATGTGGATTATATATGAACCACAAAAAGTAGCATCAACGGAAAGTAGTGCTTCAGGGATTAAGTTAGACCGTAAAACCATCTACCTCGTGTATTTCCTGGGCTTTGCGGGTATGGCATTCTTTTACATGATCCCCACGCAAATTCCATTCTTATTGGAAGAAAGGTTGGAGGTGAGCAATACGCTGAAAGGTCTTGCTATAGCAATCGCTACCATCACCAGTGCTGTTAGCTCTATCAATTACAGTAAGATCAGACGACGGTATTCGTACAGGAAAGTATTTATATTGACCTTCTTGGCCATGGGGCTAGGTTACGTTTTGGTAGCCTGGTTTTCTGTCTACACTGGTATTCTGATAGGTTTGGCAATAGCTGGTCTTGGATTGGGCATGTTACTACCAAATTCCAATTTATGGCTTATGGAATTAGCTCCAATTGAAAAAAGAGGAAGTATCATCGGAGGAATGACCTCTATGTTCTTCCTGGGACAATTTGTTTCTCCTTTGATCGCGGCATTAGCGATCAATGCTTTCAATCTGACCGTTGCCTTTTACCTGGCCGCCGGATTGATGATCATACTCACCCTGGTCATAAATTTTTTTTGGGAACTAAAAATTGGACTTTTGACGCTAGACACTAGACGCTAGATTTTAGACAACAAACCGCTGATATTCAATGGATATCAATTTTTCAGAATAAATAAAATTTCCGTTGATTGTCAATTAGTTAGAATTTTTGGTCTAACTTCTAGAGTCTAGCGTCAAAAGTCCAGTAAAAAGGGTGCTTATTTTTTTCTCCAAGGTTTTCGAATCCCGTAACCTCCGGTACTGAAGATGTAAAATAAGCTTGCTAAACTGACGTCCACCCGCAAGTCTGGCATTATTCAAACATTAGACTTTTTTATTTTGTACATAGCCAGTTCAATCCGCACGAGTGATAATACGATGATGATCTCCCCGATAAAGTAAGCCACTCCCAGGTAAGTCAATCTTCCAAAATAATAAACCACTAAGCCCAAGGTCACCATACAATACAGCGTATTAGCGATAGCAATAAGGATAAGGTATGACCGCCAATTGTCCTTCACCAACAAATGACAAAGGAAGGAATAAATTGCAAAAACCACGGCAACACCGGCAAGTATATAAAGGATATTCCTCGGCATGCCGAAAACAGTTTCGAACCTCGCTAAAACCTGACTTAAAAGCAAGGCCGTCAGGACGGCGCCAAGACTATCGATCAAAAACAGTCGTTTGGGCGTCAGGGCCAGTTTATTCAAGCGTTGCATTCCAGGTTATTGTTTATTAAAAGAACAAGCTCGTTACCCTCTGGTTCGCGAACCAAATCTCCTGTGATTTCAATCCACCTCCCGCTCCACAAAATACATATCGAGCTCCCCTTTATTTTTAGCTTGTACTCGCCCCCGGTAGGTACATTCAAACTTGTATTTCACTAATCGGTAGGTCGTTTCCGAAATATTGACACGGCCCACTTGCCCGTTGGATTCTACCCGGGCGGCCGTATTTACCGTATCTCCCCAGATATCGTAGGAGAATTTCTTGAACCCCACAACTCCGGCTACTACCGGTCCGGTATGAATGCCGATGCGTGCTTCGAAAAAAGGTTTGCCGATGCGCTCGCGTTCGCGCTTTTGCTCGGCCAGGTAATCCTGCATTTCCAGGGCGGCGCGAACGAGATCGAAAGGCATGACTTTACGGTCATTCAGCCCGGTGGCGCACATGTAGGCGTCACCGATGGTTTTGATCTTTTCTATGGTAGGATATTTACCGATGATGCGGTCAAAAGCCTGGAAGGATTTATCGAGTTCTTCCACCAGTTCTTCGGGAGAGAGTTGTTCGGAAATGCCCGTGAAGTTTTTGAAATCGGAAAACATAACGCTCACTTCATCGAATTTTTGGGCGCCGGCTTTGCCTTTTTCTTTGAGTTCTGCGGCGATCGGAGCGGGGAGGATGTTTAGCAGTAATCCGTCGGAGCGCTTCCGTTCTTCTTCGATGATCTTATTCTTTTCTTCCAACTTGAGATTGGCCCGCCGTTTGGCGGTGAACCTGGCGTAGGTAAAGAGAGCTACTACGACCAGAAAACCGGCTAAAATTGAGGTGTAAAAGGTCACTTCACGATTTTTGGCGGCCTGGTATTCGGCACGCTCCCTATCCATTTCCGCTTTAATGCGGGCATTTTCGGCTTGTTCTTTCAGGTATTCCTGTTCCAGTTTTTCGCGGGAAAATTGTTTAGCTTTAAGGGCTTCCTGGGCGGCTAGACGTTCTGCCAACCGACGCGCTTCATCTACACTTTCTAATTCCTCCGTTTTAGTGGAAATTTGTTCTTCAACTTTCTCCACTTCCCTTTGTAATTCATCCTGGCTGACCGCTAATTCGTCTCTTTCGCTGGACAAAGCGCCGACTTCTTGCTGCAGTTGTTGCCGTTCTTGTTCCAATTGCCGTTTTTGCCGTTCCAGCTCTGCTTTCTCTTGTTCGAATTTGCTTTCCAGCTCACTGATGCTGGTTCCCTTTTGGCTAAAGTAAGTGAAGGCATCTTCGTAGATCTGTGCGGCCCGCCGGTAGTTGCGCTCCCGCGATGCCAACCGCCCACGTTCGACCACGCTTTTGATGATCAGGTCCGAATCCTGGGCTCTTTTAGCAAAACTTTCGGCGGTTCTGAACCAGACTTCCTGGTTGCGTTCGTCGCGTTCGTCTTTATAGATACTTGCTACCAAAAAAGCGGAACGGGCGGCCATACCTAAATTGCTCTGGGTTGCCAATTGATGGGCGGCTTTAGCGTACCGGAGCGCCGGCTTTTCATTGTCCCTGCGATTACTGTTTTTATAGGCTTCCCCCAGTTGATAGTTGAGTTGGATCTTTTCGCTGGTGGTCGTAGCATTCTTCAATTGTGTTTCCAGTTCCTCAATACTTTGGCCATATACAAGGGATGCACATAAAATTAGAAAACCAATAAGGGTAGAAGAAATGCTTAGCTTCATGTGAAGGTTGTTTATAGGGATTTGTTCTACTGCAAATATAAATAAAGACGATAGATAATAGATGCCAGATGCCAGATTGAGTGGGTAGTGGGGTTAGGGAATTGGGAGTGGGCTGAGGGCGACTTAGCATTCCGGTATGCCTAATATAGAAAAAAATCAAATGAATTCAAGCGGCCGGTTAAATATGTCTGATGCCAGAATTTAAATGACCTGCGGTGAGCCGCCAAATGTATACAAGTCGGTTTTAGACAGTGCAAGCCTATTGACATAGCTGAAAGCACATTGTCTTTTTCTTCCCTTCTTTCTCCATTCACATACCTAGAATTAGGTACTATTCCTACTTTTTTATTCAATAACAATCTGTAAGATTAGGGATGAGCCTTGTAATTCTTGTAATTCCTTTCATCAGATTACGGTATTGCTGCCGGGTTGCTACTACATTAAATTAGCTGGAAATTTTTTTATATGAAAAATAACAACCAATCAACAGGTAAGCAATCGAACACAACTGCAACGAATCTTAGTCTTCTCGGTATGTCTCTGAGCAACGGAATGGCAAGAATGTATGGTATTGTAAGGAAAAAGTCGCAAGAACAACCGACTGATTTCGAAGCTATGGTGCAGCAGTGGGATAAGTCTAAGTAAATAGTTTTAGCTGCCTTTCTCCGGTGAGTCACTGTATGCAAGCGAATTTCATCTAATTTGTCACCAAAAGGAGTTTGGCAAGTTTTTATGCGTCAAGACAGCGTTTCTACCTAGCAGTAGTTTTGTTTGGGAGAGATTCTGTCTCGACGCGAAAAAACCTGACCTTCGACTAGTGGTTCCCACCAGAAATTTCTACCCTTTTTGGCTGGGCCTTTTTCCGAAATGCTGCGTTCTCAAAAGCCTTACGTAGCGGGGCTATGCGCGGTTTTGACGCCTTGCCTTTCGAAAAAATACCCGACCCAAAAAAGGCATTAACTTCCGGTGGGAACCACTAGTGGTTCCCACCGGAAATTTCTACCCTTTTTGGCTGGGCCTTTTTCCGAAGCACTAGTTCTTCCTGCTTTTCCCCGTATACAACAGTACTTCCTTTTTCACCTGTTTTGGGTATTCGATATGATCTTCTTGTTTGATGATCCTTCCTTTCTCGTTAAAATAAATATGGCTGACGAAAGGCCAGTTTTCCAGGTATCCTTCATTCCATTGAATGCCTTGCATCTCTCCTTTTACCGTTAATTTATAACCATCTTGTTGCATCCCGTATACTTCGAAACGCATGTTCTTGTAGACTTTACTTTGACCGTAGAAAGCATCTTCGGCTATCCGCCGGAATTCATCGTGACCGGAAACCTGATGGTTCAGGTTGACATCGATTAAAACGGCCGTATCCGCGTAAAAGCGGAGGATGTTATCGACATTGTGCTCATTGTAAGCCAGATAATAGCCGTTGGCGATCGCTTTGAGCTTGCCCTTCATGTCTACCTTTTTTTCCTGGGCAGTTGAAAGAAAGGGCGTTAACATTAACACAAAAAACAAAAAGTTACGTATCATATTTTTATTTATGTTTATCCGGTGATAGAACTGAATTTTTGGGTAGCGTATTGCACAAATTAGAATTGGTAAGATAGAATTCAAATTAGTTTTTACATTCAGGGATCAAAACCTACGCTTAGGTATATTTACGACAATAATGCATTTCCGGCTAATGATTTTCGCACATCCCTTTAATTTATCTGTTATGTCATATCGTATTTTCTATGGATTAATACCCATTTTGCTCATCTTCTTTGGACAATGTAAATCACAAATGCCTGTATCTGAAAATCAGCAAGAAAGAGCGATCCCAACTGCGGAAGAGGTAGCCATGCAAGAACTGGGCAACGAGTACGAAATGTTATGGAACAGCAACAAATCGGCCGCACTTATTACCAAAGCCGTAGAAACCGGAGCGCAGAGGCCATTTCCTACCTTGCGAGTCCTCGTTTTTCATGCTGCAACGGGAAAGGTCCTTCACGAGGATACGGTACCCAAAGCAAAGGTGCGCTGGATAAATGAGGAAGAGGCTGAGATCACCAGTGTTCCCGGCGTCATAAGAAACCGCAATGCTTCTACTGTCGCAAATGGCTATATCTTCAATTGGGTGAAAAAAGAAAAAAAGCAATTAAAATGACTAGAACCTCAGTGTTGATCACTTTGCTAATAATAATCGGGGTCTCAGCAGTTTGGATGATATCCGGCAACGCTGATAGAAAGGGATTTAATGATCCCATAACAACCAATTACGAAAACGACCGAAAAAGCGGGCCGGCTCTTTTTTATGAATACCACTACCGGATAAGGACCCGGTCTGACATGCAGCAACCTTTATATTCGACCGGCTATCGGCAAAATGCATATAAAAAAGCCTTAGCCGCTAATGTCCAGCGTATCAACTTACGTTCTCCCCTGCCCTGGATAGAAAGGGGGCCAGGTAATGTAGGAGGACGTACCAGAGGACTGATCGTCGACCCAAGAGATAGTACTCATCAAACCTGGTACGCCGGTTCGGTCGGCGGAGGCGTCTGGAAAACCAGTGATGCCGGACAATCCTGGCGGCATTTGACAGAAGAATTGACCAACCTGGGTACTTCAACCCTCGCCATGTCGCCTGCTGACCCTGACATCATCTACCTCGGCACAGGTGAAGGGTACGGTTCCCTATCCATTTCCGGAAACGGTATATGGAAATCAACGGATAGTGGCGAGAACTGGGAGCAGTTAACCAGCACAAAAGATAATCCCCGTTTTGGTAACATCATGCGTATGGCTATTAATCCAAATGACCCGGATGAGCTCTTAGCTGCCACCCGGATCTCTTTTCTTACGGATGGCGATACCGTATCTTTTATTATGAAAAGCCTGGATGGCGGCCAGACCTGGACAGAGCAATTCTCTTCAGCTCGAAAAATCACACAGATCATTGCCGACCCGTCTGATTTCCAGGTAATGTATGCAGCCATAGAGACACGGGGAATAGTGAAAACTATCGACGGTGGCGCAACCTGGAATACTGTCTTTGATGCTACCGAACTGGCTTTTGGCAGAATGGAGATCGCAATCGCTCCCCAAAATACTGCCGTAATATATATTTCTGCGGAGTCCTTTGTAGAAAGCTTCGAGCTTTACCGTACCCTGGATAGCGGGCAATCCTGGAACCGCATCATTGGAACGGATGCCCAAAATGAATTCGGGGATATTTTTAGTGGTCAGGGGTGGTATGATAATTCAATCGTTGTACATCCTTTCGACCCCAATATCGTTTTCGTGGGCGGGGCAGGACCGATCATACAGGTAAAGGCAACGGAAGATCTAGTAGGGAATGCAAACATTAATGATATCGAAAACAACACTAATGTCCTTGAGATCGCTAATATTCCCTTTTTAGGAGAAGGGGTTTTGCTGGCCGAAGAATTTGCCATTCCCAATGGATTTGATCCCGAAATTGAAACCACTGAATACGTTGACGTTGAGATCTTTTTTGATGAAGAGCAAGGACAAAAAGCACACCGGTTTGAGTTTTCGGACGTTGGCTCCAATAGTGAATTGAAAGGTTACGACGATGTTCCTTTTCAGGTTTGGGATGTGGATAACGACCGGCAGTTGATGGTTTCATTTATTGATGCTGACGGCAACGGCATCTGGTTCCCGGATATTCAGAATAGTGATATTGGTGAAATGGAGGCCATCATTGTACATGCACTTCCCTACGAGGATACAGCGAGAGCGGAATTGGTAGATAATTTGTTTTATAAAGCAATGTATCTCATTTTTCCTTTCAGTACTGATCTGGATGCAACCGTTTTTGGCCGGTTGGCAATAGATGTTGACTTGTCGATGAATAGGGCAGGACTTCTGGATATCATAGTAGACGGTTATTTAGAATACGATGCATTTCCGAACGTCGGCACTAAAGGCGTGCACGTCGATCATCACAACTTGATCGTGATCCCTATCGACAGCGCTCGGCAATCATTTTACATGCTGAATGCCAATGACGGGGGAGTTGCTTTTTCTACCGATAGCGGACAGTCCTTTGTTCAAACCGGCGATGCTTTTGCCAACGAACCATTTGGACCATTTCCCACCCTGAAGGGATATAATACTGCTCAGTTTTACGGCGTGGACAAGATGAACGGGGCTGACCGTTACGTTGGTGGCACCCAGGACAATGGCAGTTGGTTATCCGGCAATGACCCAATGGCGGATAGTGACTGGAAATCACTACCTAGTGGCGACGGTTTTGAAGCAGCGTGGCATTACCAGGACTCTCTGAAGATCCTGGAATCTTCCCAATTCAATGTGATCTATAAAAGCGAAGATGGTGGAGAAAGCTGGCGGTTTCTGGATTTACCCGGACGCGGACCTTTCCTGACGCGTATTGCCAATTCGAAGCAGGACCCGGAATTGGTCTTTGCGGTGAGTAATGAAGGCGTGCTGCGCTCCCGCGATTTCGGTGATAGCTGGGAAGTTATTGAGATGCCACAAGCCTGGACTTTCAGTAATTTTTTACCCATTGAAGTATCCCTGGCCTCCCCCTACGTCATTTGGACGGGAGATCAAATGACCGAAAGTTCAGGGTTGGCCGTATCGAAGGACGGAGGGTCTACTTTTGAGATCGTTTCCACTTACGAATTAGCGGAAATGGGAGCAATTACCGGACTGGCGACGCATCCTTACGATCCAAGGACCGCTTATGCGCTTTTCTCCATGGCTGATGGACCAAAGATCCTGAAAACTACTGATCTGGGAGAATCATGGACAGACATTTCAGGTTTTGAAACCAACCGTTCAGAAAGTACGAATGGTTTTCCCGACGTAGCTATTTTCAGTTTGGTGGTCATGCCCTATGATACGAATGTAATCTGGGCAGGAACGGAGATCGGCTTGTTTGAAAGTTTGGACGGCGGACAAAGCTGGCATTATGCTGACAACGGAATGCCTCCCGCTTCCATCTGGGAAATGAAGATCGTCAATGACGAAGTTGTCCTGGCTACGCACGGCCGTGGAATTTGGACGGTAGAGATCCCCGAACTAGCGGATTATACATTCCCGGATGTGGTATTGGCTCCTACTATTGAAATTGAACGGGATGGTTTTAACGGGAGGTTGAACGGTACTTTTAATTTAAGGGATGCTTACGATTCTTCTTATGTTCAGGTTGAGATCCCCGGCTATGAATCCTCTGTATTTACTTCCGAAATTGATCCGAATGAAGAACCGATCGAGCTGCCCTTCACCATAACGCTCGATAATTTACCGGATGATACGATCCTCATCGCAAATGTCAGTCTTTTTGCTTTCAGCAATGAATTGGAACTAGTGGGAAGTACCAAAGTGCCCGTATACGATGTGAATGAAGTCGTTCCAATGTCTTACGCGAATGATTTTGACAGCGGGCAAAGAGATTTTGCCCGTCTGGGCTTTAATGAATACCAGGCTCCGTTTTTCGATGATGCGGCCTTGCATTCTCCGCATCCCTATGATGGTCTTTCAGAGTACATTAGTATTCTACAAGTTCCGGTATTGATCGGTTCGGAGGATGTATTTCTGTCTTTTGACGAAGTGGTTTTGGTTGAAACAGGCGATTCCCCTGATTTTGGTTCCGAGTTTTTCTATGATTATGTGGTAGTCGAAGGGACTAGTGACGGCGGGAATTCCTGGACTGTTTTGGAAGGTTATGATTCCAGTTATGATCCGGTGTGGGAAGAAGCCTACAATGATGAAGCCGTTGGCAATCAGGATCTGTTCCTTAGACGCAGTATCAAATTGAACGAATTTTTTGAAGAAAGGGATTTGGTTTATATCCGGTTCCGTTTGGTTGCTGATCCATTTGTAGAAGGTTGGGGCTGGGCAATTGACAATATCAACATCGGGGACCAACTTGTGGATGTAGATGCCTCTTTGCCGGAGGAATCTCTTTCGGTTGAAGTATTTCCCAACCCAATCGTCCAGAATATGAACCTGCGGTATCATTTGCCGGAAAGGGCTACTGTTCGCATCAGCTTGTTCGATACTGCCGGAAGGTTGGTTAAAGTTTGGGATGAACAGGACCAGATGCCAAGAGGTGATCATCAGGCTAGTTATACGGTTGATGGCCTTGCAGCTGGAATTTACTTCGTACAATTTCGTGCGGGCTCGCAGGTGAGAACGCAGAAAGTCATCTTACAACGTTGAAAAGAGCGTAGAAGTTAGTTTTTTCTTTATATTAGACTTGTCTATTGCTTTTCAACCAACCAGTATTAATTTATGCCAGGGAACAAACCCTCGAAAAAAAAGCCGATGTACCCGGTCAGTGAGTCGTTAAAGGCCTATTTAAAAAAATATGACCGCTATACCGACTTGCCCGTGAAATACGATGACCTGATGCGTTACCACATCTCTATTCCTTTGCTGGACATGAAAGGGAACAATACCCTTTGGGAAACCGTCTATTTCAGCGAGCAGGAGAGGATCGAATTGGATAAAGCATTAACCAAGATCTATGCTTTGTTGAAAACGGGAGGTGATGTCCAGGTGATGGAGCATTTGTCAGTGTCGCGAGTAGATTATTGTACATTTGGTAACTCGAAGCCGTTCCGGGTCAGGATCATCAATCGTTTAAACGATAATTACGATCATTTTTACGTAAAACGCGCCGATGCTTCCCGGATCTACGGATTGGAACTAGAAGAATTGCTTTCTCCTAATCACGTAATGTACCTGGTACACGGCAACACTCTGATCGAAGAACATATTGCCGGTATGCCGGGAGATGAATTTATCAACAATCACCTGGATGTTAGTCAATTCAACCAGATCAGAATAGCCAAAGAATTTGTAAAGTTTAATGAAAGGTGTTTCGTACGGCTACTGGGAGATATGCGGTCTTATAACTTTGTTGTAAATATCACTCCCGACATTGAGGGCAATCAGTACCGCATTCGGGCCATTGATTTTGATCAGCAATCTTACGAAGGCCGTAAAAGCTTCTACTTACCACAGTATTTCAAGGATAACAATCCTATTATTGAACTAGGGATCACCCACATGTCGAATAGTACGGTCAAACAATATCAGTTAGAAGAGCGCAGTCTGATCGGGGTAAGGGTAAAATCTTCCTGGAACCAATTTTCGGAGCTTGCCGATGTCATGATGAACGATGTGATCTCTCAGCCCAAGAAGGTAGATCAACTCAAAAAAGAGTTGGCTCATCACCACAAAAACGAAATTTTTCTACAATGCCGGAATATGGGGGAAATCGTAATGACGAATATATTGTTGTTATTGCGTAGAGATTTCAAGCAAAGTATCGTTTTTTAGGTGTGGTTATCCTGCTAGACTTTTGACGCTAGACTCTAGTGCCTCGGGAACTAAATAACCGGCCCATTTCGCGGCCTCTTTTCCTGCGGGCCTTTGTTGCTCCCCCGCCTGCCAAAGTATTGTACGGTCTCCGGCGGCCAAAGCCTCTGGCGACGGCA
>CAZHNG010000002.1:36974-62576 GCA_964533785.1 uncultured Saprospiraceae bacterium | reverse complement strand
TTATTCTGAAAAATTGATATCCATTGAATATCAGCGGTTTGTTGTCTAAAATCTAACGTCTAGTGTCTAGCGTCTAGTGTCTAGCGTCAAAAGTCCAAATAAATAATGAGCAATGAACAATAATTTCATTGAATGTAAAGCTTGAGCTCATCTACCCATTTTATTCGTCAATAAACAACACGTAAATACAGTTTACTCCAAATTCGCCAATGCCTCTTCCAGGTTTTTGATCCTGGCTTCCCCATCAGCCAGCTTTTTCCTTTCTCTGGCGACTACCTGTTCCGGAGCATTATTTACAAATTTTTCATTACCCAGTTTTTTCAAGGTAGTAGCTACAAAACCTTTGCAATATTCAAGTTCTTTCATCAGTTTGCTCCGTTCAGCTTCCACGTCAATTTCCTGATTCAGTACCACGAAATATTTTTCTGTGCTGCTGATAAAAGATATGGAATTGTCGACATCTTCATTGGTCAGCTCAAAACATTCCAAATTGGCCATTTTCATGACCATTTCCTGCATTCCTGGAACCTCAAAGATCGCCTGGGCGGAAGAAGATTCCCGGGCATAAACTTTGAGTAACTCCTTCATCTTTATCCCCTTATTATTTCTGATATCCCGGATGGAAGCAATAACGGATTTCGCCTTTTCTACCATTTCTATTAGAGACTTATCATAGGCTTGAGCAGCGGGGTAACGACTAACTACGCAATCTTCACCCTCCAGTCTGTCCCGCAGTTGGTGCCAGATCTCCTCCGTTACAAACGGCATGAACGGATGAAGCATAGTCATCAATTGTTCCATAATAGCAATAGCCTCTTCCAGGGTTTTCTTGTCGATGGGTTGACCGTAATCGGGCTTGATCATTTCCAGGTACCAGGAGCAGAAGTCGTCCCAGATCAGTTTGTACAAGTTCATCAGTGCATCTGACAACCGATAGTCATCATAATTAGCCTGAATGTCCTGTAAGCTCTGCAAGAGGTTTTCATTCATCCACCGGCTGGCGAGTTGGTTGATACTGGCCGTCCTTTCATCCACTGCCTTTTCGCTGACCTGCCAGCCTTTGATCAGGCGCAGGGCATTCCACATTTTATTACAGAAATTACGCCCCTGCTCACAAAGCTTGCTTTCATTCTCCACCTTGTTGGTTTTCGGATCAAAAGGGGCGTCGAAAATAATATCATTTCCCGCGGAGGCACTAGACAACATACCAAAGCGAACACCATCAGCTCCATAGATTTCAATGAGCTTGAGCGCATCGGGTGAATTCCCCAAAGACTTACTCATTTTGCGACGCTTATTGTCCCTCACCATACCGGTAAAGAATACATTTTTGAATGGTTGTCGTCCTTTGGTTGCTATATGTTCTTCAGGAAGAAGGCTTGGCGACCATTCGTACCCCGACATAATCATCCGGGCAACCCATAAATAAATGATGTCCCATCCGGTAACCAATACATCAGTAGGGTAATAATAACTAAGTTCTTCGGGTGATTCAAATCCGTCGAAAACCGCCATAGGCCACAGCCAGGAAGAAAACCAGGTATCTAATACATCTTCATCTTGTTTGAGGTCACTCAATTGAAGGTCCGGTTTATTCAATTGCTTTCTGGCCTTTTCCAAAGCTTCTTCCGGGGTTTTAGCAACGAAAACCTCTTCGCCGAAATACCAGGCCGGTATCCGGTGTCCCCACCATAACTGACGGGAAATACACCAATCTCGAACATTATCCTCCCTTAACCAACTATAATACATATTCCAGAAATGGGGAGGATGAAAAGCCACTTCTTCGCTTTTCACTGCATCCAATGCCGTTTGAGCAAACGCTTTCATATCCACAAACCACTGTAAGGTCAGACGAGGTTCGACGTAAGCATCCGTCCGCTCAGAACGGCCTACCTTATTTTGGTAATCCTCTGTTTTTACCAGGTTGCCGAGTTCTTCCAGTTTTTTGGTCATTAACTTACGGGCCTTTTCAGCGGGTTCTCCGACAAAAAACTGAGCAGCTTCACTCATCGTGGCATCTGGATTGAGTACATCAATTACTTCCAGCCCGTGTTTCAAGCCGATTTCGTAGTCATTCGGATCATGCGCCGGCGTAATTTTCAATGCTCCCGTACCAAACTCTACATCAACATATTCATCAGCGATAATAGGAACGGGCCGATTGACCAAGGGAACGATCGCTTTCTTCCCAATATAGTCTTTATACCGTTCATCCTTAGGATTAACAGCGATAGCCGTATCGCCCAAAATGGTTTCCGGCCGAACGGTAGCAACGGTAATCCATTCATCCGTAGTTCCTTCAATCAGGTATCTGACGTAAGTAAGGCGAGAGTTTTCCTCCTTGTAGATCACTTCTTCATTTGAAAGGGCGGTTTGCGCTTCCGGATCCCAGTTGGTCATACGTAGATCCCGGTAAATTTTCCCTTTCTCGTATAGATCAACAAAAACGTACATTACGGCATCGGAAAATTTGGGCTCCATAGTGAAGCGAGTTCGTTCCCAATCGCAAGAAGCCCCGAGTTTTTTTAGCTGATCCAGGATGATACCGCCGTATTTTTCTTTCCATTCAAAGGCATATTCCAAAAATTGCTCTCTGCTTAGATCTGATTTTTTAATGCCTTGTTTCTTTAGCATACCAACGACCTTAGCCTCCGTGGCAATAGAAGCGTGATCAAGGCCGGGAAGATAACAGGCGTTTTTACCTTCCAGGCGGGCCTTACGGATCAAAATATCCTGAATGGTATTATTCAGCATGTGCCCCATATGCAAAACCCCCGTGACGTTAGGGGGAGGAATTACAATGGTAAATGGTTCACGATCATCGGGCTCGGAATGGAAATAGTTTTTTTCCATCCAATGAGCGTACCATTTTTCTTCTGTTTCTGCCGGGTTGTAGCGCGTTGATAATGACATGGAATAGCTTGCTTAATCGTTTGTATAAATAATATCCGTTGTTGATTATCTTTGGCCTGCAAAGATAGTATTATGAGAAGAACTCTTGGAATTAAATTATAGTTCCACGACCCGAATAACTTTTGGCCACCCTGTTTTCTCATTTTTTAAAAGGATGTCTTTGCACCCATTCCAACTCAGGTTCTAAAAATTTGATAATAAAAGGCATCAAGGAATTCAAGAACTTATTCTGGTGTTTTACATAAGAATGGAAAACAACAGGTTTTGCACCCACTGAGCTCTTTATTTCCAAAGCAGTACGTGCAAAATTAATAGAAGATACATGGCTGTGGATACCTATTTCTACGATATCGTAAAGCATATTCAGATACAATTGATGAGAACGATTGTATTGCTTTTTTAGTCCAAGGAAATGTGCTTCCAGGTCATTATGGTTGAGAAAGGTCGTACTAAAACCGACGAGTTCATCTTCGAGGAAGTATCCGAATATTCTAAATCGGTCGGGAAATGCTTTTTTTAAGGACAAAAAATAATTGGTGCCCAGGCTTGCTGCATTAAAATCGGCATTTTGAGCTACTTCTAAATATAAACGGTGTAAAAGGGAATTTAAATAAGCCATTTTTTCCAAATCCAGTTCTTTGCGTCTTATGGGATGAATTTTTTTCTCTGCTCTGCGGGCCCGTAATCTGTATTTGGACGTCATGCTCTGCAGGTATTCCCCGAACCAATGCCATTTTTCAGAAAGGGATAATATCATGGCCGGTTGAAAGGAAATTTTGGTGTAAGCCTTTTTTTGAAAAAATGAATGAAAACTTTGATCAGGAAGGTCTTTAATAAAAATAATCCTTGCTTCCTTCTGAAGTCTGTAAGGAATTTCATCCAGTAATTGTTGTTGTGTTACGGGATTTAATTTCTCTTCTAAAAAAAAGTAGCCCGCCTTACCGGTTAAAAAAACGGATCCGCAAATCAGTAATTGGAGGCGGAAAAGTGCATCTGCTAATCCGAGAAAAAACCGCTTGAGACTGGTAATGGCTTTAGGATTGGTGGATGCAAGAAAGCTAAAAGGAAAAGATTGGTAATAAGCTATACCGGCCGGTTCTCCATTTTGAAGAATGGAAACATAGAAAAATTCCATAGTTCCTGGTGAGCTATCTTCCAGTATTTTCAAATAAGATTGACTGAATAATAAGTCTTTAGAGTTGATTAACTCATCCCAATGATAAGTTGGAATGGCATCGGCGTTCCTGAAGACCAGAAACGAAGTTCCGTGGATCCTTGACTTGATTTGGTAGCAGGCTTGCAGACTAGTTCGTTGTTTTTGTTTGTTAGGCTTGCGGACAGATATCGGCATTTCAACCTTTACTCTTGGTTAAAGCTCGCTGCTTTTTTAATCTCTTCTATCGCGAATTTTTCATCTTCCCACATGATCAAGGACATTTTACCCCATCCCTTATAATTTAAAAACCAATCCTCAATGATTTGTTTAGCGGCATCGTACTGGATCATAAAATCCATAAAGATATCGGTATCGATAATTTGTAAGGAACTATCGGCCGGGATCGCGATCACTTTATGATCCTTTTCCCCTTCATCTTCCATTAATAATATACCAATTGGTTTGACTTCCATCACTGTGCCGGTAGACAGGCTTTCGGCAATGATCAAAACATCCAACGCATCACCATCTCCTCCCTGAGCTTTGGGCATTTGGGTGTTGGGAATAAAGCCATAATTACCCGGATAGGGTAAAAATTGAATTTTCCGGGGGGATCCCTCTTCCTGGTCGGGTTCAAAACTTTGCGAAAGTGGATTATATTCTAGTTTCAGATTGGTGCCGGCGGGGACTTCGACAACCGCATTGACAAAACCATTTTCACTGTAGGTCTTTAAATTATTGTAATTAACATGGTTCGATGTACATTGAAATAGTAATGTGACCGTGATAATTAAAGTAATAAGGTAAGGGGCAGGGTTTTTTAGCATGAGTACTTAATTTCATTGATTAAAATTCAATTTCGATTTGATTCCTCATTAGATCTTCCATGATTTCTCTCTTCCTGATTAAATGTGCTTTACCGTTGTGTAATAAAATTTCTGCCGGACGATAGCGTGAATTATAATTTGAGGCCATCGAAAAACAATACGCACCGGCATTGTGCATACATAGTATATCTCCTTCTTGTATTTCCGGTATTCGGCGATTAACTGCGAAAGTGTCTGTTTCACAAATATAACCCACTACGGTGTAAAATCTAGATTTGCCCGTCGGCCTGGTAAGGTTACTTATTTCGTGATAAGCGTTGTAAAACATTGGGCGAATCAAGTGGTTCAAACCAGAATCAATCCCCGCAAACACAGTAGATGTTGTTTGTTTAATAACATTGACCTTGGCAAAAAAGTAACCCGCTTCGCTGACCAAAAACTTGCCGGGCTCAAACATTAATGTTACATCTTTTCCGTATTCGTCACAGAAATTATTGAACCGTTCCGATATTTTTAGCCCCAGTTGTTCTATATCGGTCGCAATGTCCCCCTCCTTAAAGGGTACTTTAAATCCACTTCCAAAGTCAATGTAATCAAGGTCATCAAACTCTTTTGCTACATTGAGCAATATTTCAGCTCCCTGCAAAAAGACGTCACTGTCTAATATTCCGGAGCCGGTATGCATATGTACACCTTCAATTTTTAGGCCAGTATTTTCGATTACTCTGTGCACATGAGGCATTTGGTAAACCGAAATCCCGAACTTGGAATCTATATGTCCCACGGAGGTTTTCAGGTTAGCACCCGCCATAATGTGGGGATTAATGCGAATACAAATAGGGAAACCCTGGTGCCTCTGGCCAAATTGCTCAAGGATCGAAATGTTATCGATATTTATTCGTACCCCCAATTCAGCAGCAGTTTCAATCTCTTCCAAACTCACACAGTTGGGCGTAAACATGATCTCCTGTGGTGCGAAGCCAGCTTTTAACCCGATCATAACCTCCTGGATAGATACCGTATCCAGCCCTGTGCCGAGTTTGTGCATCAACTTAAGAATATTAATGTTGGTCAGCGCTTTGCAGGCATAGTTGATTTTCAATCGGTTAACATTGAAAACCTCTATCATCCGCTGATATTGTCGTTCTATAGTGGTACTATCGTATACGTATAAAGGGCAACCATATGTTTCACATAATTCAAGCGGATCAATCCCGCCATTAAAAATATATTTTCCGTTTTCTAATTTCATTGGCTATTTAGATGATATATGTGGTGCACAATAAAACTTGATCACAGCAAAGTCTCTCTGCCGGATGAATACCCCAAATTGTTTATAGGTAGATTTCTGAGTATTTGGTTAGAACATGTAGAAAGCTTAACATTAACAAAGATAATTTTTTCAAGCGAAAACTTTTTTCTAATAGAAGGAAGAACGGCCTATCTTCGTGACAAATTAATGAATATTGATGACTTTCGATGTTACCATCCCGGTTCTGAACGAAGAAGCTACATTAGCACAAAATGTTAAAATATTACACCGGTTCTTAAAGGCCCATTTCCCGGCTCAGGGACAATGGCAGATCGTGATCGCAGATAACGGATCGACGGATCGAACGCTTGAAATAGCCCAATCCTTAAGTACGGAAATACCAGAAGTTACCTACGTTAAAGTCCCTAGAAAAGGCGTAGGATTGGCATTGAAGACTTCCTGGCAACAATCCGAAGCAGATATCGTAGGATATATGGATCTGGATCTGGCAACGGACCTCTCACATTTTCTTGAGACTTACAAAGCACTGGTAGAAAAAGGATACGATGTTGTATACGCGTCAAGGCTACATCCCAGATCTCAAGTTATTAACCGGCCTCTAAAACGGGAAATCGCCTCAAGAGTTTTTAATTTCCTTCTAAAAGTGTACCTGAACGTAAAATTTTCGGATGGCATGTGTGGTTTTAAATTCCTAAAAAGAGAGGTTTATCCAAAATTGTTTGAATTAGGAGCTCAAAATGACGGCTGGTTTTTTTCCACCGAATTACTGGTCACTTCAGAATGGCTGAACCTGAAAGTTTTTGAATTGCCCGTCAAATGGACAGATGATATCAGCAGCAGCAGGGTCAAAATTATTCCCCTGGCAAAACGTTATATCCGGTCAATGCGGGAACTAAAGCAAAAGAAACCAAAATGATACTGACGAGTACATTGTTTTCGAAAAAGAAAATACAGCTCATACTGCTGTTGACAGTACTCACTTTATTTTGTACTGTTTTATTGGCTTATCGTATTTTGAGTACGGAGAGACTGACCTATGCCTTTTTAGTCTGGAATTTGTTCTTGGCAATTATTCCTTTCCTGATCAGTTTGCTGCTAATTAACCTGCCGCAGAAATTCCAAAAGGGTGTGATGATTTTCCCCTTGCTTATTGTTTGGCTGCTGTTCTTACCCAATGCATTTTATATTATTACAGATCTTATTCATTTGAGGCAAAAAGACGATTTTCCGTTGTGGTTTGATCTGATGTTGCTTTTTTCCTTTGCCTGGAATGGATTGTTTGTCGGTTATTTATCCATTAGCGATATTCATGATTGGATTCAGGCCAATTCAAGCAAAACGCTCGCCTGGTTGTTGAGCTTTGTCATCATCATGCTTTGCAGTTTCGGCGTATATTTAGGCCGGTATTTACGTTGGAATAGCTGGGATGTATTCGCCCATCCAATGATGATCATTGGGGATATTGCCAACCGTTTTATTGACCCCTTTGCCTATAAAACTACTTGGGGAATGACCATTACCTACGGTATTTTCTTGATTATCGGTTATGCCTTCATGAGGGTTTTATTTGAAAACCGCCCTTTGGAAAAGAACAACTAAGTCAAATTATGAACATACCTGATCTCGTGCTAGGTACGGCCATGTGGGGATGGACAGTTCCTCCCAAGAAATGCTTTGAATTGCTCGATCTGTTTTATGCGCAAGGATACCGTCAAATTGATGGAGCTACTAACTATCCAATCAATAAGGTGCCCGAAGACTTTCGAAAAGCCGAGACCATCCTCCAGGAATGGATTACTGCAAATGGGGTGAATGATTTACAAATCATGATGAAGGTTGGCAGCCTGAATAATATGCGAAGCCCGGATCACAATTTGTCTAAAAGCTTTCTATTGATCAATCTGGACGACTACCGCAGCAAATTTGCGCAAAACCTGGATACCTTAATGGTCCACTGGGATAACAGAGATGATCCCTCTGCCATTGAAGAAACTTTGAAGGCGTTAGGAGATATTAGAGAACAGGGGATCAAAGTGGGCTTATCCGGCATTAAACACCCTGATATCTATTATGAATTAAATCAAGAGCACTCAGTTGATTTTCGGATACAGTGTAAGCATAATTTACTGGTTTCTGACTATTCACGCTATAAGGATTTCCACGGGACAAAACGATTTATCGCTTACGGTGTAAATGCGGGAGGGATTAAATTTTCCGTTTCAGAATACCGTTCCGAAAGTTCTTTGAAAGCAAGAGGCGGAAAGGTTGACCAAGTCCCTTCTATAGTGCCGCAGTTGAAGGTTTTAATTACAGCACAACAACTTTCCTCTGAAATAAAAAGTTTCAACCAATGCGGAATGATCTATGCCTGTTATCACCCTGATATGGAAGGAGTATTGATCGGTCCATCAAATACAGAGCAATTAAATAACACTATTGAATTCTACAGGTTACTCAAAGCGAAGGATTACAGTGATTTCTACCACGCAATGAAAAATTTAGTGAAAAGGGTTTAGGTTGTCGAATTTATTATTTCTTCTTTTGTAGCAAGCTGGTTTAAAATCCTTTGCAGTTCTCGTTTACTATCTTTCCACCAATTCAGTGAAGAAACGGAGATTTCAAAAAAACCTTGTTGTTCCAATTGCTGGCGTTGATTCCGTTCCCAGGCGTAATCAGTAACAGGTGTATCTGCTAGAAAACCTTCAGCCGTAAAGTAATAGACTTGACGGGGTAAGGTTTGTTTTTCCAGTACGAAGGGGAAGCTAAGGTTACCGATATTAAAATTCGCTTTTAATACAACGTCCTTTTCCAGATATGGCTTGATAGCATCGAGTATTTGGGAAATAAAAGGATAGGTAGTGTTTTCCGGTTTATCCGTACCCCGGCATACTTCCTGCCATTGCCTGAGGATATTCTGACGGGCAATATTATTGTTTTCGGAAAGCGCTATCAAATTAAGAACGTAGGCTGCCCAAATAAAATATCCATCCTTTTTACCGGTAGATAGTTTCTTTTGGAAAAAATTTCCGGGAATGGAGTTGATCATGAAAATATGCCTGGCCTGAATTCCCATGAGTTCGTATAAATATGTAATAGCCTGCTCGGTTTCCAGCACTTCCATGTCCTTGGGAACATCTCCGTTTAAATTTACCGGCCCAAAGGTGGGGCAAATGATCAAGACTTGATAATCTTCTCCCGGGATCTCACTTAAAGTTACGACTTCGAGCCCGTTGCGAAGTAATTGTTCAATTCGCTCCGTTCCCGGAAGGTTGTCGTATTTGATCTGATAGATATATTGCAAGATCAAATCTCGCTGTGCCCTTGAAAAACAAACTATGCCTACCCGAGGAAAAGTTCTTTGTTGGTTAGCAGGTATTTCGTTTAGTAATCGTAATACCAATTGAGCTTCTTCGTTGTTGGTTTTTGAGATTTCGTCGTATCGTCCGTCGATTTGCTGGAAATCAACAGTAATATCGCTGATTCCTTCCTGCAAAAGGTCGTTTTCGGTATCCGTAAGACGAGAAAGGTCAGCTGCCGAAAATTGGTAATTATTTTTTAATTCTTGAATAGTGTCGACCGACTCTTCCAGCCAGTTCAACCATTCGGTTGATGCTACAGCAGGGTTATAGAAGAAGGTAATGTTCTCCCCCCAGGTCAAAATGTGCTCAAGCTGCTCAGTGCAAATGGTATGAGCATCCTCGACTAAGATGTTTTCAAATTTATTCAAATTGGAACAAGATTGCAGTATGGTTGCTATGCCATTGGGGGTCGACAGCAATACCGGAATACCTTGGGATAAGTCCGAAAAGTTTTTGGCAAGCGTTTGCGTGATCGCAAGAGAAGGGCGCTGTGTGGATTTGGAATATAGAGCCTGGTAGCTACTTTTGCTTTTCTTTTTTATTTTTTGCAGGGCATTTTGTTTAATTCCGTCTACGTTGGTTTGGACTTGAGCTTTGTGCAGCGGAAGAAATGATTTTAGCTGTTGATGATAGGGCTCAAAATCGGGAGGGGTGGTAGATATGGCGGTATGGTCGAAACGGATGAGCGCATGGTGCCAGTACCAACTTTCAAAAGCAGCGGACCAATTCTGAGGGTTAACCTTCAATAAGGCCCCTATCACTCTCTTTCCCGCTGGATTAAGTTGGAGCCAGAATTTATTCCAAATGTAGAAATCATCATAATCCTTCAGGCTGTGCTGTATCCTTTCCAGCCGTCGCTTGAGGTCTTCCATAAAATGTTGCTGTTGAGGAAGAATGAGCATTTTATGTTCGACCGGTGTTGCCAGAACAGGTGTTTGATTAATTTCTTGTATTAAAGCATTCAGTTGTTGTTCCAGGTTTTGTAATTGTTTTTCGTATTTCAATTCCGGAATAGCCGTTTTGATGCTTAGCCGGTTCATTTCTTCCTGGATCAGTCCAGTAATATCCTTTCTCCAAAGATTGAATGCTGTTTCGAAGTTGGCCGTGATCGTTTCAATTTGGCTGAAAGGCTTCAGGTCTTCGACTCGCGGGAATTGATAACTAAAAAGCCCGGTTTGCTGGAAATATTGGACAAAATCCTGATACAAGGCAGCTATTTTGTTTTTGGTATGATAGATTTGCTGGTGCTTTTTGGAGAATAATCCTTTCATTTTCAGTTTCCCGGAAGAAGTGTTGAGGAGATTACCATGGCTGATTTCCGCATCTGCATAATTATCTTTGAGTGCGGCTAATTTATTGAGGATCTCCGCCCGGTACTGATCATAGTGCTGGTAAAGCAATTCCGCGTATTCATTCTGTTTAGCGGCGTATTGTTGAATGACTTTTTTCAATGCATTAATAAAGTAGTTTAGTCTTGCTGTAAGAAAATCACGGCTTTCCCGCATTTCCATTCTAGTAAAAAGATGCGGGTGTAATTCGGACAGACTGTCCTGATTGTTCACTTTATGCAACTTGAGCAAAGCGCCTTTTCTGACGACATGGTCCAGGTATTCATATTCTTCGCCCAAAAATTTAAAAGAGAGCGGATTCAGGTCATTTGATAAGACTGCTCGACCTTCTTTATTATTGTTTATCAAGTATTTGCCAACAATGTACGTCCAGTTAAAATTGCCTACAAGTGGTTTTTTAACTGATTTGTACTGTTGATCCAGCTTGGCTTTGTTCCACAGCAGCCGGTCGCGTTGAGTCCGGTACTCTTCGGAAGGATTAGATTTTGACTTTAGGTTGATATTGAGACTTGTCCGCAAATAATTGAGAAGCAACTGATGGTCAGCAGGTTGGGCACTTAAGAGGAAACAAGCGGTAGCCAGATCCAATTTGGCTAATTCGGTTTGGATGGATTTCAGCGGCGCGAGATTGCCCGACAGAACCAGGCAATTCTTTTCATTAGCCAAAGCTGCCGTAATGTAGTGGATCAGTAAACTGGTTTTACCGCTTCCTTTTGTACCAGATACTGCACAAAGATTGTTTTTTTGCATTTTTTTGAATGCGGAAGCCTGGTATGCATCCGTTTTCATCAATCCCAGCGGATATTCCAGGATATTGGTTTTACTTTTTCCCGCCTTCATTTCAGGAAGTAAGGTTTCTTGGGAAAGCAATCCCAAATATATAGCAGGAACAATGATGCCCTGCCGGCCAAATTCCTTTTCCTGGTGTTGTACTATACAAATTCGTTTAAGATTTTCAAGACTTTCAGCATACACCGGCACTGAAAAGAGATCAGCTGTTTTTTGTGTGAGTTGTTCAAATGTAAAAGTATTCGATCTGTTCAACTGTTCTACTTCCCGGTTAAGCTCTTTTTCCAAATGAGGGAATGATTTAATAATGAACGGATTTACGGCAAGGGAAGGCTTTTCCTTTTCTATTGCCGGCCTCAGGTGCATCATTCCGCCAAAAACATCGCCTAGTTTGACCATCCAGGTAAATACGGGAGAAAACATCCATTCATCTTCTACCAAATGGAGCATAATAGTAGAGCCTAAGCATAATGGATTCATTCCCTTCTTTCGGATACGGCTATTACTTTCCCAATAGAAAGACTTAATCACGGACTTAAAAGAGGTATCACCAGGAAGATCTAACCTTTGAGATTTACCTGAAATAAATTGCTGTAAATCTACCCTTGAATTCAATTCCTGCAAGGAAAGAATAAGGTAGGAATCATTGTCTGAATTCGAAAGACTAAAAAGACCAGGAAACGATTCATCAGATGGGTAAATCATCGTTATGTTCGTTTAAACAAAAATAACTTATCTATTAAATGTTTGGAAATATACTATTTATTATCAGAAATCTTCAAACATTTTCATTCAATTATTTTTGTTCAAGGGATTGTAATGTTATGTGGACTAGCCTTAAACAAAATTCTAGATTTTTGAAAAGAGGCTTGCTTTTTCGGGAATAAAAGTTAAAAAAGTACAATTCTAATCAGATTATCGTATTATTACTCCATGGTAATCAACGAGTTATTGTGTTTAATGATATACCATTTAATTCAATCGATGCTTAAACAAAAATATTTTATGACACCTAATATATCGGTTATTTTAACGGATGCAATGCGAAGAATTATCTGGGTGAATGAGGATTTTACGGCCATTACGGGATATTCTTTAGCAGAAGTAGTGGGGAAAAAGCCAAGTTTACTGCAAGGCCCTGAAACAGAAGAAATATCGGTAAGAAAAATACGACATTGTTTAGATGCAGGGGTTTCCATCCGTGAACAGATCACTAACTACCGGAAAAACGGTGAAAAATACATCTGTAAATTGATTGTACATCCTATTTACGGGATGGACAAAAAATTGACCAATTTCATCGCCTTTGAAGTGGATGGCTCAAAAGTTAAAGATGAAACCATCCTTCCTCATTTTGCACTGACTAATAATAAATATTTAACCAGCAGTTTGAGAGGAGTGGAAGAAGCCAAACTTTTTTCCCGACTCAAGCATATCTTAGAGGGGAGGCAATTGTATTTAGAGCCTAAATTATCTTTGAAAAAAGTGGCGGATGAATTATCGACAAACACCAAATACCTCAGCCAGGTTGTCAACCATCAAACCGGAATGAATTTCCAGACTTTCATTAATACTTACCGTATAGACGAAGCCAAAAAGATGATGACTTCCGGGGATTTTGATAATCTGACTTTTTACGGGATAGCATTACAATGCGGGTTTAAGAATAAATCCACTTTTTATAAAGTTTTTAAAGAAATTGCCGGAAATACGCCCAAAGAATTTACGAAAAATTTCGAAAAACAAGCTTTAACTGCTTAAATAGGATTGTATGGAAGCCTGACCTTGTCCATATTCCTAAAATCGGACATAAAGTACTGGTAAAATCTTGTTATTCAATTAGTTTTTATTGACCTTTACATTCATTGCAGTAAGTTAACATCTAATATTGGCTGTGTTACTGTAGTAATAAATTTTCCCATATGCAGGGTGTTAAAGAAATAGCAAGCCTGATTTTTTGGATGGACAACACCAAGCATTATATTCTGAAGGATGCCATGCTCAATAATAGAAGTATTACCAAAGAAAAACAAATCATTTTACAACATGTCCCTTCGTTTATAAATGTAGAATCAGAAAGGAAAACACGTAACGGGTTTTTTCCGGGCGAAAATCCCTGAGGTGTTAGTCTTCTTTTTTCTTGGGTTTTCTCCCGCGTTTAGCTTTTGTCTTCATTTGTGCATTTACTTTATCTTCCAGATCTGCGAGATCCTTAGTCTTTTTTGACTTGATGACATTGATTTTACCATCATCACCGTAAAGTTCCCGTGATTTTTTGTTGTAAGCCAATGCAGCTTCTTCGGCTGTATCGAACATACCAATGTGAACTGATTTGCGGTTAATGGATATCACTGCCCGGTACCGGTTGTTTTCACGGTAGACACCGGTATATCCAACGCTGCTGCTTGTTTTACGCTTTCTGCTTGCCACGGAGCGACTGCGGTAGACTAGATTCTCCAGCCGGCAATCCAGTTTATTGCCATTTTTAGCGCCTACCAATTTTTTCGTTCCGTCTTTTTCCTCTTTAAGGAATTTTTCTGCCACAAGTTTGTGCAGGTAGATCGTTTCTGTTTTATAGCTGCCATCTGCTTTTCGCCAAGTTTTTTGAAAAACAGCACAACCACTGGAGTGTTTGCGTAAATTATTAATGAAATCGACTTCTACCAGGTAAGGATCAGTAGTTAAATATTCAAATACATGATCATCTAGTAGAACCGACTCATCGTCATTTTTAAGTTTTACCTTGTAAAGCACCTTATTTATGTCTGTTTTGTATTACATTCCGTTCAAAAGAACAACTACAACAATACTTTAAGAAATTTGCCCGCTCAATGAACAATTTCGAAAATATAAAATTTCAAGCTCTTTTACAAAGCAATATAAGCGTTTGTAGTTATTTTGTTACCATTCAGAATATTTCGCGATATGGTTTCTCGGTCAGATGAATTATTTATGCTCCGGTGTTTTGACCTGGCGTGGAAAGGTGCCGGCTATGTTTCCCCTAATCCCATGGTTGGCGCCGTGTTAGTTCATCAAAACCGCATCATAGGTGAAGGCTACCACGCACATTACGGGGAAGGACACGCTGAGGTCCATGCCATTAATAGCGTTCCTCAGAAACAAAAACACCTGATTCCCAACTCCACCCTATACGTTAGTCTGGAACCTTGCTGTTTTTTTGGGAAAACGCCTGCGTGCACCAACCTGATCCTTCAGCATCGAATCCCTAGAGTAGTGATATCCGTGTTGGACAATTCCCCCCAGGTGAATGGAAAGGGAATAACCATACTGCGTAATGCCGGGGTAGAAGTGATTAGCGGGGTATTAGAGGAGCTGGGAAAAATGCTATTGAGGTTTCGCTACGTTTTGAACGAACAAGGCCGCCCCTATATCATCTTAAAATACGCCCAGACCCGAAATGGATTTTTTGCCCCTGAGGGTGGTTCGCAATTTTGGATCACCAATCCGTATAGCAAAAGGCTTACCCATAAATGGCGTCATGAAATTGATGGTATAATTGTTGGCAATAAAACCATTGTAGCGGATGACCCGCAACTAACCAACCGGCATTTTCCGGGGCGTTCCCCGACCAGGATCGTTATCGACCCTAAATTATCCTTATCCGCCAGTCACAAAGTTTTTAAGGATAGTGCACCAACGATTTACGTAACGGAAAAAAAGCCTGATATTGGGGTCTTTCCTTCTACTGAATTCCTTCAAATGGATTTTTCCAATAATTTTGTGGATAACCTTGTCAGAACACTGTACCAAAAATATAATCTCGCCATCCTTTTAGTCGAAGGAGGTGCTTACACCCTTAAACAATTCCTAAAACACCAGGTGTGGGATGAAGCCCGGGTTTTTACCGGAGAAAAAACGCTTTCAGGCGGGATTCCTGCTCCCCTTATCCCAGCCCCTCCTTACCGGGAATTTCGTATCGCACAAGACCGTCTAACCGTCTATTTTCACAAATGTTAAACTTCAATTAAAGTGACTATCCCCTATCACATTAATAAACGATATTTTGTTATTTAGACATCTTAAAGCAACCTTAATACTGGTTAAACATGAGAAAACTTAAGAGACTTAGTTTGGCGACGTTCTGTGTCGCGGTAGCACTATTCTCGAGCTTCACGGTATTTGGACAACCAGTCGCCGACTCAGAAGAGGAATTGATTCATTGGATGGATATAGAGGAAGTTATTGAAATCTCCGGGGATAAGTCCGATAAGAAAATCCTACTGCAAATATATACGAACTGGTGTGGTTGGTGTAGAGAAATGGAAAGAATAACGTACGCCGAACCGCACATCGCTCAATACATCAACGAAAACTTCTACCCGGTCAAGTTCAATGCAGAAACAAAGAAAACCATAGAGTATAATGGCAAAGCTTATGAATTCATTATGCGCCCAGGATTGGGTGGGTACCATGAATTAGCAGCTGAATTACTCAATGGCCGTTTTAGTTTTCCTACCGTTGTTTTTCTCGAAGAGGATATGAAGTTCATCCAGGCCATAGTCGGCTTCAAATCACCTAAGGAATTTGAAAGGATCATCACTTATTTTGCAACTGACAAGTATAAAAACACGCCTTGGGCAACTTATAAAAAATCCTACAAATCTTTGTTGATGACTGCGAGAGAGTAACTTTATTTGAATAACTCTACTTTGTAGAAGGGGGTGACTGGAGAAGTAATTTTGAATATCTCACTGATCCGGTGGCCAATGATCCAGCAAATTTTTCCATTGTTAGTTTCCATGATCCAAATCTGTTCTTTTTCGAATCTCGAAATTTTCCGGTTTGAGAAATAGTCTTGCAATTTTTGGCTTTTACCTTTCATGCCGAGAGGTTTGAACACATCACCAGGTTGCCAATGTCTGACCTTTACGGGAAAATCATCCTGTTTCAGCGCTAAATAGGCAATTTCCGGTTCACTGTGGTAAATTAGAGAAAGATCCATGGCATTCGGATCTACCTTGGTAAATTTAAGGGAAGCACCGGGTAACTGTAATTCTTTTTGCCCTAGCGCTATGGTAAAGGCTTCTTCCTCGGCATTAACTCCACCTTTTGGTTCAATAAATACGTAATCCCGGTCAATGAGTACGCGGTGCGAAGGGGTGAAAAATAGTTTACCTATTGAGCCTTCCCTGATAACGGTCGCTAGTTGAACGGCTTGAGCCCTTTTCAACCCAACTTCCGAAAACCATTCGTACAATAAGTTTTCCAAAAATGGTAAATCAATGACCCGGTTTTTTTGAATTAATATTGTTCCGGTTTCATCTTCTTTTACCGCACCGGATTTGACCTCATTAATTGCTTTTAAATACCAATACTCAATCGCTTTGGCATTTTCAGCATTATCAGCGGCTGTTTTGGATAATGCAGGATTAATTTGACGAAGAACGGGGACTACGTGATGCCGGATCTTGTTTCTGGAATATTTGTCTGTTTCATTGCTTAGGTCTGTACGGAAAGCTATGCTTTCTGAATTTGCAAAATCCTCAATTTCTTTTCTTGCCGCAAACAATAACGGCCGGACGATAAACCCATTCTTTGCGGGTATACCAGTCATGCCTTTGATACCGGTACCTTTCGTCCAGTTATACAAAATCGTTTCAATATTATCATCCAAATGGTGGGCAGTAGCGATGTAATCGAATCCTTCTGTAGATCTTATTTCCTCAAGCCACTGATATCTCATCTCCCTGGCAATTAACTGGATATTTTTTTTTTGTTTTCGGGCAATATTTTCGGTGTCGAATTCAATTTCAAAATGAGGTACCTGCAACTCCTGAGCCAAGGCCTTTACGAAGCTTGCATCTTCGTCGGATGCCTGTTCTCTGAGCTTAAAATTACAATGAGCAATTCCAAATCCTGGACCATATCGTTTGAAAAGGTGAGCCATCACTACGGAGTCAACCCCACCGCTCACCGCTAATAGTAACCGATCTTGCATTGGAAACAAATCGTTCTCTTTTATGTACTTGATGAACGGATCTTTCATTGCCCCGGATTGAAATTAAAAACAGGAATGGGCAAAAGGATCAAGGTAAACCAAAGTCCTTCCAAAATGACCCACTTTATCCTTCATTCCCAATATATAAGTAAGTGGATGGACAATTATAAGTTATGCTTATTACACACTCTCCTGACGTTTACAGTCAGGACGATAAATGTCCTGATCGCAAGCATCAGGACGATAAATGTGCTGATCGCAAGCATCAGGACGATAAATGTGCTGATCGCAAGCATCAGGACCCTTACAATCAATCACACACAGTCTAGCATCTTATATCTGGCTTCTCACTTAGTTACAATTGATTGACCGCATTATAATATTGCTGTGCGGTTTGGGGGTCTCCCATTCCATTATAAATATTGCCAAGTAGCTGGTATCCTTCTTTAAATTTCGGATTTAATTGAATGGCCTTTTCCGCGTAATCCAGTGCGACATTGTACTGTTGCCGTTGTTGATAGATAAGCCCTAAGTAATAATAAGGCGCGAAATAAGACCTATTAACTTCTGTCAGTTTTTGGAATGCTTCGATGGCAGCTTGTTGATCCCCGCCTTGGAGTGTTGCCAGTCCAAGGAAGTTAAGACCGTTTTCGTTTTCAGGAGCGACGTTCAACGCCTGTTTTGCAGCCTCGGTAGCAGCCGGGAAGTCGGATAAATTCAAATAAGCGTTAGCCAGTCCTATCCAGGCCCGTTCATTTTTGGGGTATTGTTCGGCTTCCTCTTTTAAATATTCTGCTGCCTTATTCCAATTTTTATTTTTAATGGCCTGTTGGCCCAAATAGGCATTGCGGGTTTCGTTCTTTTCGACCGCGGTCAATGGAACACCATTAGCTCTGACGACATGAACGGTTTTGTCATTGGGCCAGTTCCTGGATCTTAAATGCGGCCCCCTGATAAAGCGAGAAGGAAAAATACCGTAGTCCCAATCTTCGCTATAACGTTGATTAAAGCGAACGTACTTGGTTTTTACTTTACCATTGTATTTATCGGAGGTCATCCGGCTCACATTAAAATAAAAGCTCGTTCCTATGGTAACGGTATCCTGCATTTGTTCGCTCAGGACGCCTTCTTTTTCCATCCAGTCTATTGCTTGCTTTACACTGGTCCCCCAGTAATCAGTTTCATACCGGCCAAACGCATGGGAAATGCCTCCTGCCATTGGATTAAAATAAACATAAGGATAAGCCGGATTGCGTACAATGAACAATAAAGGTTCCGCCACGGATAGCACAATAATGGCAATAAGCGCATAGCTACCTATTTTATTGGGTTTTAACTTGTCTTCAACCGTTATCCAGAACAAGGCAGCTAATGCTATCATACTGGGGTATACAAACATCAGATGTCGCCATCCGTCGTGTAATATCGAATCTTTGTAAATGATATAGAGAACGGGGAAAAGGGTGGCGAAAACCAGTAATCCAAAGACCTGAACCGAATACCTTTTGATCAAAATTTTGCCCATCGCCAAACTTCCAAAAAACCCAAGCAAGGCGAATAGTGGTATCGTATAAAGCATCCAGATCACAGGATAGTACCAGGCTGTATTATCCGACATGATGTTCTCACCGCCCAAAAGTAAGCGGATCTTAATCCCTAGGGCCGAAAACTCACTTAATGCTTTTAATGGATGGCCAATAGGATCAACCAGGGCAGCGGGCCAAGATAATATAGCCAGAAAATAGCCGGCCAGGGCTATGATCAGTCCCGAAAGCACATAGGCTCCCAAATACCGGGTTTGGTCGAAAATACCTTTGAAACCGTACTTCAACAAAAAATCCAGTCCTAAGAACAATCCTAAATAGCCAATAAGCAGTAATCCGCCGGCACGGGTTGCAAATGCCAGGGCTAATCCCAAGGATAACCCCAACAGAGTTTGCCATTTTATTTGTGGCAATTGCCGCATCAATAAGACCAGGTAATACAAAGCAATAGCAAATCCGGCAGCAAAGGGAATATCTTTTGGGTTCATCAAAGAATGTCCCATAAAACGGGGAGAAAAGAACATGAACAGCAAAGCCAGAATGCCGGCCCGCCAGCCTCCTACGCGACTAACCAATAGCCCGATGAAAAGCATGGCCAGCCAACCGAATATCGCATTGTAAATATGACGGACATTATGATAGGCGGCATCAAATTCATTAAATCCCAGCGCATAGTTGGTCAAACCAGTAACCAAATCAAAAAAACCACCGTAATAATGCATATTTCCTTTTTCCACATATAGTGCAGAAGTATCGGCTCCCCAGGTAGTATAATATTGGACAAGCTTATTGGAGTAATCTACCTGAAATTCATCATCGCCGTTAATACCACTGCCGATGGATAACAAGGCAAGCGCGATCAAGATGGCGAAGGCAGCAATCCAGAAGATTCGCCGTAACATAGGGTCTTTTGACGAAGAAGGATCGATAAACACAGGTTCCTTTTCCGTAGCAGCGGGAACCGTAGTTTTCTTTTTCTTCGGCGTTACTCCCGGTCTAACCTTTTTAATTTTAGATTTGGGTGATTGTTTGCGTGTTGTATTTTTGCTTTTTTTACTCATTAAATTGTGAAATTGGACCGATCAGATTTGAATATTTAAAGACAGAAAGCTGTCTGCGCAATAAAATATTTCATACAAATATAATCAGACTATACGGGTAAATTAAAAAAGTTCTTAATTATGCAGAATGCAATGTTCTGATCTTCCCCGAAATCTGGGTATTTCTAAAGCATACGATAAAAAATATAATATGGCAACAACAACTAACCAACCGGTATCTCAGCTAATCTTAAAGATGACGGAATCCGCTACGCTGAGAATGGCTCAATTAGCCCGTGATTTAAAAGCAGAAGGGCATGACGTTATTAGTTTATCTATCGGCGAACCCGATTTTGATACCCCACAACATATCAAAGAGGCAGCTAAAAAAGCTTTGGACGAAGGATACACGCATTACACACCAGTTCCTGGGCTCATGGGATTGCGTGAAGCGATCGTCACTAAGTTTAAAAGAGATAACAACCTCGAATTCAATACCAATCAGATCGTCGTATCTAACGGGGCCAAACAATCAATTTCTAATATTTGTCATTCTTTATTGGATGAGGGAGATGAAGTGGTCATTTTTACACCTTATTGGGTTTCTTATACCGAGATCGTAAAAATGGCGGGCGGCGTACCTGTTGAAATATACGCCGGTATCGATCAGGACTATAAAGTCAATGCACAACAGGTAGCGGAGGCGATTACCGGCAAAACGAAATTAGTACTCTTTTCATCGCCCTGTAATCCTACTGGTTCGGTATATACCGCAGAAGAATTAAAGGAAATCGCAGCAGTAATTGCGCAACATGACAACATTTTTATCATTTCCGATGAAATTTACGAATACATCAATTTCACGGATAAACATGCCAGTATTGGAAGTTTTGATGACGTTAAGGATCGTACCATCACGGTAAACGGGTTTTCGAAAGGATTTGCTATGACCGGATGGCGTTTAGGCTACATCGGCGCTCCGGAATGGATCGCCAAAGCCTGTGCGAAAGTCCAGGGACAGGTTACCTCCGGAGCAACGGCCTTCGGACAAAAAGCAGCGGCAGATGCTTTGTTGGGAGACCTTTCTTCAGTAGAAGCTATGAAACAAGCTTTTCATAGCCGCCGTGAATTGGTTATCAAGGGATTGAAAGAAATTCCTGGGATTATAACGAACGAACCACAAGGCGCTTTTTACATCTTTCCCGACATTAGCCATTTCTTCGGGAAGTCCGATGGCACAACCACCATCAACAATGCAGATGATTTTACCGAATACATCCTTCACGGCGCCTACGTGGCGTTAGTCTCCGGAACGCCTTTCGGTGCTCCTAATTGTTTTAGGTTGTCCTACGCCGCTTCAGAAGAACAGTTGAATGAGGCCATCAGAAGAATGACGATGGTGTTGAGTAAATTAAAATAATACGAGTTAGTACGGGTTAGTACGGGTTCGCAACTCGTTGAACTCGTACTAACTTGTAACCATCAAGTTGCAGCCTCTAATTTCACTATTATCCAGCCTTCCCAGGACTTCAAACCGGCCATCCCGGTATACTTTTCCCAGGTCTTCGGTGGCAATGAAAGCGATAGTATCGACATTTGCCAGGTCTATTATATTGATGACACCTGTTTTTCCTGTAATGGGTGCGCTGAAAGGATCAGTAATCTCACGAGCGTAAACGCGCATGGTCGGGCTGCACTGAAAAATGCCTTCCTTCCTGGCATAAGCCTGGGAGAACAATTCCGTCATTCCATATTCCGAATGGATAGCTGGTACTTGAAAAGCAGTTTTCAGGATATGGTGTACTTCCCGGCGAATGATCTCTTTGCGCCTTCCTTTCATTCCTCCGGTTTCCATAATAACCAAGTCCGGCAAGGACATGGGATATTGCTCCGCTAAATCTAAAAGTGCAAAGGTTACACCTAGTAATATTGTTGGGATATTATTCTTTTGGCATTTTTTTAATTGTTTGATTAAATCATCGTAATTATTTAAATAAAATCCACTTTCGGGCGAGCGAGATTTTTTGATAAATTGATCCGCCATGTAGACCAAAGAAGAACCAGACCTTTCTAAATAAGCAGGTAATAATGCCAGCCAACAATAATTTTCTACGGGGCCATAAAATTTTTCAAAGCCAATAATGGTGTTATTTGTGTACCAATGCAGGGATTTTACGAAATGCTTACTGGGTGTTTGTCCTGTTGTTCCACTGCTCGTAAATATTTGTTCGCCTTCCCATGCTCCTGTTTTAATAATCTGTGATTTAAAAAATTGAATGGGTAAAAAAGGGATCTCTGCTACCCTATTCACTTTCTTAGGATCAACTCCTAAAAGATCAACATAAGTCTGGTAAAATAAATTATAAGCGTATTGATGCTGAAACACTTTTAAAGCAATTTCCTCAAAATTGGTTTCGGCTACATAACGTACTAAATGCCTGAGTTTTCGGATCAACATCTTTTGTTTCTTTCGAATTACTCACCTAATGATTCTTCATCCTGCGTTCAGAATCAAATAGAAGTCAGTATGTTTTCTCATTTCTCCATCTCCCACCTGTCATCTAACCGCCAAAGATAGTCTTGCTTTTAAACTAGTTTACACCGAAAATCGTTTTATATTTCTAAAAATTACCAGAAAATGGTGTATCGCAAAGTAATGACCCTTTTAGGTGTGGGTATCTTAGTTTTTCTTGCCCACTCCTGCGTAAATCCCCCGGATTTCCCTAGCGAGCCGGAGATAGAGTTTATCAGTATCACTCCTTCGGTCTATTTCCAAAAGATTGCGGGTAATCCGGATGATACCATAGCTATCAAATTCTCCTTTAAGGATGGAGAAGGGGATATTGGTTTCGACAACAATGACCCAAAAGATATTTTTGTTTACGATAATCGCGATGATTTCCGCAGGCTATTCAGCTTTCCGGTTATTCCGGATGAAGGCTCCGGGAATGGTATCAAAGGAGAAGCTACTATTCTTATCGTTGACCAGGTTTGCTGTATATATCCCGACGGTTCTACTCCCTGCCTGAGAAATAGCCGGTTCCCACGGGATACTATTTCCTTTTCTATTGAAGTGAGAGACCGGGAAGGTAATATGAGCAACCGGATTACGACGGATGTTATTTCTATTGTTTGCGATTAACTGGTAGTGAACAAATGCTCTAAAACGTTAGCACCTGATCGATCCATTCCACATCCTTTCTCAACATGTTCAGGGTATGAGCTTCCTTAGAATCCGGTTCCGGCTGGTGATCATACTCCCATTGTGCCAAAGGCGGCAGGCTCATCAGGATAGACTCCGTTCTGCCGTTGGTTTCAAGTCCGAATTTGGTGCCGCGATCCCAAACCAGGTTGAATTCGACGTAGCGGCCGCGCCGCAGCATTTGCCAGGATTTTTCCCGTTCACCGTAGGCCTGGTGCTTATTTTTTTGTAAAAAATGAACATAGATCGGAGCAAAAGCCTCCCCTACTCCTTTAACGAATTCAAAAAGAGTGCTGCGAGAATGTTGCGAATCGTTACCTTCTCCGGAGATTATAGGCTGGTTGTTCATTAATACCTTACCATTCTTTTCGCTCATCCGGTCGAAGAAAATTCCGCCCACTCCACGCGTTTCATTACGGTGTTTCAAGAAGAAATAATCATCCGCCCACTTCTTAAACCGTGGATAATATTCAGGGTGGTGCTGATCGCAGACGGCTTTCAACTGCTGGTGAAAGAACTGCGCTTCCGCTTTATTGATATAGTGAGGGGTAAGGTCGATACCACCACCAAACCACCAAACCTTTTCATTCATTTCAAAATAACGGACGTTCATGTGAATGATGGGCACCCAGGGATTTTGGGGGTGCAGTACGATGCTGACGCCGGTGGCGTAAAAACTACCGCTGTCAGTATGCAGCGCTTTTGCGGCTTGCGGAGTTAATTCCCCAAATACAGCCGAAAAGTTGACTCCCCCTTTTTCAATGTGTTGCCCTCTGATAACACGGGTACGTCCACCGCCGCCCCCCTCTCTTTCCCATAGGTCTTGCTGGAATTTACCGACACCATCTGCGGCTTCTAATTGATGGCAGATGGAGTCTTGCAGAGTTTTGAAGTATTCAGTTATGGTTGTTTTGTTGATCATGTATATCTTACGCTATTATAATTTCGCTTTCGCCGCTTCTACGGCTTTTTTTGCGCTACCGACAAAGACTTCGTCATCTATCACGACGACCGGACGCTTCAAAAAGGTATATTCTTCCAGGATTAAATCGCGGTAATCTTTTTCGTTCAATGTTTTTTCGTTCAAACCCATGGAGCGGTATTTCATCGCCCGGCGGCTGAAAAGCGCTTCGTACGAACCGACTTTGTCTTTCATGAAATCTAATTGCTCGGGCGTTATTTTGTCCTCCTTGATATTTTGCAATTCAAAACCTTCCCCGTTATGGAGTTCCTTGATCACTTTTTGACAGGTTTTGCAGTTTTGCAGGTGATAGATTTTTTTCATAGCATTATTTTTTAAACAGTGATAACATTAAGAAAAAAAGAGCGGAAAAATTGTTTAAAAAAATACTAAAAACTATTTGTTTTTAATTTATTTGTTTTATAAATTTGGTGTTAATAATTAATAGCGATCATCACCGTATCAAAAATAAAATTAATGAGCGACATTTACGATAAGATCAGTCAACTCAAAGATCTCCTAAAGCATGAAGATAACTTCCAATCCATTATGGATTATTATTTTGATCATATTGGGAATAATGCCGTTTTAGGACAGGTCAGCGAACAATTATCTTCTCACCCCACTATTCCGTTGATGCTTAAGAAAGCCGGCGAATCATTACTAGAGCGGATCAAGCCCGGAAAGACTGCCATGGAAATTGGCTGGCTGGGAATCATGAAAGTCAACAATTCATTCTTTTACCATGGCTTTTTACAAATGGGAGATGGATTAGGAGGCTACTTTTTTTACGAAGACATCAATAGCGGCATGCTTTCAATGAGCGGATTGGGAGAGAAAGTTTGGTATACTAAAATAAAAGCCATCCCCTTCCCGGTACAAGAGCCTTCTGACCCAAGTTTAAATTAATTGGATCTACAGTAAAATGGCTTTCTATTCGTATGATTTGCTAATCGGCGGAGCTGATATTTGTGATAAGTATGCCTCATTCATGTACTGGTGAACAACCTGGTATTGGCTCCTTCACTTCTGATCTGTACTTCCAGCAGTCCTGATAAATTGAACAGTAGCACAAATCCAAATAAAAATGAACTTCCGGAATAAGTTTTCTATCATTTGGAAACCTGCGAATGTTGATTTTGAATATCATTATCGATTCATCTGCGGATAATATGCCTTCAGGCGATGCATAAGAAAAGCTGATGATGGCATCATTGGGAACTACTG
>CAZHNG010000002.1:0-36964 GCA_964533785.1 uncultured Saprospiraceae bacterium | reverse complement strand
TGTCTGAATTGCGTTTAAAAAGGCAGCATAATCTGAAAGAACTTGTGCATCCTCTACTGCTTCTATTTTTCCTTTGAATCGTGCTGTAAAATTATCAATTTTTGCGGGCCCCACTCCTTTATTTTGTATTTCTTGAGAAACTACAGACATGGTATCTTCAAAGTTGAACACAATATGCTCTTCGAGGTAAGGCCAGACAGAAGCTTTCTGTTGGGCCTGCATTAATTCTTGTTGTTCGTTTAAAATACTGGTTTCATAAAGAGAGACAAATAACGCTCCCATACTAATTACAACAGCAAGAACAGCAATAATATCTGAACGGTCTAGCGATTTCATGTACGAAGTAATTTGTCTCGCAAGTTAGCACTACTTTGTCAATTTAAAATTATTCATATTAGGTAGCTGCTTTATTGGTGTTATAATTTAATTAAAAAGAAAATTTTAACTGAGTACAAAAAATAAAAAATAAAAAATAAGTTGTTTTTAAAAAACTATTTTAATAAATTTACAACGAATTCAAAATGAAACTATTACATGAAAAAGCAAGCCACTAGCCGTCAATACAATTTCCCTGACGCTGATCTTTATCTGCAGTGCATGGAAAGAATTAGATACGCTTACAGAGACATCAACGAATTCAAGACCTACGGATATGGATTCGACAAACTGCAGGCCTTCAAATCAATGTGTAATAAGTTCAGGAATCTTCCCGACGACGACGAATTGGTAGGCGATCAAATGATCACCACGGAAAAAAAATACGTTGCCGCCGAAAGGCTAAAGTCAGCCATCCGCAGTCTCATGACCAGAGTAGCCATGAAGTACAGCAACCGTTCAGGTCGGTATCGCAAATTTGGTACTGCAAAAATGGGAGATATGACCGATGCTCAGCTTATTTTTTGCGGTCGGCGTGTAATACGGGTAGCTCGTCAGCAAATTGATTTTCTGGCAGAAGTAGGGGTGAACGAAACAGTGCTGAAAAAGATTTCGGATGCCTGTCGAAACTTTGAGAGTGCCTGTAATATACAGCAAGACAAAGTCGCCGAAAGAGATATTTCGGTAGAGCACCGGACGGAATGGGGTAACCGGCTTTACGATGAGTTAGTAACCCTTTGTAATGTAGGCAAAGACATTTGGGCAGAAAAAGATCCCGTCAAATACGAAAATTACACCATCTACGAGAGTAATAACGAACAAAAGAAAGCCAGGAAAGCAGCGCTTCAATCAGCAGAAGGTAATGTTGACAAAAAGTGAAAGCTTTGCTTCTCGTAGTCGATTAAACTCACAAAGGACTGTATGCCGTTAGTAACTACAAGGTATTTTACTTTCAGAGTGCTGTTGTACCAGCCGGCCTGATCCAAGACTTGCTGGTTGATCTTAACTTTTGGGGATTTACATTCTATCAATATAACCGGGTTCAGGTCTTTGTCATAGACCACTAGATCATAACGCTTATCGAGCTTGTTGACTTTAAGCCCTTTTTCTATGCTGATCAGGTTTTTACTATACCCTTTTTCTTGAATCAGGTATTCCACCATTAATTGTCGAACGTATTCTTCTGGTTGTAATACTAACCACTTCCGGCGGATCAAATCAAAAATATAGTTTTTATCCCCTTCCTTTTTGATTTTCAGCTTATCATGATATTTCGTTAGCCCCAGATCAATCATTCAGGATAATCTTTTTTGCGTGTACTTCATGGCCAACTGATAATTTCACTATATACAGACCTTCAGTGAGATTAGGAGAAGGTTGCCAATTGAATATCCCCTGCTCCGTTCCAAGGTGACCTTGAAATACATCTGCCACTTTCTGGCCGGCCAGATTATAAATCGCAAGGGCTATTGGCCGGGATGGTTCTGCAAGCCGCAGGTTGATGTTTACGGGGACACGTTGGCCTAAAACAATATTAGAGGGGTATACTGTAAAATTTTTCACCTCTGCCCTGGTGAATACGGTAGCAGTAGTTGTCGTCGTATCGGGAGCCTCTTGCTGCTCGGTAAAGGTTTCAGTGAAATTGGTGTTGAGGATTTCTTTTTGTTCTCCTTCTTCTTTCCAAATGATCGTCGCCACGATAAGGTTATTCAATGCAGGAATGTCGGCCAGCGGTAATTGTACTCGTAAGGGGTACTCTGTATTTATGGCTACATCGCCCATTGCCAATTCGGTACCAAAGGGTTGTCCGGTAAATTCATTTTTTAAAACGTTCTTATGTTCACTATCGCCACTGCGGCCGGCTTGATCGGCCGTAACCAGTTTCTCGACCGTGTATACTCCCAGGTAAAAACGACCTTCGGTGGCCTGAAAAAATTTAGTATTGGTAGAAACAACCAGATTAGTATCTGAATATTCTGCCCGAATACCCGCCTGTGCAATCGGCAATTGTTCTGCGTAAAGAGCGATCTTTTCAAGGATCTCCGTTTGTTTTTCCGATCGATTAAAGGACAAAACGCCCTGGTTATCGTTGTTTAAATAGAAGCGGGGTCTGGCATTACCGTCACCAAAATTTTCAGTGATCGCAGCAGAAGTAAGTGTTTCGATTTTTGTGTCGGCATCACTACTTCCACCTTCGATCTGAGCGGAAAGCAATAGGGTATTATCGGGATTAGCACTTAACAGGTCTTCGTAAAAACTCCAGGCCCAGCTGCCACAAGGAGGGCACCACTGTGCAGTTTTCTTTGTGACCACAGAATTTTGGGATTGAGGCACTTCTATGTTACCTTGCGCAAAAAGAAAAGAGGTCAATCCTACTAGGATAAGAATTAAGATGATCCTATTCATGATACGTTGATTTCGATTATGATTGAGTTTATCCGTATTGTTGTTGATAATATTGCTGGTAAGTTCCTGAAGTCACATTGGCCAACCATTCCTGATGTTCAAGATACCATTCTGCCATCATCCGCAATCCTTCTTCAATATTAATACTTGGCTCCCACCCTAATTCTTCTTTAATCTTCGTAGCATCAATAGCATAACGCCGGTCGTGGCCGGGACGATCTTTCACGAACTTGATCAATTGTTTTGACGTTCCTGGTTCTCGCACCAATAATTCATCCATTATTTCGCATAATTTGAGAACCAGGTCGATGTTTTTCCATTCGTTATTCCCGCCGATGTTGTAGGTCTCTCCTACCCTGCCCTTGTGTAAGATCAGGTCAATGGCGCGTGCATGATCTTCCACCCAAAGCCAATCGCGGGTATATTTTCCGTCCCCGTAAATCGGAAGCGGCTTGTTTTCTTTAATATTGTTGACCATTAAGGGTAGCAATTTTTCGGGGAATTGATTGGGCCCGTAATTATTGGAGCAATTAGATATTATTACCGGTACGCCGTAGGTGTGAAAATATGCCCGCACCAGGTGATCCGAACTAGCTTTGCTAGCCGAATAAGGCGAGCGGGGATCATAGGCCGTATCTTCCGTAAACAATCCTGTTTCTCCTAAGGAGCCGTAAACCTCGTCTGTAGAAATATGATAAAACCGTTTATCATCAAATGCGGTCCAGTGACTTTTGACGGCATTCAGTAAATTCACCGTACCTACGATATTCGTTTCTATAAAACTCATCGGATTGGAAATGGAGCGATCTACGTGTGATTCTGCTGCAAGGTGAATAATGTTATCTATTTCAAAATCTTTCATAGCCTTCATTACCTCATCCCATTCCGTAATATCTCCTTTGGTAAACTCATAATTCGCTGCCCTTTCAATGTCTTTCAAATTCTCGAGGTTTCCCGCGTAAGTCAACTTATCAAAATTGACAATCAAATATTCGGGATAATTATTCACCAATAGCCTGATTACATGAGAGCCGATAAATCCCGCTCCTCCGGTTACTAATATTCTTTTCTTATAGTCCATTATTCGATTTTCTGTTCCAAATTGATCACCTTTTTAAAATACTCATAAGTCCTGAGCAATCCTTCGGGGCGGGATATTTTAGGTTCCCAATCCAAAACTTTTTTTGCCAGGGAAATATCTGGTTGGCGGATTTTAGGATCGTCAGTAGGCAAGGGTTTGTACACTAAATGCGCATCGGGATTGCCCACTAAAGCCATCACTTCTTCTCCAAATTCCTTAATGGTGATTTCATCCGGGTTACCGATATTGACGGGCATATCATAATCACTAAGGAGGAGACGGTAAATCCCTTCGATCAAATCGTCAACATAGCAGAATGAACGGGTTTGTGACCCATCACCGAATACGGTCAAACCTTCCCCTAGCATGGCCTGTTTGAAAAAAGTGGGCAGTACTCTTCCGTCGTCTACCCTCATCCTGGGGCCATAGGTATTGAAAATACGTACGATCCTGGTCTCTACACCGTGGTATTTATTGTAGGCAACGGTTATCGCTTCCAGGTATCGCTTAGCTTCATCGTAAACTCCTCTTGGGCCGATAGGGTTCACATTTCCCCAGTAATCTTCCTTCTGAGGATGTACTAAAGGATCTCCGTATACTTCAGAAGTAGAAGCCACCAGTATCCTTGCTTTTTTTTCTTTTGCTAATCCCAACAAATTATGCGTCCCCAAAGCTCCCACTTTCAAGGTAGGAATCGGCATGCGCAAATAATCTATCGGACTAGCAGGAGAGGCAAAGTTGAGAATGTAATCCAATTTCCCTGGAACGTGGACAAATTTGGTAACATCATGATGGTAAAATTCGAATGCTTTTAATTTGAATAGATGTTCAATATTGTCCAGGGTTCCGGTAATCAGGTTGTCCATTCCAACGACCTGATAACCCTCATGGATGAACCGGTCACATAGATGCGATCCCAAAAAACCGGCAGCACCGGCGACTAATACTCTTTTCACTGGTTTGGTTTTTAGTTAACAGTGCAAAGATAGAACGGCTATTCTAATTGAGACAAATATTCAATACATTTACCAAAAGTTTTTGCAAACTAGAATTCTTCAATCTTGTTGCACTTAAAATTCATTTATGCTCTTTGTTTATAATGCAATTATACGCCTTTATTACTATTTAATCTGGGCAGCTTCTTTTTTTAATACCAAAGCAAAATTATGGTTGTCGGGCAGGAAGGACTGGAAAGAGCATTTAAAAATATTCCAAAAAAAGGCCAAAACAGCTCATCAAGTTATTTGGATACACTGTGCTTCTTTAGGAGAGTTCGAACAAGGACGCCCCCTAATCGAATCAATCAGGGCTTCCAGACACTCTCCCCACATCCTTTTGACCTTTTTTTCTCCTTCGGGCTATGCGATCCGCAAAGATTATCCTCTGGTAGATCATGTTGCCTATTTACCCCTTGACACCAAAAAGAATGCTAACCAATTCCTCGAGATCATTAGACCGGATTTGGCCATTTTCGTTAAATACGAATTTTGGGTGCATTTTATTCAACAAACTGCCGAACGAAAAATACCGATCTTTCTGATTTCCGCCATCTTCAGACCCGATCAGCTTTTTTTTAGATGGTACGGGAGTCTCTTCAAAAAGCTACTGAAGAAATATACCTGTATATTCGTGCAAAACGAATCATCAAAAAAAAATTTAGAACGGATTGGTCTTCAAGATTCAGTCAGCATTACTGGTGATACGAGAATTGACCGCGTTTCCCAGATTGCCAGGCAGGCTCCCCCGATAGAAATCATCGATGTATTTTGTAAAGATGTTCCGGTTTTGATTTGCGGCAGCACCTGGCCCGAAGATGAGAAAATACTAGCCCCTTTCGTACACCGGCATTTACCTAAAAACTGGAAAGTCATCGTTGCTCCCCATGATGTACACCCCAAACATATCCGGGAAATACAAAAGCTTTTTCCGAAGGCAATTCGGTATTCCGAATTAACGGACGAAAAAGTAACGGAGAGTAAACACACAATCCTGATCGTAGATAATATTGGCATGCTGTCCGCTATATACCAATATGGCAAATTAGCCTATATTGGCGGTGGATTTGGTAAGAACATCCATAACATCCTGGAGCCAATGGCATTTGGTTTGCCCGTGATTTTCGGGCCCAAATATAAAAGCTTTCAAGAAGCCGTAACTATGGTAAAGAAGCAGGGTGCTTTCAGTATTAAAAATGAAGAAGAATTATGCCGTCATTTTCTTTGGCTGGAAAAAGAAACAAATTATCAACTAGCCCAAGACACGGTTAAGCTCTATATTACTGAAAATGAAGGAGCCACCGAGGCCGTATTTCAAAAAATGGAAAAAATACTGTTTAAAAGACCAGAATTCTAATTTCAAATCCATTTATGGAGTTCAAATTAGTATATATTTAGGTATCGTACTTTAGATTGATAAAAAGCACTACTCGATGAACATTGAAGATTTGTTTTCTGCATGGGAAAAAGTGACCGTATTAATTATCGGAGATGTAATGATCGATCGCTATATCAATGGAAGAGTTGATCGTATTTCACCAGAGGCGCCGGTTCCCATAGTAAGAATGGAGAGTATTGAGAATAGACTTGGTGGAGCTGCGAACGTAGCGCTTAATACCAATGCCCTCGGAGCGAATTCCATCCTTTGCAGTATTATCGGAGAAGATGAAAACAGCCAAACATTGCTGGAACTTCTGCCCAAACACCGAATAAACCCAGACGGTATTATTCAATCTTCTTACCGGCAAACCACCGTTAAAACTAGAATTTCGGCGCAAAACCAACAATTACTTAGGGTCGATAAAGAAGATACTTCCGAATTAAACGAAGAAGAAGAAACCGTACTGCTTGAAAAAGTGATCCACCTTTTGAATAATAAGCAAATCGACGTTATCCTCTTTCAGGATTATAATAAGGGGGTGCTTTCGCAGAAAGTTATCCGGGCTATTCTACTGGAAGCGATCAAAAGGGATATTCCAACTGCTGTTGATCCAAAATACAAGAATTTCTGGGCCTACAACCACGTTACATTATTCAAACCCAACCTGAAAGAAATTGCCAATCAATTAAATTTTCCAATAGACAGTTCGCTGGAAAGCATGAAAAAAGCAGCCAAAGCAATAAATTCAAACCTAGGAAACGACTATACCTTGATTACGCTTTCCGAAAAAGGTTTATTTTGGGATAACAAAGGGAAAGGAAAACTCGTACCTACCACCCCCAGAAGTATTGCCGATGTTTCCGGTGCCGGCGATACTGTCATCAGCATTGCTGCTCTGGGCCTGGTGACACCACAGTATTTGGAAGAAATCCCTTTTTTAGCTAATCTGGCAGGCGGGCAAGTTTGTGAAAAACTAGGGGTGGTTCCCGTAGACAAGGAAAAGCTCATCCAGGAATATCATTCTACGCGCCAAACCAGTCATTTATCTCCCCTTTAAAGTAAATATTAAATTTTGTTTTATTTGATAAGGTTTTTACTTTAACTTTGCAGGGAATGGGAAATTTCTATCCAATTGAACGAACAGTGTTAAAATGATCACCCCAAAATTCTGATTTTCGTATCAGTTAAAAAGCATAATCACAATCAGGTTTTTCGCAACTTTTAATCATGAGCATTACCGTTCTGTGATTGATCAGTCTAAGTATATTTTTGATACGTTAATAAGTATAATAGCAATTCATCTCAACCGAAAGTATAAATCTCATGGAGCTAAAAGCTACAAACCCATTTTGCTTACTGCTAAGCTTGACATTTTTCTTGTTTTTCACAAATTACGCTCTTGCCCAGGTATTTTTCAGTGAAACCTTTAACCGGGATATACCATCTAGCTGGACAGCCATTACCTTAGCAGGCAATAACGCAGAAAGTGCCAATTGGGTATATACGAGCAAAGGTCCAAACAATACCAACTACCCACCTATTGAATCTCCTTCGGCCAATAATGGTTGGGTCATTTTTGATTCGGATTACAATTGCAGTGAAAAAAACCAAGATGCCTGGCTGGTTTCTCCTCCGATCAGCGGCCTTGATCGCGAGCGAATTTTCCTCATTTTTGAAACCGTCTACCGGAGGTTTAATGATAAAGTTTTCATCAGAGTCGGATCAAACATCGGCGACCTGGAAAGCTGGGCAAAAATAGAGCTGTTCGAAGATTTAAATAATAATGATTTTTCTTACGGTACTTCCTATGTTGATCGATTACATAACCCACATAATATTGTGGTTGATTTGACTCCGTATGCTGCCGGGCAAAGCTCTTTTCGTTTTGCTTTCCAATTCATTTCCGATCCTTCTACCGTTCAGGCAGGCGATATATATGGTTGCGCCTGGTTCTGGCAAATCGACGATATTCATCTCGCAGAACTCACCAACGATCTGAAAATCGATACAGTCAGAGTGGCCCCTAATTATGCTACCCCGATCAGCCAGGTGTCTCCCATCAACTTTGCAGCCATAGTTGATAATTTCGGTCTTGTAGATCAAAATACGGTTAGGCTTAAAGCTGCCGTAAGTGACGACATAGGCGTAATCACGGAAGTAACCAGCCAACCATTGGACTTGATAGAGCCCGGGCAATCTCAAATGATCTCAATGCAGAACGGTTACACCCCGATGCGGGAAGGTACCTATTACCTGGACTACAGTGTGAACCAGTCGCAAACTGATGAAAACAGGTCTTCTAATCATAAAAGGACGGAATTTATTATCACCAAAACGGTTTTCACAAAAGACAATGGACAAATAGCGGGTGTAACACAACCCGGTACGATCAATAATAACACCTGGGAAATCGGACATGTTTTCAATATTCCTAATCCTGGTGATAAGGCTATGTCAATTGAATTTGCTATTTCTTCCGGCCCGCCTCTTTTCGATGGTAGTTACAAACACGAAGGGGAAACCGTCAATGTATTTCTCTACGAAGTAAAGGAAGATAATAACGACGAAATTTTCAACGACAATGATGTCGTGGTGGCCGGCTTCGGTAGTTATACTTTTGGAAAAGAAGCAAATGAAGAACCCGTTAATGCTCCACTTATAGACCTGAATACCGGCGAATTTGGCGTGCCCTTAAAAGCAGGTACCCAATACATAGCCATGATCGAATTAACAAAAGAACTCTATGCCCCGTATTCCTTGCTACCTTATTATTTTGACCCGGCAACGGTTGTTAAAAACGATATTTGGTTCCTCGGAGGCTTCAGGGATACCAGGATAACGCCAATCGTAAGATTGCGCATTCAGGGAGATACACCCGTCAGTGTGGATTCTCCGGAGTTGGAAGATCACCAGGTTCAATTGTTCCCCAATCCTGTAAAAGACGAACTTCAAATAAATTACGAACTACGGCAATTATCCTCCACCTTAAAACTTAGCATCCTGGACGCATCCGGTAAAATAATGGCAGATAAGGTGTTGAGCAATGCAAAAGAAGGTACCCTCAAATGGAATGTGGCGGATTTTCCTGCCGGAAGCTACTTCCTCTTTTTAAAAGCCGAAGAAGGTATGAAAACCAAGTTGTTTACGGTAAAGCAATAATCACAATAAGATCTGTAAAAGCTTTTCATTACCTTCACGAAAACTTTCATTCCGAATGAAAAGCGCTTTTGTATCTTTTTTTGTTTTTTTCTGCTTTACACCGGTTTTTGGTCAAAATATCCTGGAAGATAGTCATAATCTTAGCATTGGCGGCGCAACTGTTGCTCTTAGAAATATCCATAGTATTTGGAGCAACCAGGCTGGTCTGGCTTTCGTAGATCAAACATCCGCAAGCGGTTTTGTACAGCAACTTTACGGGCTTGCCGATTTGCGTACGGTAGGCATTGGAATAGCTCACCCGACCAGTTCCGGAACTTTTGGACTGGTACTTAATTACTTGGGAACCGATCAATTTCAGGAACAAAAAGCGGGGATCGCTTACAGCAGAAAACTAATGGACCGTTTTTCTATCGGTGCACAATTTTTCGCGCAAAACACCAGGATCGACGAATATGGAAACACGGCCGTTTTTTCCTTTGAATTTGGTTTGCTTGCGGAGTTGCTTCCGGACCTCTACCTGGGCGTGCATACCCAAAACCCCGTAAGAGTCTCTGTTTTAGAGGACGAAGATTTACCCATCATTTATAGCCTCGGCATAGCTTATATATTATCAAAAAAAGCTTTTATCAACCTGGAGCTGGAAAAGGACATCGAGTATCCCGTCCGCTTCAAAGCAGGAATCAGCTACCATATCATAGAACAGCTGGCACTAAGAACAGGAGTAGCGACTCAGCCGGCCAACCTATATTTAGGCATTGGATATCTATTGAACCAACAACTTTCAATCGATCTCGCGATGGCCCAACATCCTCAACTCGGCATCTCGCCCAGTCTTGGTATAAATTATCAACTAAACAAATAAGGCAACTCAAATGAGGAAACTGATCGTTGCATCGACCTATACGGAAATAAGCCCTTTTTACAATTTTTTACAGAAAAGTTATCATTCAAAAAACCAATTTTCTTTCGTGAGTGAGCAGCATGATATTGACATATTAATCCATGGAGTGAGTAGTATGCTCACCGCTTATCATTTAGGGGCTCACCTTGCGACCAACCACTACGATCAAATCATCCAAGCTGGTATTGCCGGTTCTTTTGACTATAACCTGAAACCAGGGCAAGTCGTAGAAGTAACGACGGATCAATTCGGGGATATCGGCGCCCAAAATAAGGAAGGAACTTTCCTGGATGCTTTTGAGTTAGGGCTATTAGCTGACGAATTTCCTTTTAATAATAAAAAGTTAACCAACCCTTCTCCTTTACTTTGGGAAGCCTGGCCGGCCGTAAATGCCGTTACGGTTAACACGGTTACCGGCACCCAATCAAGCATCGACTCCATTAAGGAAAAATACGATCCGCAAATAGAAACGATGGAAGGAGCAGCTTTTTTCTATTGCTGTTTAGACTGTAAAATGCCATTTGTTGCCCTTCGGTCTATTTCCAACTACGTGGAACCAAGAAATAAAGCTAATTGGAAATTGGAGCTCGCCGTGGAGGAGTTGAATATTGCCTTGCGTAATTTAGTAGCTTAAACTCTAGATCAATGTTTGTAAAAGGAGGCTTTTTAATCAACGTTTGTTTTATATCTTTGCAGGTCAAAACTACACAAAGTAAAGCATAATTCATGTCAATAATCACGAAAACATCTGAGGTCTTTCTTCGCCAATACTTGAACAACGCCTCTCCCACTGGATTTGAATCGCACGGACAACAAATTTGGTTAGAATATATCCAACCCTTTGTAGATGAAACTGAGATTGATAATTACGGTTCCGCTTACGGTATTATCAATCCTGGAATGGATTATAAAGTCGTTATTGAAGGGCATGCTGATGAGATTTCCTGGTTCGTCAATCATATTTCGAAAGATGGTTTCATTAACGTCATTCGTAATGGCGGTTCCGATCATCTCATTGCTCCCTCCAAAAGGGTGAGAATTCATACCAAAAAAGGCATTGTTGAAGGTGTTTTCGGTTGGCCTGCCATCCACACCCGTAACGGAGACAATAAGATAGTACCCAAAATAGAGAACATCTTCATCGATGTAGGTGCAAAAAATAAAGATGAGGTACTGGAAATGGGTATTCACGTAGGTTGTGTCATTACCTATCCCGATGAGCTAAGCATCATGAATGACCGCTTTTACATGGGACGTGCACTCGATAATCGAATGGGCGGTTTCTGTATTGCTGAAGTGGCCCGGCTGATCAAAAAGAAAAAAGTCAAACTTCCCTATTCTTTATACATTGTCAATTCCGTTCAGGAAGAGGTAGGAATGCGTGGAGCAACCATGATAGCTCAAACGATAAAACCGGATGTCGCAATTGTCACGGATGTCACGCATGACACCCAAACGCCACTCATGAACGCCAAAAAAATTGGTGATATTAAATGTGGTGAAGGGCCATCTTTGACCTATGCTCCCGCTGTTCACAACAAACTATTGGACCTAATCATAGCAACGGCTGAAAAAAAGAAAATCCCTTTCCAGCGTGAAGCAGCATCTCGCGGTACCGGCACAGATATCGATGCCTTTGCCTATTCCAATGGTGGTACGCCATCGGCACTGATTTCTTTACCCTTGCGCTACATGCATACGACAGTGGAAATGGCACATAAAGACGATGTGGAAAATGTGATCAAACTCATTTTTGAATCTTTAAAAAACATTGAGAACCAACATAGTTTCAAGTATTTTCAAGTAAATAAAAGCACGTTTGTTTAATTGGTTGAAAGACCTTCCGCTGCACATTATTAACCTTATTCTATACAGCAATCTATGGATTGCATTGGCTGCCATGTGTATGTGTTTACAAACAAACTTTCTTTTCTCCGGCAGCCTCTCCCCTACTCCATTTACCTGGTTTGTTTTTGCCGCAACTCTTTTCCTTTATGCTGTGCACCGCATTGTCGGTTTGGAAAAAGTAAAAGTTTTTACGGATCGAGGCCGTTTTGAAGTCATTTCACGGTTTAAAACCCACATCCTGCTCTACGCATTTGTGGCCGGCAGTGCTGCACTTTATTTTTTTTGGCAATTGTCACCGGTTTTAAAATGGACCATCGTCATCCCTTCCCTTTTATCGCTTGGCTATGTTTTACCTGTTTTCAGTCAACGCAAAAGACTGAGAGACATTAGTATTCTCAAGATATTTCTCATTGCAATTGTCTGGTCCCTTGTAACCGTTTTACTGCCAAGTATGGAATTATCATTTTCGGATCACAGGGCTGTGTTGACGACCCTACTAGAGAGAGCTAGCTTTATCTTTGCCATTACTATTCCATTTGATATTCGAGATCTGGAAGTAGACCGATACGCTGGCGTTAAAACGATTCCTTCTGTATTGGGCGTTAAACGTTCTCTGGCATTGTCTCAAACGCTTTTAGGGTTTTCTGCTCTATTTTGTTTTTTGAATTTTTATCAAGCAATTTATGATCTTCCACAGCTATCGGGCCTTCTTTTAGCCTTGTTCCTTACTTCTATTATCGTATATTTTTCCAACCAAATTCAGCACGACTATTACTTCACCGGATTACTTGATGGTGCAATGATCTTACAGTTTTTGCTATTGTTATTACTTTCTTTTTAAGTTTTATACGACAAGAAAACTCTAACTGAGTAAAATAATATTCCAAAATAAACCTTTAACCACTGTAAGAATACCAGTGTTTGCCTCTGGTATTCCAGCCCCGATAAAAGTCACCTACATTCGTGACAAAAATCACTTTTACTGCGTATTTTCTTGGGTTAATTCGCATTGAAATCATCAAAAAAATATATGAAAAAGCGTACACCCGTCTCTAAAATTATGTCCGAGAATGTTATCACGGTCAACCATTCCAACACTATTCGTGAAGTCAGTGAATTGATTGAAAAGAACCGCATCCGTCATGTGCCTGTAGTGTCAGGGGAAAAGTTGATCGGTATGATCAGCAAAACTGACCTGGACCGGATTTCCTTCGTTGACAATTTCGAGGGTGGTGCAGTTTCCACCGAAATGTACGATGCATTGAGTATTGAGCAGATAATGACCAAAGATGTTACAGCTGTTCAGAAAGATCAGACGGTACTGGATGCAGCTAAGATACTTTCCAGAAATGAATTCCACGCCTTGCCGGTGGTCGAAGAAAATACTATTGTCGGGATCGTAACAACTACCGACCTGCTGAAGTATTTAATCAAACAGCATTAATATTCGAGGATAGACTATATACAAACAAGAACAATCAACATTTTTTCTTTTTTCTTTTCGTGGCGGGCTTTGTGAATATGGTTTGCATATAACAAAATGGCACACTAAATATGCTAAGCCTGCTGCGCTTACTTCCTTACGACCTGGCATTTCATTACTGCCTTGGCATCAGGTTTTTTCATTCGCTGATGTCGTGAAACAATAATCCTCTTTCTTGAGACAATATTAGAATACTATCTTTCAAAAAGGGACCACCTTTGTGATGTATATAAAATATTAAATCTACATCATGAAAAACAATCATTCCCAAAGAGGTAGTAACCACGTTCCCTCTCTAATTGAAGAGAAAAAGACGCTGCAGAAAGGATCGGCCGACAACAATCGTGCTGGCATCATTAATGTGCTCGATTTGATGCGCGTAAAAAATGACTTTCAATCCAAATTGGCCTTGGCCGTTGCAATGGAACATAGCTGTTAAGATGAAAAGAAAAAAGGCTGTGGCCTCCCAATACAAACCAGTATTCAGTTTTTTCATAAAAAACTTATGCTGACATATTTCAAGAAGGGGGATTTGTCTATATTAAATGGAAAAGTGACAGACTTCACCCTGATCAATAATATGGTAATCCTTACTGGGATCTATTCTTAGCACCCGCCAGTAATTGGATTTTCGGCACGCAGGAAGACAAAGTAATAAGGACAAGTTTAATCCCAAAACTTTTAAAGATTGACACATATCTGAACACCGTGTTCGTGTTCATATCATTTCCCGGAGGCTTTTGGTAAAGCCTCCTTTTTTTATTAACCGATTAAATTACCTTCGTTATCCCACTCTGGTAACTTATCCCGTTCTTCCGCTTTGACGTACTTGTCCATCATAGCATCTTCGTAAGTAAAACCATGCTTTTGAAGTACATCATCGGGTACACCGTCCCAAACATTGGGTACATTACCTACGTAGCCCAGATCTTTGATTCCCATTTGGCTGGTGAAAAACCCGGTTGCAACCAAATTCCGGATCCGGTTAAAAAACGGAACACCCGGTGACAGGGGCGAATCTTCCTTATTTTCAGCGTTACTAGCTGCTACAATATCATCCAAAATAGCAGTTTGTTGTTCGGTACTAGCATCTTTGAACACTACACCGTACCGGTCTTTGCTTTCCAGGTTGAGCCAGGCCAGACCACTGCGTAATGGCATTTGGTGCGCAGGAATATCTTTGGCAATGAATTCAATAAAATCGGGAACTCCAGCCTCAGTAGCAGAGCCTGAAACCTCATCTGCCGGGATGATTAGATCGGCCAAAACAGCAATAGTGGCCATCTCAAAAGGAGTAAAAAAAGTTTCTGCCCTCAGCTTAGCGTCTCTTTCCTGTTCTTCCGGTGTACGCCCATAACCAGCTCCCGCTTCCAGTTCAGTTGAAGCAGCATTTTCTTCTTGCGTTGCTGCCGGTTCACATCCCTGGATGATTAAACCGCCGGATACCGAACCTACAATTATGGATTTTATGCTATCTCTGCGTTTCATATTTTGATATTTTATGCTAAAAGCCCGGTTGGAAGCAGGCAAATGCGCAAATTTATTTTCGACCAACGAAAAAATGTAAAAACAATTTTTAAAATCAAATATTCTTCTTTACCATTTCCCCCGCCAAATACTCCGACGCTCTCCATGCCAGGGCCATGATCGTCCAGGTAGGATTTTTATCCGCCTGAGAAACGAAGGGCCCCGCATCCATCACAAAAACATTCTTCGCATCGTGTAATTGCTGGTAAGGATTCGTTACGGAAGTTCTCGGATTGGCACCCATTCGGGTGGTACCTACTTCGTGAATAATTCTTCCGGGCGCGAGCAAGCCATAATCACGATCTCTACCTGGCTTTTCACCCAATGGTATGCCGCCCATTGCATCGATAATTTCTTCGAAAGTATCCTGCATGTGTTTAGCCTGATTGACTTCCTGGTCCGTCCAGTTATAATGGAACCGAAGCACGGGAATTCCCCATTCATCTACCACATTGGGGTCTATTTCGCAGTAATTATCCCTTTGCGGAACACTTTCACCACGGCCACTCATGCCGACTACAGCTCCGTAGAACCGCCTTACATCGTTTTTATACCCCGTACCGTAGGAACTTACGTTGGCGTTCAGGTTGGGGATTTCATTATAGTCATCTAAATTAAAAGCCGTTCCGTAGGAAGGCATACCCATTCCGCCCCATACTTCAATGTGGTATCCCCTGGAAAAATTACGATTGCGATCCTCATTCAACCACCAGGGTGAGTAAATGTGCATTCCTCCTACCCCGTCTTCATTGTACCGTTTGCGATCCAAAAGTTGGGGAATGATCGCACCACGGCTGGCCCCGGTGGAATCATGCACGTAACGCCCGACAACATCACTGGAATTACCTAATCCATTGGGGTGCTGAGCGCTCTTGGAATTCAACAAAATCCGGGCGGAGCTACAGGCTGATGCGGCCAGAACAACTGATCTGGCGCGTACCTGGTATTCTTGCCGGTCTTCTTTGTTGATATAAGAGACTCCTGTTGCTATACCCTCCTCATCCGTCAAGACTTCGCGTACCATCGCATTAACGTAGAGGTCTAATTCCTTTGAATTATTCATTGCCGGGATAACCAGGCAAGAACTAGAAGAAAAGTCTGCGTATACCTTACAAGTACGGCTGCACTGCCGACAATAAAAACAAACACCGCGTTCTTTGTTGATCGGCCTGGTAAGGATCGATAATCGGGAGGGAATTACCGGTACGCCAGCTTTGCGTGCACCTTTCATGTAATAAAGTTCGTGCAATCTTGGCTTGGGAGGAGGCAAAAAGAAGCCATCAGGTTCATTATAGATCTTTTCTTTTGTCCCGAAAACACCGATCAGTTTGTCGACCTTATCGTAATAAGGTTTCACATCTTCGTAGCCGATAGGCCAGTTATCCCCCATCCCATCATAATCCTTGCGCTTAAAGTCAAGAGGTCCGAAGCGAAGTGAGATTCTTCCCCAGTGATTGGTGCGGCCTCCCAACATACGTGAGCGGAACCAATCAAACTGAGTACCTTCAGCATTAGTATAGGGCTCCCCTTCAATTTCCCAGCCGCCGTAAGCCATGTCAAAATCACCAAAAGTACGGGTACTGCCCGCACCACGCCGCGGAGATTCCCAAGGCCATTTCAGCTGAGTGCTTTGAGCCGGGTTTTTTGGATCGAAGTTGGGCCCTGCCTCCAAGATCGCCACTGATAAACCGGCTTCACTCAGTATTTTAGCTGCCATTCCACCGCCGGCGCCGGAACCGACTATGGCTACATCATATACCTTTCCTTGCTCCTTTATTTGAAAACTCATACTAATATTTTTTACTGTAAATTACACGCTGGACTTAGCCGTCCATCTGCAAACTATTATTCGCCGGAAATATAATTAATTCTGAATAAAATATTGAAACCAGCTGTTTTTTTAGAATTATTTATATTGATGATAAATTGCGGGTTGCAGGTTATTGGTACCATTTTGGTCTACATTACAATTTTGTAAGCGCATAAAACCAAAAGATAATAATGAGATACCTTTTTTTCGGAGCTTTTACGCTGCTAATCGTTTGTTGTTCAGCACCCGGTGTTGAGGAGGAGACCAATGAAGTATTTGATTGGCAAGGTCACCGGGGAGCCCGGGGCTTATATCCTGAAAATTCCATTGTTGGATTTTTAGGGGCTTTAACCTACCCCGTTCAAACCCTGGAGTTGGATTGTGTTATTTCAAAGGACAGTCAGGTAGTCGTATCTCATGAGCCCTGGTTTTCTCATGCTATCTGCTTGCAACCGAATGGTCAAAGCATTAACGAAGATCAGGAAGACCGTTTTTTAATCTGGCAAATACCTTACCGGGAAATCCGGTTGTTTGATTGTGGCATAATTGGAAATCCCAATTTCCCGGATCAACAAGCCATTTCGACGGTAAAGCCACTGCTCAGCGAAGTCATACAAACAGTTAAAGATTATTGCGAAACCAATGGTAGACCTTTGCCTTTTTTTAATATTGAAATCAAATCCCGTCCGGATTGGGATGGGACGAAAACACCTGCACCGGAAATTTTTGCAGCGCTTGTTTACCAGGAAATTTTACCCATCAAAGAAAAGGTATGTATCCAGTCCTTCGATCCTCGTGCATTAGAAGCAGTGAAGGCTGTCGATCCTTCCGTTACGACAGCCTTCCTGGTTAGCAATCAAATTGGTTTGGCACAAAATCTAAAAAAACTCAGTTATACTCCTGTTATTTATAGTCCTAATCACCGGTTAGTCAATGCTGCATTAGTTGATTCCGTCCATGCGCTCGATATGAAAATCATTCCCTGGACGGTCAATGATACGGTACGGATGCAAGAACTCATTCGCTTTGGTGTGGATGGTATAATTACGGACTATCCTAACCTGATCAATGAATAAAGGCTTCGGAACAAGAACACGGATTGGACTGATACCTTGTAATTTGCAACACCTTAAAATTCTCCACCGCCATCATAGTCACCACCACCGCTTCTACCACCGCCTCTACGTTTCTGTTGATTCAAACGATAGTTAAAGGTTAAGGTCAGTTGGCGTGCTCTCCACTGGAATCTATCAGTAGAATAAAAGTTGTCGCCAAAGGTAACGGAACGTCGTATGCGGGTGTTGAACATATCCCGGCCACTTAAAGTCAGGGTAGCTTTCTTCTTCATGATATCTTTACTCAAACCAAAATCAAAAGAATAGGTTGACTTTCTCCTACCTTGCGTCGTATTTCTAGGGGCACGGTAGCTGAAGCTGAGCTGCAGATCTACATTCTCCCAAAAAGTTACCCGGCTGTTAAAGCGTCCGGTCATAGTGGTTGCTTTTGCCTGGAAGCCTTCACCGAAGTTCGTACCGTCAGTGATCGAACGGAAAAAGTTGAAGTTACCGTTCATCCGCCACCAATCTGTGGGATCATAAGAAAGGATGAACTCCAATCCATAAGAATCTTCCGTTGCCAGGTTTTCGGGTTGACGCACCGTAATCAAGTTTCCTTCTTGTTCCACTAAAGTTTGAATGCGCTGAATAACACCGGTGGTATGACGGTAGTAAACACTTGAACTAATACTCGCTTTGTCAAAATACTTAATGTAGCTCACTTCATAAGAATCGGTAAATTCAGGATCTACGTTTGGGTTTCCACGAAATATGTTCCGCGCATCAGCAAAGGTGAAAAAAGGATTAAGGTCCCAGAATCTCGGCCGGCTAATCCTTTTAGAAAAACTTACCTGTAAAGAATTGCCTTCGTTGAATTCATATCCCAAAAACACACTAGGGAAAAGATTGGCATAAGTGCGGTCATTTTCTTCCTGCGTTTCCAGTAATTCTGTTAAGATTTCAGAATGCTCAAAGCGCAAACCCGCCTGAAAGGAGAAACGGTTGAATTTATTCCCAATGATTGCATACCCTGCGTGGATATTCTCGTCGTAATTGAAATCATTACTTAATTCTGCTAATCTTTGCCATTCATTATCAAAAAACTCTTCTACCAGATATTTATTATCAATCTGCCTCAACGATCCGAAATAACCAACTTCAAATTTTCCTTCCTTGCCAAATGGATGCGTATAGTCCACTCTGATCAAAGCACTTCTTTCCCCTTCGTCGTTGTTGGAGCGTTGGTCTAGTTCGCCTCCAGTGGGAGTAAAGCTTGGATCGAACTCTGTTTCTTTGAAGGTAGCAGCCTCGCTTTCCGTACTTTCACGGTATTGAAAAGATGCTGTTAGTTCCTGATCTTTCTTTTCGAAAGTACGCTTATAGTTCAGAGCATATTCCAAGTTGGGTTCCTCTTCCACCTCATCCTGCTCTCTTACGGTGATGCGGGTTAAATTGTCGGGAAAAACGTCTACGTAATCCCGGTAGGTAATGGTTGAAATATTATCATCGTGGCTGATCCGGTAAAGCAGAGAACCCGTTAAGATATTATTATCGTTAAAAAAATAATCTGCACCTGCTCTGATATTGTTAGACCAACCACCACGTTGTCTCGTTGCATCCTGGTCTACGAAATTTGTTGTTTCGTCGTTGTAAAACTCCTGGTAACGGTCAAAGAAACCCGGTGCCCTATCCCAACGGAAACCATAGTTAGTGAAAAAGTTAATGTTCTTCCTGCGGAAATTAAGATTGACAGCAGCTCCGTGGCGGTGGGGCCAACCGGTCGTTAGATCAACAGAGCCATTTATCCCCTTTCTACGATCTTTCTTTAAAACAATATTAATAATACCCGTCATTCCTTCCGCTTCGTATCTGGCGGAAGGGTTGGTGATCACCTCCACTCTTTCAATTAAATTTGAAGGTAGCGAACGCAAACCATCAGAGCCGCGCACACCAACAAGACCAGAAGGCTTACCATCCACCAAAATACGTACCCCCTGACTGCCTCGTAAACTCACATTACCTTCCACATCAACGGTGACGGAAGGAATGTTGTCTAAAATTTCAGATGCCGTCCCACTGGTATTGGCCAGGTCCTTACCAACATTGAAAACCTTCTTATCCAACCCCATTTGCAATTGGCTCTTTTCAGCCCTCACTTCAACCTCTGCTAGTACCTGGGCATCCGTATTCAAAGCTATAGCACCGATATTCACTTCTGGTTGTGCTTTGCTGACGGTTACTTTTTTGAAATTCGCTTGGTAACCTATAAATTCAACCTTAACCAAATACTCACCGTATTTAACTTCAATTTGAAAGTTGCCGTCTAAATCAGTGATTTCACCCGTGACGATCGAAGAATCAACAGGAGACAACACACTTATGGTGGCAAATTCCAACGGACTCTCGGTCATTTGATCAATGACCTTTCCAATAATTTTACCTTTGGCATCTATCCCTCCAGGATCGCCACTCTTATCCGTTGGCCCTTGTGCAAAAAGATGAGAACCAGAAAATGTAATACAACATAATAATAACAGTCGGACAAAATTCTTCATGATCAATTTTTAGTGGATATTTTCTTCAGTATTTTCAATTTTAATAGACTTGTTCGGTGGGTCATGAACGAGCGAAAGGGAGGCAAATTTTATGCTGAACGAGGCAAAAAACGTAGGTGATGCCAAAGCATCGGCGTCCCGCAGGATTGCGGGATTTAACGAAGTACAGTATAAAATTTGCCCCTTGTAGCCGTTTGATGATCCCGCCGAACAAGTCTAATACAAAAGTATACCCCAATCCTAATTAGAATTTGTACCAAATTTGAAGGAAATCTGATTTTTGTTTAACAAAAAACTAAAAAAAGTTAAACAAAATTTACGGTGAGTCGATGCTGGTGGTCTTTATAATCGTAATTTATTTGCCACTTATTAGCGTCGCATATCTTTTTGGCGATTGCTAATCCCAACCCCAGCGATCCATTGCTTTGGTTGCCTTTGCGGAAACGATTAAATAACTGATCTGTTTCGATTTTGGGATCTTTACCAGAATTACTGACAACCAATTTTGAATGGTCTAAATGTACATTGATCCAACCATTTTTTTCGTTGTGATGCACCGCATTTTTCAGCAAATTACCGACGAGAATTTCAGCAAGATTCATATCTACGGGTTGTTTTACATCCGGCACAATTTCTTTTTCCAATTTGATCCCTTTAAGTTCGGCCAACTCTTCAAATTGCCTGACATTTTTAGTGACGACATCAGAAACATTGGTTTGCATTGAACTGGAAAACTCCTCGTTCTCAATTTTATTCAGTAAGGTTAATCCAGTACTGATACGGGATAGCTTGGTAACTGAATCATGTGCATTTTGAATTAATAGCATTTGTTTTTCGGAAAGATCCCCAGACTCCAGCAATAGTTCTAGTTTTCCTTTCGCCACCGCCACGGGAGTCTGCATTTCGTGCGAAGCATTTTCCGTAAATTCTTTCAAAGCCATATAATCCCGCCGCGCTTTATCTTTCATCCGGTACACGAAGGCATCTAATTGCTTGAACTCCTTAGTTATTGTGTTAACTAATGTAGTATCCAACTCTTCTTTAACGTTGAAATCCCGAATAGAAGCCAGTGTTTTATTGAATGGTTTTAATAATTGAATACCAATAAAATAACCACAGATTAACAAGGCCGCAGAAAGTCCCGCAAAAAGAATAGCTAACACTTTGATCACTCCAGTATAGACATCGTCCGCTTCGATGATGACGTCCACTATTTTGAAGCGATAAAATTGTCCGTTAATCCGTGTAGTCTTAGTGAGCATCCGGTGAGGTTCCGGCCGGTTCCAGAAATAATGCATGGCTATGGTATCCTTAAATACCGCCATCGTATCGTAATTCATTCCTTTTGGCAAAGCTTCGACGATTACCTTGCCACTAATTAAGGGATCCAAGGGATTCCCCTCTTGTACAGAACTCCGGATACGCCGGTAATTGTCTACCAGGTAATAATCAGTTTCCTTATCTACTACTTTTTTGATCATTTGGTAGGCTACTACTCCACCGATGCCAAATACAACCAGGGCTACTAACAAGTATAATAAAGTGGTTTTTGTAACTAATCTCATAGTCTATTCATTTTTTGGTCTTGGGCGATCAAATGAGGCTGCAGATGTCAGATCCAGACTGTGCGAGTTTGATCAGTGTAAATTTTGGATGCAATTAAGTTAATAGACAAGTCTAATGAGATGCCAGGCCGTAAAACGTTCAGGTCTCATTAAACCGGTACCCCATTCCGTATACGGTTTTAATATAATCATGCCCGCCTGCTGCAGTTATTTTCTTCCGCAGGTTTTTGATGTGTTGATAAACGAAATCAAAAGAATCCAAAAAATCTACATTATCCCCCCAAAGATGTTCGGCAATACTTTGCTTGGTTAACACCCTGTTTTTATTGGCGAGAAAAAACATAAGCAATTCGTGTTCTTTAACAGTAAGCGGTAATTGTTGGTCATTGACCCAGGCTTCCAATGTGTCGGTGTTGATCTTTAATTCGTTGAATTGTATTTCAGATAATCCCTGAAATTTTCGTCGCCGGTAAATAGCTTTTATCCGCGCATTCAGTTCCGGTAAATGAAAAGGTTTGGTCAGGTAATCATCGGCTCCCAGTTCCAGCCCTTTGATCTTATCGTCCAGGGCATTTTTTGCCGAAACTATTAATACGCCGGTTTCCGTATGTTCTTTCTGGATCACTTTTAAAACATCAAGGCCACTACCATCGGGTAACATCAAATCTAATATGACCACGTCGTAATTAAATCCAGCCAAGCGATCTAAAGCTTCATTGTAGTTCTTTGCCAGCTCACACCTATTCCCTTCATTGGCTAAATAGGTCTGTACATTAGCGGCTAACTCTTTTTCGTCTTCTACCAGTAATAACTTCATCATGAGGCAAATATAACCCAGGATTTTGAAGAGATTTTGAAGTGAAAACGAAATAAGTCTACTCCTTATACTAATTTGCCGAACAGATCGTACTCTTCAGCACCAAAAATTTCTACTTGGGCAAAGTCTCCCACTCGTACAAAATAGTGACTGGCATCCAATAGCACTTCATTATCCACTTCGGGGGAATCCCCTTCCGTCCGCCCCACAAAATAACCTCCTTCCTTCCGGTCGAAGAGCACTTTAAATTGTTTTCCGATCTTTTCCTCGTTCTTTTCCAAAGAGATATTTTGCTGAATTTCCATCAGACGATTGGCCCTTTCAGCTTTTACTGCGGCTGGTATATTGTCTGGCATTTGGTGAGCAATCGTATTTTCTTCGTGCGAATATTGAAAAACTCCCAGGCGGTCAAAACGAATTTCCTCCACAAAATCACATAACTGTTGAAAATCATCTGCTGTTTCGCCGGGAAAACCAACCAATATAGTTGTTCGCAATGTTAAGTTCGGTACCTTTTCTCTTGCGATCGCAATCAATTCTTTCGTTTCTTTTTGGGTAATTTGCCGCCGCATACTTTTCAAAACTGCATCACTGGCATGCTGTAAAGGCATATCCAGATAATTACATACTTTAGGCAATTCCGCCATTACCTCGAACACCTCAGTTGGGAACTTGCTGGGATAAGCATAATGCAGGCGGATCCATTCAATTCCTTCTACTGCCGATAGTGCGCGCAGCAACTGAGGCAAAGCCCGTTCCTTATAAATATCTAATCCATAATAAGTTAATTCCTGCGCGATCAACATCAATTCCTTTACCCCATTTCGAGCCAGGTTCTCCGCTTCTTTTACCAGCGCCTCTATGGGTTGGGAAATATGCTTTCCCCGCATCAATGGGATGGCACAGAAGGCACAAGTACGGTTACAACCTTCCGAGATTTTTAAATAAGCATAATGCTGGGGAGTGGTTAAAACACGCTCACCGATCAATTCGTGCTTGTAATCCGCATCTAATTTTGCGAGCAATCCAGGCAATTCTAGAGTGCCGAAATAGGCATCCACCTCCGGGATCTCCTGCTCCAGGTCATCTTTATAACGCTGTGACAGACAACCCGTAACGTATAGTTTTTCAATCCCTCCTGCTTTTTTCGCTGCTGCGAATTCCAGGATCGTATTCACAGATTCTTCTTTGGCCAAATCGATGAAGCCACAGGTATTGACAATCACAATATTGGCGTCCTTCCCTTTTTCGTGCGCAACTTCATAGCCGTTCCCCTGCAATTGTGTCATGATATTTTCCGAATCCACCAGGTTCTTAGAACATCCCAAAGTCACGACATTTACCTTATCTTTCCTCAGCGTTTTGGTCTTCATATATTTTTTAGATCTTAATGTCTAGCGTCAAAAGTCTAATAACACGCAAAAATATGGAAAAGTTACAAAGTTGCACTATAATCGGTGGTGGCTTAGCCGGGCTAACAGCGGCCGTCCACCTGGCAAAAGCTGGACACGAAGTGGTCGTGATTGAAAAGAAAAATTACCCGCAGCATAAAGTCTGTGGGGAATATGTTTCAAATGAAGTCCTGCCCTATTTTGACTTTTTGAATTTTCCGATACGCGCCATTCAACCAAAGCAAGTCACTCGCTTTCGGCTATATGCTCCTTCCGGAAAATGGGTGGAAACGCCTTTGCCGCTGGGTGGTTTTGGAATGCGGCGTTATACTTTAGACCAGGCACTCTTCAGCTATGCTCAATCGATGGGGGTTCGTTTTTTGCTGGAAACCAATGTGACAAAAGTAGCGTTTGCGGAAAGCCATTTCAAAATTTCAGGCACGAAAAACCTCAACCTACGTAGTGATATCGTAATCGGCAGTTATGGTAAACGATCAAACCTCGACAAAAAATTAGCCCGGCCTTTTTTAAGGCATAAATCCACTTATTTAGGGGGGAAGTTTTACGTCTCTGGCGATTTTCCCGGCGACTTAGTGACTCTTTACAATTTCGCCGGTGGATATTGCGGAGCCGTACAAGTTGAAGATGGCAGTATTGATGTGGCCTACCTTACTCATCACAACCAGGTAAAAACAGCGGGTAGTATCGAAGCCTTCGAAAAGCAGGTATTAGCGCAAAATCCCGCTATTGGTGAACTGTTTAACGGTAAAAAGATCACTCAAACGCTTACCATTTCAAATGTTTCTTTTGCCCCTAAAAAACCGGTAGTCGACCACATGCTTATGATCGGGGATGCAGCGGGAATGATACCCCCACTTTGTGGAAACGGCATGGCGATGGGCATCCACGCTGCTAAAAAGGCCGCAGAATTAGTCGACTTGTTTTTAAGGCAAAAAATAGACCGAAAAGGAATGGAAACTCAATACGAGCAAAAGTGGAACGCATTGTTTCGCAACCGCTTGCTCTGGGGACGAAAATTACATCGTTTCATGGGACACCCGGTAGTTTCTGAATTAGCCGTAGGTACGCTAAAACTAGTCCCAGGCTTATTACCGCCGATCATTAGACAGACGCACGGGGCGCCGTTTTGAGAAATTAGGCGTCACCTGCCGATAGGTGTCACCTCGGCACACGCAACCGGTAATACTTCGTACTGACATTCTTATCTGGGATAACTCCCAACGCTTCCGCTGCTTCGATAGGACGGTCGGTCGCCAGTATATCAACCCCTAAGTCGATAAATGACTGATAGGGTTTTTCTTGCTTGGCTTTCGCTTGCCGGTCTAAGTTGCCCATAGTTCCCAAAATAGTTAGAGGCCCGGCGGCGTGGATATTTTGGTAAAGGCTTTGCGGGGAGAGCTTTGTACCGGTGAACGCGAGGAGGTTTTTGAAGGGTATGCCAATTTACAAATGAGAAAAGGCTCACCTAAAATTGGGCAAGCCTTTCCACGATTATACAATAACAGCCTGATTAGTTTCCGCCAAAGATATAGCGAAGACCGAGCTGCATTTGCCATCTGGAGCTGATCACACCTCTGTCATCAAGGTCACCGTAGTATGGCTCGTTGTTGGTAAAGGGTGAAAAGGTATAAGTAGGTGTAGTACCATCGTCTTCAAATCCTTCAAATTCAACAACTTCATACCCGCCAAAGGTTCTATTGTAGCGTTTACCCCAGTTCTTATTCAGTAAATTAGTGAAGTTTAAGATATCCACAGAGATTTGTAACGTATTTCTTTGACCGTTAGCCATCTCAATATAGAAATCTTGCAATACTCTTAAATCAAGTATATTCTCAAACGGCGTTCTGCTTTGGTTTCTTTCTGCGTACTGACCTCTTCTCTCACTCAAATAATCATCTGATTCAATGAATTCATTCAATTGATTCCATTGCTCAGTAGCGCTAGTAATTACATTGCCTTCTTCATCAGTAATATCAATCAGATTGATATCATTTTGTGAGGTAGGTACGTAGAACAACGCTCTGTTTCTTGAATCTTCGCTGGTCAAATTTTGACCGCTTCCGATAATGTAAGAATAAGGATTACCTGATTGTCCGTTATAGACTAAACCAATTTGAGTAGAAGCAAATCCGGCGTAATCGATTTTGTAACTCACTTGACCGATAATTCTGTGACCTTGAGCAAAGTCAGATCTTTGAATTTCATCGAAAGTATTTCTTCCGTTAACAGCGTGTAAACCTCTCCATTGAGAAGAGTTTTGAGAAGAAGTACCATCATAAATACTCCAGGAATCGCCATAAGAATAGCTGATAGAACCGGTAAATCCGTTTTTAAACGGCTTGGTCAAGGTAGCAGAAAGATTATAAGCATAACCTTTGTTGTTATTTGAACCCAAAATAATTCTACCGTAAGTAGGGTCCACTTCATCTCTTCTGTCAAAAATGGCACGCGTGTCACCAGAACCGGTCAAATTACCAACTGCAGGTCTCAAGTTTAGGTTTTGGTAGTAAACCTGGTTGATAAACTTCGTATACACCCCTTCTACGGTTCCAATCAACCCCCACGGTAGCTTGCGGTCAACTGCCAAATTAAATTTAGCCACTTGTGGGATTTTGAAATCTGCGGCAAAGATATCGATATCTCCGGAGGGTTCTGGGTTGTTTACATCGACATCACCGGGTTGCTGCTTTGTAATACTTGGTTCGAATGGAATATCATCACCAAGGAAAGTTCCACGATTCACACCATTATTATTGTACGCACCACCAGGCCATACCAAAGGAATTCTCGAAGTAAAGATTCCTGCTCCACCGCGGATCTGAGTTACTTTGTCACCGTTCACATCGTAGTTGAAACCAAATCTCGGAGAGAAATAGAATTGAGGATCAATAAAGTCCCCCGTTCTTGCACCTTGTAGATCCCAAAACTGCTCTAACAAGGGAACGGTGTTGGTGTTAAAACTCGTATTTTCAGGGGTATCTTCAAAAGTTTGAAGGTCTCCTCTTAATCCGAAAATAAGTTTCAAATTATCGGCAGCTTGGAACTCATCCTGGATGTAGAAACCATACTGTGCTCCGTTAAACTCAACACCTGCAACTGATTCGTCGCCTGTAACGTTATCTCTCAATGAATAACTTCTGATGAAAAAAGAAGAAGGTTCACCGTTGATAAAGTCGCTCAAATCAGATCCGGTAATGGGCTCTGAACGATCCCATTCGTAATCACCGTAGTTGAAAGGAATAAATAAGTTCTTGGTTCTGTAGAATTCAAGGTTTGCTCCCACCAAGAAAGTATGTCTTCCACTGAAGTACTCAAAGTTGTTATTGATCGTAATGATATCTTGATCCAATAAGTTAGCAGTTGAGAAAGTCTCCGAACCAAAAGTGAATCCTCCTCTACCATCGTCGATAAATACCGCGGGGAAAGGAACGGATGGACCATCATTGGTATTATCATAAGGATCTCTGTCGTCTCTTACAAAAGTAGCACCAATGGTAAGGTTGTTTGACATTTTGTTACCAATAATGGTATTCAATTCAATCGCCGAACTGTTCGTAGTAGATGAGAAATACTCAGAACCGTTGATGAATCTAATTCCAGAACCGCTTGAGTTTCTCGCTTCAAGATTTAATGCTTGGGTGTAAGAGTGCCTTACTGTTAGCTTGTTGTTCTGATTAAGGTTTACATCAATTTTACCTAAGAACTTATCACTATCCAGAAATGCCGTATTGTTATCGTATACACCAGGATCAAAGCCATAGGTTTCCTGCAAGTGGTTAACCAAACCGTTGATATCCGCTTCGGTTGCATTTCCGTTGTAATTGGCTAAATTAAATGGCTGCGGTGTTTCATCACGCTGTAATTCACCACTCAAGAAAAAGAATACCTTATCCTTAACAATTGGTCCGGAAATCCACGCACCGTAGGTTTGTGCGGTAAATTCCTCTAACCTCGTTCTTTCAAAATCCTGATCTTCTTCCTGAGGGGTTTTACCTGCTAAATCTTCATTTCTGGAAAGAAAATAAGCAGATCCTTTGAACTGATTAGAACCACTTCTGGTAATGGCACTGATCGAACCACCGGCAAACCCTGATTGACGTACGTCAAAAGGTGCAACAGATACGTGAAACTCTTCGATCGCGTCCAAACTAATTGGAGATACCCCAGTCTGACCACCATTGGTACCACTTCCCGCCAAACCGAATACATCGTTATTTACCGCACCATCGATGTAGATGGCATTGTAACGATTGTTCATACCTCCAATAGAGATTTCCAAACCATCGTTACCTTCATCGATGCTCGCCTGAGGATTAAACTTCACAAAATCACCAATGGACCTTGCTAAGGTAGGCGTAGAATTGATAGTCTCAATATTAATAGTGGTTTCCGCACCCGTTCTGTTACCATCGAAAATATCCGTTCTGTAGGAAACAACTTCGACCGCTCCAAGGTCGATGGCGGCCTCCTGAAGTTGGGTGTTTAGTCTAAAGGATTGGCCAAGCGTCAAATAAATATCTTCTTGTACAAATTCTTCGAAACCAGTGTAGCTAACGGTGATTTTGTATGGGCCTCCTACACGCATACCACGAATGCGAAAGAAACCATCAATATCAGTAGCATTTCCGTAAGTAGAACCAGAAGGTGTATGTACTGCCAATACATTAGCCCCGATTAGTGGTTCTCCATTAGTATCTGTAATCCTTCCATTTAGAGAGGATGTCGTCACCCCTTGACCGAAAACGCTGATGCTGAGCATCATCATTGCAGCCATTAGCGACAATCTTGCGATAAAATTAAATTTCATAAACTAATTGATTTATTAAAAAATTAAAAATCGCCGCAAAATTAACCGTGAAATGTTAATCAGGAATTAATTGGAGTTTAGGTTTTTATGAAAAAACAAGAATGCATTAAAATAAATATTAATGTATTTTGTTCATGCAATCAATATTTTCGATTAGAAATTTTCATTTCACTTTTGTCCAACGAATAAAAATTGGGCTAAAAAAATAGTTTTAAAATAAAGTAAGTTATCCCAATGTTAATTATCTATATTTTTAAAAATATTGACTAAATAATATGACAGAGAATTGAAACTGATTTAGGAGTATTGGTTACATTGAGACCGATTATTGTTTCACCCAAAAACTTTCTCATGAGATTATATTTTTCAACTGTTTTTTCTTTTGTTTTGGCAATGAACCTGGTTTGGGCGCAATCAGACACGGTTATTGTGGAAGCCTTACCTGATAATTCTTTCTCCCCCAGTGAGATCATCATCAAATCAGGTCAAACCGTGCTGTGGAAGAATGTCGGGGGCTTTCACAATGTCAACGGCGCTCAAAATTCCTACCCCGGCAATCCGGAAAGTTTTTCTAATGGAGAGGCATCGAATGATAACTGGGAGTTTGCATTCACTTTCGACAAGCCGGGGTTTTACCAATATCGCTGCGACCCTCACTTCAACCTGGGCATGGTTGGAGAAATTACCGTAATGGCCGATGTCGTCATTACTGAGATTATGTATAATCCGCCGGAGTCAGGTACGGATGTTTTTGAATACATCGAACTGTACAACAATGGCAATACGGCCGTAAATCTCAAAGATTACCGATTTTTAGACGGTGTGACTTTTACCTTTCCGGGTTTCAGCCTGAATTCAGGTGCGTACGTCATCATCGCAGAAGATGCACAAGCTATGATTGACAATTTTGGTTTAACCGATGTTTTTGAGTGGCAAGGTAGTTTGAGTAACGAAGGAGAAACGATCGCACTCGCTGACCCCGACGGCAATATCGTGGATGAAGTAACTTATGATAATACCGGTGATTGGCCGGACTCACCGGAGGGAAATGGAGCATCTTTGGTCCTCTGTGATATAGCTGCCGATAATGACGACCCGCAAAGCTGGACCGGTGCCACAACACCAACTGGCGTAATAAGCGGTGGAGTGGAAATACTAGGTAATCCAGGAGCAGCTTCCCAATGCCCGGGCAGCGGTCCGGTCATTCGCTTTGTCGATGCCTCCGTGGAAGTGGATGAAGGCATCGGCACCGTCCTCGTCAGAATAGCTTTAGCCAATGGTGAAGGAACCGTCAGCTTTGATATCAGTGCGGATGAAGGTGCTTCTACCGCCGCCAATGATGAGGATTACGTTTTTTCCGCTTACACACCATCTTTTCAAGCTGGTGCAGTTGAAGATACGCTAACTATAGAATTAACTATCCTAGAGGACGAAATTGGAGAAGATGAGGAAGCAATTATTCTAAACATTACTAATCCTAGCGCAGGGGCAAGCATCGACCCCAATTCCGACACTTTTACCATCAACATTGCTGATAATGACATCGCTATTCCCAATATTGTCATCACGGAAATCCTTTATAACAACCCAGGAAGCGGCGTTGATGAGTATGAATTCATCGAACTGTACAATAATGGAAACAGCTCTGTAGAGTTGGAGGGATATTTTTTTGAACAAGGTATTGAATTCACCTTCCCCGCCGTATCTATGGCCCCGCAGGATTTCATCATTATTGCTGCTGATTCCAGCCTGATCGAAGCTACCTTCGAAGTGGCAGCATTTCAGTGGGCAGGGAGCAGCGGTTTACGCAATAGCGGAGAAACCATTGAATTGAGATCCCCCAGCGGTGCTACCGTCGATTCAGTGGCCTATAGCAATACTGCCCCCTGGGATGACGGAGCTGATGGTCGCGGCCCGACGCTTGATCTTTGCGACGTTAATGCAGACAATAACGACCCCACCAACTGGAAAGCCGCCACTGCTCCTACCGGAGTAGAGATCAACGGTGTTGCCGTTTTCGCCACGCCCGGGGAATTGAGAGACAATTGTGATGAAATTGAAGATAAAGCTTATCCTTCCTATCCCATAGGTTTAGTAACAACCAATGATGCCGACGGGGTGGCTGACTCTACCCAAGCCTTAGTTACGCTGACAGGTATTGTCTATGGCGTAAACTATAATGCCTCTAATGAAGGACTATCATTCACGATCATTGATGAATTAGGTGACGGAATAAACGTTTTTTCCCGCGAAAACCCTTTTAATTATACGGTCGCTGAAGGTGATGAAGTACAAGTCAAAGGGGAGATCGTCCAGTTAAACGGATTGACCGAGATCGAACCCGATTCCCTATCAGTGCTATCTACCGGAAACGTTTTAGCTGAGCCTTCCGTTGTCGATAGCCTAGGAGAATTCACCGAATCACAATTCATTAAAATTGAAGGATTGACCATAGTAGAGCCCAGTCAGTGGACCAATATGAATACCGGCTTCGATGTTGACGTCACCAATGGTATTGATACTTTTACGATGCGCATTGATTCGGACACGGAGGTTTTTGGCACAAGTCCTCCTGCTATGACTTTCAATCTGACCGGTATCGGCGGGCAATTCGATAACAGCTTCCCCTTTACGGATGATTATAATATTTTCCCACGGTTTACTTCTGATATTGAGATCGTAACGAGTGTTATGGATCCAATGCTGGAAAAAGCCATCAAAATATTTCCCAATCCCGCTGCGACAACCATAACCATTGAAGCTTCTACCGAGTTCGATGAATTAATCATTGCAAATGTCCTCGGACAACGCCAGGCTCGTTTCACACCGTTGAATGCCACGAAGGTTATAGACATCAGCGATTATCATAGCGGCATTTATACCTTTACTTTCGTGAAGGATAAACGGATTTGGACAGAGCGGGTGGTAATTGAGTAAAACGATTTTAACGAGTTAGACGAGTTAAACCCGTCTAACTCGTTAACCCGTTTGAACCCGTCTAATCTTTCATAAACACTGCGTATTCATCAACATCTTTAATCTTCACTTCAATATGCTCCCTTAAAGTAGTGGCAAGCGAAAGGCCGACATAATCTACCAGAATGGGAAAGGATTTATGCTTGCGATCGACCAATACGGCTACTTCTATTTTTTTAGGTAGGATATCCAGAATGGGTTTACAGGCATAGAAAATAGTACGGCCGGTATTTGCTACGTCATCTACAACAACGATTACTTTATCTTCCATTTCCTCGAGCGGCATTTCCACCGATATAGGATGGGCAATAGGATCTGCCGGATTGAGCCTTATTCTGGTCAGGAGGACTTCCAAACCGGTGAATTCGTCAAATTCCGGTAATAATAATTGTGCAAAATGATAGCCATTATTGTTGATGCCGGCAAGAATGATCTGCTTTTCATTGTAGTTTTGCTCAACAATTTCAATGGCCAAACGCTTAATTTTTTGGACTATTTGCCGATGATCTAGTATCTTCATTGCTGGATGATTGAATAATTAGATGTTAGACATTAGACGCTAGAATGTAAATATTGATCTTGTATTGTAAATTTGATAATCGAAAATTACTGTATTTGTCTTGAGTGGCATTGTTGAAATCACACCCACACTCAATTCACCCGCCCCGACAGTCTAGCGTCTAGCGTCTAGCGTCTAGCGTCTTAAATCTTAAACTACTACGCAATATGATGCAACAAATTGCTTTTACCATAATAAGTATTATCGCTATTGGCTGGGCTATTCGCCAATTTAGCAAAATACGCAGAAACATACTGCTTGGCAAGGATGAAAAAATTGAAGGAAATGTGGGGCAAAGATGGCGAAATGTATTACTCGTTGCTTTTGGCCAGCAGAAAATGTTCAAACGTTGGATTCCCGCAGTTTTTCACTTTTTCATTTACGCCGCTTTTTTATTGACCCAGATTGAGCTGATAGAGATCCTTATTGACGGATTTTCCGGGCAACACCGGTTTTTTGCCGATAAATTAGGTGGTTTTTACACCTTCCTGATTGGTTTTATTGAAGTGCTTTCTCTATTAGCTTTTATCGCTACGTTCGTATTTCTGGCCAGACGTAACCTGCTCAAGGTGCCCCGCTTTCACAAAGACGAGATGACCGGCTGGCCGAAATTAGACGGTAACCTGATCTTGTACGGTGAAGTATTATTATTGATCGGTATCTTTAGCATGAATGGTGCCGATGTGCTGTTACAACAAATGGATCCTGCTCATTACCCCGATACGGGCACCCTGGCCGTGAGTAGCTGGCTGGGGCCGGTTTTGTTTGGCGGTCTGGAGCAAAGTACACTTGTGGGTGTAGAACGATTCGGATGGTGGTTACATATTATGGTCGTTTTTGCTTTTTTAAATTACCTGCCCATTTCTAAGCATCTACATATTCTGCTCGCTTTTCCCAACACCTATTTCGCTAAACTGGACTCTCGCGGAGAAATGGAAAATATGCCCGAAATCATGAATGAAGTAAAAAGCATGATGGGGCTAATCCCTGAAAACAGCAATGGAGGCCTCGAGGATGAGCTACCTGAGTTTGGAGCTAAAGACGTATTCGGCCTAAGCTGGAAAAACGTTTTTGATGCTTATACCTGCACGGAATGTGGTCGTTGTACCGCGGTATGTCCAGCTAGTATCACCGGAAAAAAGCTTTCTCCAAGAAAAATATTGATGGACATCAGAGACCGTGCCACCGAAATTGGTCAAAATCTGGACCGTAAAGATCCAGGGTTTATTGCTGCCGAAAAACGCGACCAGGAAAAGGTGCTGACCAAAGATAATTACGATGACGGTAAATCCTTGTTTGACTATATTACCAAGGAAGAATTACATGCCTGTACGACTTGTAATGCTTGTGTCGAAGCTTGTCCGATCCTCTTAAATCCGCTTGAACCGATTTTAAAATTAAGACGCTACGAGATCCTGACCCTTTCCGAAGGTCCGCAGGATTGGCTACCTTTATTTAATAGTATTGAAAACAGTGGTTCTGCCTGGGCTATTCCGGAAGCGCGGGATAATTGGGCTAATTAATACGTGTTAGCGGGTTAGACGGGCAAAAAGCGTTCAGTCCCAAACCCTTAAAAACTCGCTAACCCGTTTAACTCGTATAATAACTCGTAAAAATGTTCGAAAAATCTACCTACCAGTCACGCCGTCAACAATTGATCGATCAATTACCAGGTGATGGTTTGTTACTTTTCCTGGGCAATGAAGAAAGTCCTAAAAATTACGTAGGGAATACCTACCATTTCCGCCAGGACAGTAGTTTTCTCTACTTTTTTGGCTGGTCGGCACCAGGTTTAGCAGCTATCATCGATTTGGAAGAGGGAACCACTACCCTATTCGGTTATGATTTTACGATCGATGACATCATTTGGATGGGGCCTCAACCGACCGTGGCGGCAATGGCTGAAAGAGTGGGGGTCACAAAAGCTGGCTCTTTAGCCGATTTGGAGAAGACAGTGTCTAATGCTGTTGATCAAAAAAGGAATATTCACTATCTACCGCCTTACCGAGGGGAAAACAAGATCAAGTTATCTCAATGGTTAAACTCCTCTATTCAGGATATAGAGCAAGGCGCATCTGTGCCTTTCATTAAAGCGGTAGCAGCACAACGGTCGATTAAAAGTCCCGAAGAGATCGCGGAACTGGAAAAAGCAGTCAACATTTCGGGAGCGATGCACGTTCTGGCGATGAAAGCCAGAAAACCAGGTATAAAAGAAAGCGAGCTTGCAGGACTTGTAGAAGGGGTGGCGGTTGGAAACGGTGGTGATCTGGCTTATCCGCAAATAGTCACCGTCAATGGGCAAACACTTCACAATCACTACCACGGTAATATTTTACAATCGGGGCAACTGGTATTGATCGACGCCGGAGCAGAAACGGCCATGGGTTATGCAGGTGATATTACCCGTACTTTTCCCGTCGACAAAACCTTTACCCAACACCAAAAGGTGATCTATAACATCGTTCTCGAAGCCGAAATGGCTGCAATAGCTATGGCTGGCCCCAATGTCAGAAACCTGGACGTCCATTTCACTGCTGCCAAAGTGATTGCTGAAGGCTTGAAAGACATTGGCTTGATGAAGGGCGATATGGACGAAGCCGTAAAGCTAGGCGCTCACGCCCTGTTTTTCCCGCACGGAGTGGGTCATATGATCGGTCTTGATGTCCACGACATGGAAGATCTGGGCGAGGAATACGTCGGCTATTCAGAGCAAACACAACGGATCGATCAATTTGGGGTGAAAGCCTTGCGATTGGGCAAGGCCCTGGAACCAGGATACGTCCTAACGATAGAACCCGGCATTTACTTCATCCCGGAATTGATCCAATTGTGGGAAAGTGAAAATAAGTTTGGTGATTTTATCAATTATGGCGCTTTAAAGCTGTTCTCCAATTTCGGCGGCGTCCGAATCGAGGACAATGTGCTGATCACTGAGGATGGGCGAAAGGTACTGGGTGAACCTATACCGAAGACGGTGGAGGAGATTGAGGCTTTATAAAGCGGGTTTTAATATTCTGACGCATTGTTTCTTGCGACAATGGCTCTTCGGACAAGAAATGATGGTTGAAATTTAAAGAAGACAGGCTGAAAATGAGCAGATAGGGCAAACAAAATAGCCCCAGGTAAATATGGATTTGAAGGAGGATCCTCACATTGAATTTCATATTTCATTTATTTAGAATCAAATCGCCCGCCCTTCTTCCACCAACAACTTCTTAGTAGCTTTAATACCTGCATATTCTCCCAGTTTGTACCCTTCATACTCAATGCCGATATGGCCCGTATAGGCACTTTGCTTGATGATCGCTAAAATAGGTTTAAGATCATAGGCTTTATGGTTACCATTGCGGTCGAAATCATAGCATTTAGCACTTACACCTTTAGCAAATGGCATCAACTCCCTCATACCCTTGAGCCTATCGTAAGTTTTGGGTGGAAATAAACTCATTCGAAAATTACCAAAATCGGGCAGGGTACCGCAATTGGGTAAATTAACCTGGCGCATTACTTCAGCAAGCCAGGAAGCATCGGAGGAATAACCGCCGTGATTTTCTACAACGATATTGAGGTCTTCTTTGGCAGCATAGGTAGCCAGTTGCCCCAGGCTGTCGACCGCAGCATTCAATACGTCCGTGCGATCACCCTTACCATAGGTGCTTACCCGGATACTGTGACAGCCCAGATATTTAGCAGCATTGATCCATTTCAAATGATTTTCTATGGCTTGTTTCCGGTTTTCTTCCTTCAAAGTGGCCAGGCTCCCTTCCATATCGACCATGATGATCAACTGCTCCACTCCATTATCATTAGCCCGCTGGTTCATTTGATTCAAATAAGCGGTATCTTCTGCTTTATCAATAAAGAACTGGTTGACATATTCAATCGCTTCAATGCCAAATTCATTTCTTGCAACCTTGGCAAAATCCAAATGTTCCATTTCTCCCGCCCATATGGTTTTGTGTAAGGACCATTCCGCTAAAGAGATCTTAAAAAATAGATTGTCCTCGGAAACGGCTGTCTCAAAGGCTAAGGCTTCTTCTTCTGATAACAGATCACTGCACCCGGTAAAAGCACTTCCTATACCCGCTCCGATTGCCAACTGTGTGCTCTGCTGTAAAAATTTTCTGCGATCCATCTGTTTCATTACACTTTCATACTATTAGACTTGTTCGGCGGGATCATCAAACGGCTACAAGCGGCAAATTTTATACTGTACTTCGTTAAATCCCGCAATCCTGCGGGACGCCGATGC
>CAZHNG010000001.1:29769-92628 GCA_964533785.1 uncultured Saprospiraceae bacterium | reverse complement strand
TTTCAAACTCGGATGTGGGTCCCTTTATCCCACTTCCTCGTTGCCTTTCGAAAAATACCCAACCCAAAAATGACATTAACTTCTGGCGGGAACTACTGGCTGTATTGATCTCTAAACTTGGGGCAACTTCAATCACCACAAAGAAGGCTAAGTTCTCTTTTCTTAGCGGTTCTTCAGCGGTGAGTAAAAGCCTTTGATCCCAAGTTTACCCGGCAGTACATCTAGACAAGTCTATTATTTAAAAACCTCCAAAGCTTCCCCATCCCATCCCGGAAAAACAACCTTTTGCTGGCTAATTCCCAAATGTCCCTGCACCGTTCCCATAAAAACGGAACGAAAATCAGTAGTAACCGGCAGATCCCTGCCATCTTCAAGGTTTTCGGGAGCAAGGACCGGCACTTCTCCGTAGATTTCGCCTCCGGCAATTGCATTTCCCAAAATAAATTGACAAGAACCCCGTCCATGATCCGTTCCGAATGAACCATTCTGGTGAACGGTTCTGCCAAATTCGGTCATAGTCATCACTACGACATCATCCTGAAAAGTACCCAGGTCTTCCCAAAAAGCAGCAATAGCTTTCCCAAGATTCAAAGCCTGCACATTAAATGTTCCAAACTTACCACCCTGCCGGGAGTGGGTATCCCAGCCATTGGATTCGGCAAATGCGACTTCCAACCCTAAACCGGCTTTAATCAACTGTGCGATTTGACGAAGACTGTGTCCTAGCGTGGAATTGGGATATTCAACCCTTGGTGCTGGTTTATATTGTTGAATATTTTTTTCTTCCAATAACCGTAGGGCTTCCAGACTTGTTCGGCTTGCTTTCTTTAATAAAATATCCTCTGATTGTTCGTAAAGATGGCTGAAAGTATTAACGGCTTTTCCGGATTGATCTGACTTTAAAGAAAGATCAGACAGATCCTCAACTGCCAAGGCACCATTTTTTCCGTATAGGCTTCGTGGCATTGCGGGTGTAATCGAAACGGCACGGAATGGGGTGGCTTCGTGTCCCATTAATCCAATGGCGCGGTTAAGCCAGCCCGTAGTGGTACCTTTTATACCTGGTGTGCCGCTTTCCATGAAGTCTTGCGCATCAAAATGAGAACGGTTGACTTCTGGAGATCCTACCCCGTGAACGATTGCCAGTCTTTTTTCCTGAAAAAGAGGATAAAGTGCACTTAGGCTGGGGTGTAATCCGAACTGGTCATTGAGTACGAGGAGTTGATTATCACCCGCACTTTTTGCGGCTGAATGGGTGAGGTCGGGGCGTAACTTGGCCAAAAACGGATCATCGATTGGTTGTACGGCCATTATCCCGTCCATGGCGCCACGCTGGAAAATACATACCAGCGTTTTTCGGCGTATAAAAGGTTGTTTAGCCTGAATGTTCCTGGCTACTTCTGGCAAAAAAGCGGGAATTCCTCCTAACGAAAAAGAAAAAGCTGCCAAACTGCTGCCTTTTAAAAAGGCGCGACGCTTCCATTGCTTTTTTAGAACTGGTTCACACATGTTACTTGGTTTTTGTAAAAAGAAAGTTGCCTGATGAAAACTGGGTGGAGTAATATTTAATCATTGAAATTGAAACAATGGCGACCCCAACAAGTACCCGATTTTTTCCTCGGGAGTCTCCGCAGTTTTTTCCAGATATTCAAAAGTTTCCGTAGCATCCTTGAGCAACAGGAAATGGATCTTCGCATGAATGGACGACGGATCGTAGGAAATACCTTTAATTTGATTATTGGCAAGTTGTAGGGCAAAATCCATTCTTTTGAGCATGCCGGTGCCGTTAGTCCAGAAGGCAGTTTCATCCGGATAACCCGTTGGTGCCTGGTAGGCGTAGAGTGGTTGCCCCATCCGGGTACACCAGCGCGATAACTCAATAGGATCTTGGATGTCAGCATCAATAGCCCGAACACTGCTGGCGATGAATTCAAAAGGCGATTTCAGTTTATTACCGTCATTTTTGATCCAAAACTCCGGTGCTTCTAACATAGTTTTGAGCACCATTTTGATATTGCCATCACTTGCCTGGAAAGCAATAGCCATTTTTTCAACTAAGGTAGGTGGAGGAGTATCAGCAACGAAATATTGGGCGAGTTTCCGAGAAATATGTCCAGCAGTGGAAGGATGCCGGACTAATAACTCTAATACTTTTTCCCCTTCTTCTACGCCTTTCTTACCATCAAATTGATGGTCCAGTACATTTTTTGGGGTGGCATCGTGTCGTTGCGGATCGAAGTAAAAGCCATCTTCTAAAACGACGTATTTTTTGCCTTTTACTGCCCATTCTGCTAGTTTCAAGACCGCCTTAGCGTAAGGGAACATAAACGGCGAAGCTTTCCATCCGGTAAATACCCTGGCAACTTCTTCAACGTCTTCCTGGGTGTAGCCGCCATCCACACCTAAGGTATGCAGTTCGAGTAATTCCCGGGCATAATTTTCATTAACACCCGGTGTCTGAGCGAAAGCTTTTAAATCCCCTTCCGCCATCTTTTTTGAAAAACGAGACTCCCGGTATTTTACTAGCGTAGTAACGCCTTCATCAGCGTTTGAACGATTATTATCCAGGTAAATCAGCATAGCCGGATGCCTAGCGGTAGCTTTTAGCAAATCTGCAAAATTTCCCAATACATAAGGCCGGATGGCATCGCGTTCGTAAGCTAACACTTGCGGCCCTACATCATTAATTCGCGTGATAGAAACATTAAAATGGTTAAACCAAAAATCGACCAACACTTCCTTCAACTGATTCTCACTGTCAATTGCTCTCATCATTTTTTGCGCCATCAACTGGTACATGAGGCTGTTAAAATCTTTGAAGTCATACTTACGGGTTAGTTTTTCGTAGATAGCATAACCGGGAAAATCTCTATCGTCGGTTCTTTTAACATTGACCGCCTGCCTGACCGCTGTACCTAGCATTTCGTTAACCTTCAGGGAATCAATTAATTTGCCGTCCCTATACCTGGTTAAGTGATTACGAATACCTGCGATGATGAAACGCACGGCAGGGGAGGGGTAGGTCGCGTTAATCTCCTTTATCGACAGATTAAGGGCAGGGAACTCCTTTTTTAGCCTGGATTCGAACCGGGGCTCTTTGACCCCATTGAATTGTTGTAATATCCATTGTTCTACACCCTGTTGAACTACCTCTTTGATCTGTCCCTGGGTGGGGCCAAATGCTAAGCGGTTTAACACATACTTGGCAGCTTCCTCATCTGTCCAACCCAAACTATGGTAGGGTAGTTGGATATCATAAATTTGATTGATACTATTCTGTGAAGTGCCTTTTATTTGTACCAGAAAAGTAAAAAAAAGCACCCATTTAAACCATTTGGGGAATTGTTGCTTCATTTCATTTACATCTTTGTTCAAAGATATTAGAAGTACAGATAAGAATAAAGGTCAGGAGGTTTTTCCAGTAATTTCTCATGTAGAACTTACACGTAGAAAAAATCGCCACAAAGCTGATAGCTATCGGCTTAAAACACAAAATTGCACTACTCTTTTTTGTGAGGATTTTGAGCTTTTGTGTTTTGGTGGCAACCCACGTACGTTCCACATGAGAAACTGTTGGTTTTTCCGGCAAAACCTATGTAAGTCTTTGAAGATCAAGTTTTATCTTTTATCGATCGGAAAATAAAACTTGTCTGGCCTTTAGGGGTTCATTATAATGTATCGCAATTTTTATTGATATTGAGCGTATTGCAAAAACATTTCTAAAGCCAAAATTAACGCAATGGAATTAAGAATTAACGGTAAAACTTTCCAGGTAGAGGTTGAGAAAAGTATGCCCTTATTATGGGTATTAAGGGACGAACTCAATATGACCGGAACTAAATATGGTTGTGGAGTATCTTCTTGCGGTGCCTGTACCGTTTTGATCAACGGTGAAGCTGCCCGCACCTGCACCTTACCGGTATCAGCAGTAGAGGGTAAGGAAATTACTACCATCGAAGGAGTTGCCGTAGAAGGCGTGCTTTCCGCTGTTCAAAAAGCCTGGATCGAACACCAGGTACCTCAATGTGGATATTGCCAATCAGGGATGATCATGGCGGCGGAATCTTTATTGACCAAAACACCTGAACCTACGGATGAAGATATCGATACTTCTATTACCAATATCTGTCGCTGCGGAACTTATGAACGCATACGGGCGGCTATTCACACGGCTGCAAAAATGATCAAAGAAGAAAGTACTTTATTAAACTAGTGTCATGCAAATACTCTAACTAGAAGATCACCGAACGGAATTGCGAATAATCGTAATTCCAACTTATCACCAGCACCTAAAATCACGGTTGCTTCTATTTCACACTCAGGTCTATTTATTTCATACCCTTAACAATCTAGCATCTGGCGTCTTAAAACAGTAAATCAATAAAAATGACTAATAAATCAAAGAAAAATAAATGGACTCGCCGCGCATTTATCATTACCGGCGGAGTAGTGGGTACCGGCTTGGTAGTAGGTGTAGCAGGAATGGCTCACGTGAATAAGCAAATCAAAAAATATTCCGGCAAGGGAATGGGCGAAGGAACCTCCATGAATGCCTGGATCCGTATCGCTCCTGACAACACCATAACTTTGGCTATACCCAGGGTGGAAATGGGACAAGGCGTCTATACTGCACTACCTATGATGGTGGCTGAAGAACTGGAAGTAGATATGTCGAGGATCAAAGTTATTCATCCGCAACCAGAATCTCCCTACGCGAACACTTTTATGCTTACGCAGAAAGAACCTAATGCCTATAAGGGGTATTCGCTGGGGCAAAAAATGGTTGCATATCTAACGATCGTAGGTACCGGAGGTAGTACTTCTGTGCCGGATGCTTATAATAACTTCCGCTACGCCGGAGCTACCTCGAGGGAAATGTTAAAAATGGCGGCGGCTGAACAATGGGGGATTGACCCGGGGCAATGTCGGGCAGAGGATGGCTTCATTATTAATACGACGAATAAAGAGAAATTATCTTATGGTAGTTTAGCACAAGCAGCATCAGAAATAAAATTACCACAATTACCTGAATTAAAGCCAAAATCTGCATGGACGAAAATAGGCAAGCCCGTCCGTAGATTGGATATTCCAGAAAAAGTAACGGGCGCCGCCGAGTTTGGACTGGACGTTCGTTTTGACAATATGTTGTATGCTGCCTTCGTCCATCCTTCCAGGATAGGGGCAAAAATTACTGCTATTAATAACCAGGCATCTATAGAAAGTAAAAAGGGGGTTAAAAAAGTAGTGCTCACTGATTTTGGCGCTGCGGTGATTGCCGATAATACCTGGCGGGCTAAAAACGCTGCACTTTCTCTCGACTTGGTAGAGGAAGGTGGAAATGCCTCGCTATCCTCTGTTTCCATCGGCCAGCAAATCGATAAGGTCCTACAGGAGTCACCCATTGCGACACCTGAACAAGAAGGAGATGTCGATAAAGCATTCAATGAAGCAGGCAATATCATTGAAGCCAGGTATGATGTACCTTATCTGGCGCATGCTACTATGGAGCCTTTGAATTGTACGGCTTTGGTGGAAGAGGATAAGGTAGAACTATGGGTAGGGCACCAGGCTGCCTCAGTGGCCAGAGATTTTGCCGGTCAGGTAGCTGGGGTAGATAAATCCAACGTCACGGTTAATATCACCTATCTGGGAGGTGGGTTTGGCCGTCGTGCAGAACCGGACTTTATCAAAATTGCGACTGCCGTAGCTAAAGCAATGAAAGGAACGCCTGTTCAAACGGTATTTACCCGTGAAGAAGATATGCGCAACGATATGTACCGGCCGGTTGCTGCCAGCCGTTTCAAAGCGGTCTTAACAAATGACGGTAATATTGAAGCCTGGGATAATATGATCGCTATCCAATCTGTAAGTAATAGTTCTTTAGGCAGGATCGTGCCCTCAATGGCTGTTAGTCCAAAAGATGACGAAGCTACCACTGAAGGCGCACGGGAATTGCCTTATCACATGGTGAATCGCAGAGTAGCATTTGGCAATCTTGATCTTCCAGTCCAGGTAGGCTTTTGGCGTAGTGTCGGTAGTTCGCAGAACGCTTTCTTTACCGAGTGTTTTATGGATGAATGTGCGCATGCTGCGGGAAAAGATCCTTTTGAGTTTAGAAGAACAAAACTTGATCAACATCCCCGCTTCAAAGCCGTATTGGAAAAGGTAGCGGAAATGAGTAACTGGGAGCAGCCATTACCGGAAGGAAAATACCGTGGTATTGCACTGCATAAAAGCTTCGGCTCCATCGTAGGTCAGGTGGCAGAAATATCTAAACTAGGTGAAAAGGAATTTTCTATTGATCGTTACTACTGTGCTGTTGATTGTGGGACCTATATCAATCCCGATACAGTCAAAGGTCAAATGCAAGGTGGAATCATCTTTGGTCTTTCTGCGGCACTATACGGCGAAATAACCTGGAGTGACGGTGCCGTCGATCAGTATAATTTCCCACAATATGAAATGGTCCGGATGAATGTTTCTCCACTTGTTGACGTCCATATCATGGAGGTCGATGCTTATCCGGGTGGGGTAGGAGAGCCGGGAACTCCTCCGGCAGCTCCGGCATTGGTTAACGCTCTATTCGCCGCTACCGGTGAAAGAGTACGGGCATTACCGCTGAATAAAAATGGATATGTATTTGTTTAGAAGCACTAGGGCGATTTTTAGTAAGTCAGAGAATAATGTTTTCAGCATCAAGACATCTTCTCGCAGGCAGAACTCGTGTTTGCGAGAGATGTCTCGATGCACAAAAATCACCATACTCCGTTTGGTCATAAATCTAACTCCTGTTAAATAATTGATTCTCAAATCACATTAAACTTATGTATGTACCCTGGTAATTTGTACCTTCAATTCCGCATATCTCTACTGCACCACTACCTTCTCCCGGTAAAACTTCTTCCGGTCTTCGCTTAACAATTCCAGTAAATAAACCCCTTTAGGTAGTTTTCCTACCGCTACTTGTTGTAGGTCGGTACCAACGCCAATTGTTGATGCCATTACCCTTTTACCTAGTGTATTGAAAAGACTCAGTCGATAAGGTTGATCAATTTGTTTGCCCAGATCAATGTTCAGTAAATCATTGGTTGGGTTAGGATAAATGCGGACTTTTTCCAATAGAGCGATCGATTGGCTGCTGGTCGTCAAATTATTGATATGGATATTATCTAGGTTGATCCGGTAGTTTTGTGCTAATCCCGTGTCATCACTTGAATTAAGCATTAAAGTAACCACGCTGTAATCATCAGCAGGTATCCAATCGTCCAATCTGATTTTTGTCCATTCATTTCTACTGGTAAGGTCAGGTACTGTTCCAATAACTTCACAGCTCGAGCAATCCATCAGGTCAGGACTGGTCAATGCAGTTTTTGAAGCTACTAACTGTAACTTGGGTAACCGGGTGAAATTGTCAAGCGGATAAACACGGTTGGGGGAAGCGCATAAAGTGATTTCATAGCGTTCATCCTTGAATAACGACACATCCATTTGGGTGGCAGTATTTAATAGTGCTGTTTCCAGGTTGTTTTGGAAGAATAAATAACCTGGATCTTCACAACCATCTTGACGATTATGCCGTGGTCCTTCGTCAGTGCCGGCAGTCCAGGAACTGGCAAACCCTGCCATTCTTTCAGTGAAATCGCCGTTTACCAACTGTGCGGTATTTGCAGATAAAGGATTCAGGCAGTTGATGTCAACCCTGAAACATTCGCTATCCGTACAAGCTTCTATTCCATTTTCACCGGCTCTTTTTACAAAATAACACACTTGAAAAGTATCTTCTTCTAAATACCAATGATGAATAACTTGCCCGCCCGTGACAATCTCGCCCATTCCGTTACCGAAATCTATTTTGACGGAATCGCAGGTTTCCACGTTACTGAAATCAAAAGTGACCCGGTTACAATCCTGCTGATACTGCAGATCGAAAGTTTCGACTGGGCAGGCACAAGGGTCACAGTCCGGCTGTTCCCAACTAATCGTGCAAGAACAACCGTTAATACCACATTCACTATTTAAAGTAAGTTGGTATAAACCGGGTTCCTGCAAAAGTCCTGCGGAAAAGTCTATCTCAAAATTACCAGCAGTAACGGTATTGGCGATTAAGGTGCCATTGGGTTGTTGCAACATCCATTCGATCGCCCCCGGTTGATCGCAGGATGTTCCCTGGCATGCAAACAGTCCTCTTAAGTTGATGTCTTCGGCGGGGCAATTTAGCCCTAATGGTTCATCGCCACAATCAGGAAGGAAAATAGATTCCCCCTGCCTTAAAACCAATTGCTGAAAATCATCGCACCGGCAATCGCAATCTTCCGGAATGAAGAAATTGAAATCACAACTACAGGATTCATCTCCGCATTGTGCTGTTAATCGTAAAATATAGTCTCCCGGTACTTTGAAAAACTCCTCGTCAATGGCGGCATTGATGTTGCCATTCTCCAACCCGATGTCGCCGATCTCTCTCACTTGATTTTCGTGAATCAATTGGACGTTAACCGAGCTGGCTTCGCACCTGCCCATGCATTCAAATTGACCACTTAAATTAAAGTTCTGTCCTTGTTTGGGGCACGGAAGTTCCTGAGGCATTGCACCACAGGTAAATTGGATGATAGTGGTACTATCCTGACCAAATACAAAACCTTCAAACATTCCGCAAGTACAAGTCGTATCACAGGCAACATCAATGAACATACAATTTTCCAATGAAGTGAAACAACTGTTGCCGTTATCGTCTACTTCCACCACTTGCATACAGACTTCAAAAGAACCGCTGCTTTCGTATTCGTGAATAACCGGCATATTTCCCATTGTTCTGGTCACTCTGCTGTCGTCTCCCCAATCCCATACTACACGGTGGCAATCGTTGAGGTTGTTGGGCGTCACCGTTAGTTCACAATTCTCAGTAACAAAGGTGAAACCATCCTGAACGCGGTTGTCAAAATTGGTCTCATTGATACAGCAAGTGGCGGGGCAATTTTCATCGGTTACCGTAATGATATAAGAACAACTACTGGTGCCAAAATTATCCGTTACCGTACAAGTAATGACGGTATTACCGACCGGATATGGATCGGTTAGTGCCAAACCATCATCACGGACACATTCCACTTCAACCCCTTCTGAACACAAGCTGATACCAATAGTTGGTTCAACGGGAATGTACACGGCCTCACAGTTTTCGGTTGAAGCAGAAATGACAACATTATCCGGGCAGGTGATTGAAGGCGGCGTATCGCTGTAGTTAATGATGATCTCCTGACAATAGGTATTTGTACAGTTGCGTTCGCTGGTTATAGTCAGGCAGGCCGTATAGGTACCTGGTGAAGTGTATTGATGAGAGGGGCCTTCGGCAGTACTGGTATTACCATCACCAAAGTCCCAGGCGTAGGTTAGGTTGGTGAGTGCAGTAGAATTGTTGGTAAAGTTAACGGTTCCACAATTATTATTACCGTTATCGAAAGCCAGTTCAAACTCAAAATCAGCCCGACAGGTATCTACGGTACATTCGTAGAAGGAAATGTCGTCAATAGCAAAACCCGAACCTGCACCATTGGTGTTTTGATTGAAAATTTCGATAACCGCTCTTTGGTCATTTGGCCCGGAAAACCAACTGCCGGTGATGAGTATCCATAAATCCGGATTCTCTGAAATCACAGCTTCCGCAATTATGGGTGTGCCGTTCACCCGTACAACGATTTCGGGGTCGTTAAGATCTAATTCAGGTAAGAGTATATTATTGACATAAGCACAAAACGTATGTTGGCGATCCGGATTAACCGCAACAGTATCCCGCCAAATGGCAGCATTGATATTCTGTGCACCGTTCACCACCAAGAATCTTCTTGAACCCTGACCTGTCGTATGATCAATACCGGCCCATTGCGGGTTGTCCAGCGTAAAACTATTCCGGATACCGTACTGCCCCATCAGTATTTCGCCGCTTAAAACAAAAGTGTAATCGGATTCAAACCCGCTGAGGTTATCTTGTTCGAAATTTCCATTTTCGATGAGATTTGGCCCTGTGATGGAGTTCTCATCACAGGGTTCGCAGGTACGGAGGAGCGAATCGCAAGCCGCCATTTCCGGTAGACAGAAAGTAGGGCTTGACCAGCAGGTATTTCCACTACGCGTTGTTTCTTCGATAGTATAACAGATATTATGTGGCCCTTCCGTTGCAAAAGTATGCTGCAGGGTGCTATCCAGTGTGATGAATTCGCTAGTAGTGCCATCTCCCCAATCCCAGATGATGCGATCACATTCTCCCAGACCGGACCAACTGACTTGTGCGTAGCACTCCTCTAAAGTATAATCGACCGTTACCATTTCGGCACGATCTAAAAAGATCATTTCGTCCTGGCAACATTTTGTCGTATCACAATCAAATAATAAGGTATCCGTGCAAATCGGGAAAAGTTCACCATCAATGCCCTGGCTCATCCAGTCCAAATAAACGGGATGTGGTTCAGTAATAAAGTTATCGGTACATATTCTGGCGATAGGCCCCAGATCGTTATCGTTTATCGGAGAAACCCGGGGAATCAAGTTAAAGGTATCTGTATCGGTACTGTTGGTGATCCGCCAGCGGTTCAATGGGTCGAGGCTGGTGATGGTCGTGGGTACATCGGTATATATCCTTACTGCCGGGTAGAAACCATCGTCGATATCGGTTAATGCAATTTCATAACAACAGCTATCGGGAACAACAGTATCCCTGGTATAGTCAACCAACAAGCTGTCGCAAGGGGGATCAACATCACAAATGACGGCAAGATCGATGGTACAGGTACCTAGATTCAGGCAGGCATCCACTACTGAGATTTGTATTTCGTACAACCCGGGGTCCAATAAAGTACCCGGGTCGGGTGATTGAATAACGGTAATACCGGTTAAACAACTGTCAATGATATTAACTGCTGAAGTATAATCGGGCAGATTAACCCCAAAACAAGTTTCATCAGTAAATAAAGTATCTATCATTGGACATTCTACGATCGGCGCCAGGGTATCAATGACTACTACGGAATAAACACAAGTATCAGTTTGTCCAAAATCATTAGTCGCAATGCAGGTAATGTCGGTAGTGCCTTTGGTGAATGGCGCTGTCAGATCTCTGTCGTCGCTGCGGATACATTGTACCTGGGCATTACCGGTAGTATCTAAAACCATTGGCATGGGCACATCAAAAGCCCCGCAACAGAATAAGGTAATATCTCCCGGACAATCCATGACGGGCACATGCGGTAGATCAATAGAAAAGGTATCCGATTCGAAACAGCGCCACAAGGCATCATCCCCCATGGTAGTAGTGTCAGACAGGCCGAGTTGGAAGGTTATAGTGCCTCCGGAAGCAGCGTTGGTGATCAGGAAAGATTGACTGCAACTGGCGCCGCTATCCGTTGAGCAGGGGAGGGTGAGTGGCGCACAGATGCTATCGGCGTCGATGGGAGAAATACAAACCGTATCCGGTGAAATATTGAAAATATCGATTAGGTTGGCTGGATGTGATGGGGAAGCAATATTGGAAAACGAAACAGCGTAAGCAAAATTACCATCGCCCAAATGCACAAGCGTGTCAACCATGATTGCTGCACAATCATTATCCGGGATCAGACAATCGATCCGGAGGCTGTCTACGCAAATCAGACTATCTCGTGCGTCAAGCCATTTTACCGTTAGAGCTACGGAGTCAAGAGCATTTATCCCAACGGAATCCAGGCAGAAATTGATGAGGTTATCCAATTCACCCGTAGGAATAGACCCCGTATTGTATTGCCATTGTACTCTGCGGTTTGTCGCAACAGGATTACTCCATTCTGATAATTGATCGCCACCGGTATAGTAGGAGCCGAAAGCAGCACCCGGTGTAAGCAATTCTAACTCCAGTTTTTGGTATTCACTATCCGGACATTCATTAAAGACATCAAGAGTGTAACAACAAGAAACATCGTCACTTTGCATTTCATCGATCTCCACGTAACTGCTTTTACAAGAAAGACAACAGGGAACCAGCATCAATTCAAGCGAATCCAGGTCATTACAATAATAATCGCTGTCATTGTCAAAGGCCGTGATGCTGAAAGCAAATTGCGTAGTATCGGTAACCGAAGTATCGGAAAGAATCCGGACGGAAATAAGTTCCGAAGTTTGGTTAGGGGGCAATGGGTCCACTAAATTAATGGTGCTGGGCTCAAAAGAAAAATTAGAATCCATTGAATCCGGATACAGATAAAGGGAAGTGATAGAGCGATCCAGCTCGTTACGGATCTGGAATTCATAAGCGAAATAATCCAGCGTATCGCAATAAACACTATCCGAAAGGACGGTAAGGCATAGGCTATCAGGGAATGGCCCGCTACAATTGGAAATTAAACGGTTGGTACATACCAATTGCTCTTCCATCCCCGGTATCTGTTCGTACCAGCGGAAAATGACTTCCTGCTCCACTGCGTCTGTCTCTCCGGCAAAACAGAAATTAACCACATCACGAAATTCCCCATTGGGAATCACGCCGCCTTGAAATCTGATACTGGCCATTTGATTAGGGCGGCCGTTGGCTATGTTAACAACAAAACCTTGCTGCGTCTCAATTTCATTGAAAATCAAGCCGGGGGTTAGAATTTCGGCCTCAACTCTTGTGATGTTAGGTTCATCCCAATTATTGATCAAATCAACGGACCAGCAACAAGAATCAGGCTGGCCGTATCCCGAAAATTCGACCTGAACAGAGTCGCAAAATTCTGCAACCGAAGGAATAGGGCAGCCACATTTCAAAATTTCTATATCTCCCATCATTCGTTGTTCAGCATCACTGCCGCTGTCCGATAAGTTGATATAATACGTAGCAGGCATGGTACTATTATTACCCACACCTGGGATACCGGCAATTCCAAAAGTATTATAAAGGTTGATGTCTGCAGTAACCCAGATAAGGTCATCACAAGCAGGAAGCAGGTCGGGATTATTACTGTTAAAACCGGCGTAACCATAATCGATGCCTCCGGAAGAATTATTGGCATTATTACTGCCGGCAGTACCTATGTATATGGTCTTGTCGGGTACGATAGTCCAGGCATTATCCTGTTGTTCATACTCGAGTACCCTGGCCCTCCCTCCGCTGATTTCATCTGGACAGCACATTGTTCTTTCGGTAATCAGCATTTTGCCAGTGGTAGAAAAGGCAATATCAGAAACGGGATTAGAAATTAAGGTGTCCAGATCCGTTAATTGAAATACCCGTTCGAGGGTGATGTCCGTTCTTAAATCATTTAAAACCAGACTGCCGTTTTCATCAAGCGGGACAGAATGTATGGTATTTGGACCTAGTCCTTCCGTTTGATTTTCATTATCGCAGGATCTACAATTATTGGGAGCAGGTAATCTACCGCCGTTTTGCATCCACCTGCCAAAATAAAGCCGTTCGTCAAATGGATTGTAGGCAATACCCCAGGTCAGTTGCCCTAATGGTGCGTAGCCTAAAGAATCGACGTCCATTTGGAAAATATCAAAAGCTTCGTAGTTGCTTCTGACATCAGGGTTGCCATTCCAGTCATCGAGGTCGATTTGATAAACGAAACCGTTTTCCCAGTTGGTGACAAATAGATAACGGCCACCATTGTGATTGGCAAAGCATAGGTTACCCAGGCCTTGACCAGAGTTAGGAAGTCTTTGGAACAAGACCACTTCTCCCGTTAACGGGTTAATGCGGTAGATCTCACCACCCGTATTTTCCTGGTTGGCGCCAAAGTAATTGACGGGGTAGATGCTGGTGGAACTGGCGTAAATGAAGTCATTGTCGTCGATGGCCAGACCAAATACTTCTCCTAGGTTGAAGGCCGTCCAGCGTGGGTCGGAAGTAATATTGAATTGATCGGAAACATCTTGATTAACAGGGGCAAAGTCTCTGGATCGGATATCCACAACTTCGATAACCGGATCAGAAGGTTCATTGTCTGACCGGTCACCCGAGTACCTGGTAGTGACGGCCATACCGCAAGTAACGGGCGAAAATTCAATATCATTATCACAAACTACATTAATAATAAATATACAGCTTTCTGAGGTGTTACCGGCTTCGTCTACAGCATTGAAGGTCACAATGGTCTCTCCGCAAGGAAAAAAATCGCCGGATTGGTGGCTGCTCATAGTATTGGCACTGCAATTATCTGTAAAGGATGGTTCTTCAAATTCGACGATCGCTCCAAAAGCTCCCGGCGTAGCCGTAATGGTGGTATCCGTAGTCATGCATTCGATCGTTGGGGCTTCATTATCACTAACGGTAATACTATGACTACAATTAGCAGTAACATTACCGCAATCGTCAATAGCAGACCAGGTGACCACAGTCGTCCCAACCGGATAGAAATCACTGGCACTATTGTTATTCGTATAATCATTGGTCAGGCTGAGGACGGCGTTACAAGCATCGGTGGCCGTTGGAGGTACAATACTGATCACGGCACCACAATCTCCAGGATCATTAGTCACAGAAATCCCCGGTGGACAATCGCTGATTTCCGGGCCTGATTGATCGATCACTGAAATGATCTGCTGACAGGAACTGATATTGTCTGATTTATCGACAACTACCCAGGTGCGTTTGATTACCCGGGAGCAGGTTGCTTCGGTGGTAACCTCATCGTTGATCGTAATTTGGATATCATTAATACCACAATTGTCCGTTACGATCAACTCTCCCGTATTCTCCGGAATCAGGGCTACTGTGCAATCCACGGCGGTATCCTGAGGACAAACTATTTCAGCAGGGCTATCGTCTTGTCCCATGACTATTACCGTTTGCGTTGTGTTGTCTGAACAGTCACTTTCGCTGGTAATTTCCAATCGTACCTGGAAACCTTCCGGTCTGATCGAATTATAAGTATGGGCAGGGTTTTCCAGTTGAGAAACGGTGCCGTCGCCAAAATTCCAGTTGTAACTTAATCCGGCACCTGCTGATTCATTGAAAAACTGTACGGAACCACAACTGTCCAATACGGAAAATGAAAAGGCCGCTTTACAGCCTTCGTCACACTCTAGCTGTATTCTTTTATCAGATGATTCGAAGGCCAGGCCGTCATCTTCCGCCGATTGTATGGTTCGAGCTATGGGTTGATCCGCGAAATCAATGGGAACGGTAGTGGTAGCAATGACCATATCCTGGAAGCAAACATTAATGATTTCCTCGTCTCTGTTGAAGCTAAGCCCTTGACCATCTTGGACAGGGGATTGCCAGGAAAACCCCAAATTCCCCATATTTACCTGGGTTTCATTGAAATTGGCCCCTTGTAATAATGTATCAGCAATTAAATTCGATTGGGTATAAAGGAGCCGTTCCGGGTTCCAGTTCAGCGAAAACCCAAAATTGACGATCTGATTGAAATCCCGGGTTCGGACCGAAACGCAAAATTCTTCATCGCACAAGGCCGTTCCATCCGTCAACCAAAATAAGACGGAGGATTCTACATTTTGATTTGATAAGTCATTCGTGTTTAATGGAAAGAAATTGGAGAGCAAATAAAGCGTCATGTAAACACATGCGTGTAGTTTTACTTTCATGGGACTATCGGTTTTTAGGCCTCCAAATTAGAAAATTCTGAGCAATTCAACGATCAAATGTGCAGATTTGTTTCGGGTGTCAACCTAGGTAATCCCTTGTAAAAGTGTAGGCTAAAGGCTGGAGTGTTCCTCAAGTCTTATAGGTCAAATGCTTTGTTTTTCAACAGGTAACACTTGTTTAAACTCGTCTGGGAAATTGTTGCAACTCCTTAACATTTTTGATATTTAAAAATTAGAGATATATTCATATCTTTAATTTTTATATGACATTAAGTAAGACTTCAGATGCCAGACTGTAAGAGATTGTCTGTGAACTATCTGTAATCTAAAGCTACTTACTTAGTCATTCCGAATGACATGCAATATTTATTTGCAGCTCGTTTTCAGTTTTTTAGTATACAACCTTGTTTTGGAGGATGAGTGTCGAGTTCATAAATCTGTAGTTGACAACTCGTAATGCTTTGGGTAATCAATGGAATGATTGTGTTTTATACTAAAAATGGGATGACTCATGTTTTTAAACGGATTGCAATTACCCAAAAACATTGTTCATGAACAACCACTTGATTATTCCGATAGTTTTTTGTTTTTCCTTGCTGCCAATCAGTGTTTTTTCTCAATGTATTTCTGGAAATTGTTTCACAGGAAGCGGGACCTATCAATATAAAAGCGGGTCAAAGTACGTTGGGCAATTTTTAGATGGCGAAAGAAGTGGGATAGGTAGTCTATACTATGCTGACGGCACCCGTTACCAGGGTCAATGGAAAAATGACGAGCCCAACGGGGAAGGTATGGAAACCTTACCTGATGGTAGCCGCCGGGAAGGGTTTTGGGAGAATGGCCGCTTAACAAAGCCGGTTGTGAAAAATGACCTGGTGGATAAAGGAGCGGAAGACAAACAAATTGGTTGCATTTCGGGTGATTGCCGCAATGGGAAGGGCATTTATATTTATCCTAGCGGTGCCATTTACATTGGTGATTTTCAAGGCGGGGAAGTTCACGGCTATGGTGTTTGTCATTACGCTGATGGCAGCAGCTACCAGGGGCAGTGGAAAAAACGTTATCCGGATGGACGCGGAACCAAGACTTTCTCTGATGGGATGAAACGTACTGGTTTTTGGAAGAGAGGCCAGCCCGTAGATGAATACGGGAATTTTGTTGAAGATTTTGTGATTACTCAAGGTCACACCGTCGACGATTCGGATATTCAATCCGGGTGTATTTCCGGTGAATGCACCAATGGTCAGGGAATATACGCCTACCCGGACGGCAGTAAGTACGATGGCTTTTTCCGGCACGGGAAGCCTGATGTGAGCGGAACATTTTACCATCCGAACGGTGATAAATACGTAGGAGCTTTTTCGCAGGGTGTACGGCACGGCAAGGGAAGAATGTATTTTTCTAATGGCCAGATTATTGAGGGGCAATGGGTCAACGGAGAGTACCAGGGAGATAAAAAGAAATTGGATCAGGTACAATTGGGTTGCATTTCAGGTGATTGTCAGAAGGGGCAAGGTACTTATCATTTCAGGGATGGTACGGTGTACGTAGGCAGTTTTTCCAACGGCTTGCCCGATGGACAAGGTAAAGTAACTTATCTGAATGGAGAGGTTTACGAAGGCCAAATGGTTGGAGGGAGTTTTGATGGTTACGGCACGCTTACCTTAGTTAATGGTACCAAAGTGAGGGGGTATTGGTCGGAAGGAACTTTTGTCAGTGAGCAGAAATATGAAAAGGAGAGTAAGGAGTCCCCCAGTCATTTAAAGACCTTTACCCTGAATCCTGAGGTTGAGGTTTGGGCAGTGATCGTTGGCGTCGCAGATTATGATCACATGCCGGTACTCCGTTACACAGATGATGATGCTTATCGCATGTACGCATTTTTTAAAAGCCCTGAAGGTGGCGCACTTGATGATGAACACGTCAAAATCCTTGTTGATGAGGCTGCCACCAAAGAAAATGTTTTAGGGACTATGAGAAACGTATTTGCCCGGGCCAAAGAAAATGATCTGGTCATCCTTTATTTTTCCGGGCACGGATTGAAAGGATCCTTCCTTCCTATCGATTTCGACGGGTATAACCAAAAATTATATCACGAGGAGATCAACGACATATTTGCGCAAAGCGAAGCTAAATATAAACTGTGTATTGCGGATGCCTGCCACTCGGGTAGTTTGTTAGCCATGCGGGGGGATAAAATTCCCGATGCGTTAAGAACTTATTACACCACTCTTGCCCAGGCGGAAAGTGGCTCGGCTTTACTAATGTCTTCTAAATCGGACGAAACTTCGCTGGAATCCAGCGGATTAAGGCAAGGAGTGTTCAGTCATTTCCTCATTCGCGGCCTGAAAGGAGAAGCGGACGGAAACAATGATAAGGTGGTCACCATTGAGGAACTCTATGATTTCGTTTATTTCAATGTGCGTGCCTATACGGGAAAGCGGCAATCACCCATTATGATGGGGAAGTATGATCATAATATGACTATCGCTGTCCGCAGGTAGATGGCTTTTAACTTTTTTTGTCCTCTTGTATAAATAGGTGGTATATTTGTAATGATGAAAAAATTACCTATTGGGATACAATCCTTCCGTGAGTTAAGAAAAGGGAATTATCTCTATATTGATAAAACGCCTTTGATTTACGATCTTGTTGAATCGGGAAAATATTTCTTTTTGTCTCGACCACGCCGTTTCGGAAAATCTTTACTCATAAGCACGCTTGAAGCATTGTTTTCCGGCAGCGTGGAATTATTTCGAGAGCTTTGGATAGAAACGAGATGGGATTGGGATAAGCATAATCCGGTGTTAAGAATTGATTTTAGTAAATGGGATTATCATACATTAGGATTAGAGAAAGCAATTAAATATGGATTAAATAACATTGCAGAAGAAAAAGACATCCAGTTAGAAAATACCACTATTGCGCTTCAATTCGCTGAATTAATTAAGAAACTCAGTGCACATGGCAAGGTGGTGATTTTGATTGATGAATATGACAAGCCCATCAATGATTTTTTAACAGATATGCCGCGAGCTAAAGAAAACAGAGAAATTTTAAAAAATTTTTATTCTATTATTAAAAGCGCAGATGATTATATCAGGTTTATGCTATTAACCGGCGTAGCAAAATTTAGCCGTACCAGCATATTCTCGGTACTGAACCATTTGCAGGATATTTCTTTGCATCGTAATTATACCACTCTTTGCGGTTATACCCAGCAAGAACTGGAAACCTATTTTTTTGCGCATATTGATTATAGCAAAGATATTTTGAAGTTATCACCTGCTGAATTACTCTCAGAGATAAAAGATTGGTACAATGGCTACAGTTGGGATGGCCGGAATTACCTTTACAATCCTTTTTCTGTTTTACAGTTTTTCAGTGCCAGTGATTTTGAAAATTTCTGGTTCGAATCCGGAACTCCTACTTTTTTAGTAAGTTTATTAAAGAAAAGGGGAGTCTACGATATTGAACATTTAGATCTAGGTCCTACTGCTTTTAATAGTTTTGAAATTGAGAACATCAGCACGCACGCCTTACTTTTTCAGACCGGCTACCTCACCGTAAAAAGAATTGATCGAGCTACAAGGATCTGGACACTTGGGTATCCCAACAGAGAGGTTAAGGAGTCTCTTTTGCAGCATCTGCTTGGAGCTTATCGTGAAAGTGATTATACAACTTCTACCCCAGCGGTTGTACAATTAAGTCGTGCTTTACTTAACAATGATATCGAATCTGTCGTTGATCTCATTAATACTTTATTCGCTACTATACCTTATCAACTCTTTAAACACAAGTCAGAAACATATTATCATTATTTAATTCATATTTTCTTCACCTATCTAGGTCAGTATATCGAAAGCGAAGTGAACACAAGTCGTGGAAGGTGCGATGCTATTGTGGTTACCGACAAGAACGTCTTTATGCTCGAATTCAAATTAGATCAATCAGCAGAAAAAGCTCTGGAACAAATTCGGCAAAGGGGGTATTCTGACAAATTTAAAAGTACTGGAAAAACGATAATTGAAATAGGGATCAATTTTAGCTCCGAAAAGAAGAAGGTAGAAGATTGGGCCACTAATAGGATAGTCGCATAATTCATTGGACTGTTGACATAACATTTTAAGTGAGCAGATGGACAAGAATAGTTGATGCATTATCGTTCTGACGATTGCTATTAGCTCACACAGTCTTGCATCTGGTGCCCGAGGCACTAGCCATATTGCCGTGTAAACTTAGGGCCAAAGTTTTTTACCCACCGCTGAAGAAACGCTAAGAAGAACTTCGCATTCATAGTGGTGATTGAAGTTGCCCCAAGTACAGAGGTCAATACATCTGGTATCTGGTATCTCATTTAGTGCTGGATTTATTGTTTTATCATCACTTAGGTTGGTGAACCTGTTGCTTATTTTTATTTTGGGCAATTATTGTCAAAAATAAAATGGTACCATTACTATGAAATTCCGAGATATAATACTTGGTGCATTGGCCTTCGTGATGATTTACAATCACCCCGTCAATGCACAAACCACTAATACCTCCACCCCTGCCGAACAACGCATCGAAAGTTTTCAACAAAGAAAAGCGCTTGAAGCCGGCTCGATCGTTAATGCAATCCGTTTCGAATCCGTAGGGCCGACAGTGTTCAGCGGCCGGGTAGCTGATGTTGAGGTTTCCCCTGATGATCCGACCCATTTTTACGTCGCCTACGCTTCGGGAGGGTTATGGAAAACCACTAACAACGGGATGTCTTTTACACCATTATTCGAGCACGAAATGGTCATGACAATCGGTGATATTGCGGTCGATTGGTCAAACAATACCATTTGGCTGGGGAGTGGTGAGGTGAACTCCAGCCGTTCCTCCTACGCAGGAACGGGGATGTTCAAAAGTACCGACGGCGGCAAAACCTGGCAGCATCTGGGTTTGGAGGAAAGTCATCACATCGGTCGTATCGTATTGCATCCTTCTGACCCGAACACGGCATGGGTAGCTGTCCTTGGTCATTTATATACCCCCAACCGGGAGAGAGGCATCTACAAAACAACCGATGGTGGTAAGACCTGGCGGCAAACCCTCTTCGTTGACGAAAATTCCGGAGCTGTTGATTTGATCATCGATCCCGAGAATCCCGGGGAACTATACGCCGCAACCTGGCATCGTGAGCGAAAAGCCTGGAATTTCGTAGAATCGGGCAAAGGTTCCGGGATCTACAAAAGTAGCGATGGTGGTGAAGAATGGGCGTTACTAACCACCTATGACGGTGGGTTTCCAACGGGTGAAGGTGTTGGCCGGATCGGCCTGGATATTCACAAAGCAAATGGTAAAACGATCTTATATGCCTCCTTGGATAACTACTTCCGCCGACCAGAAGAAGAACCGGAAGAAGATGTACTGACCAAAAATGAGCTGCGCGGCATGTCAAAAGCAGCTTTTCTTGACCTCGAAAAATACCTGGTCAAGGAGTACTTATCTAACAATGGTTTTCCCAGGGAATACGACGTCGATAAAGTAATTGAAATGGTTGAGCAAGAGGAAATAACACCTTTGGCCCTGGTTGAATACGTGGAAGACGCCAACTCCCTGTTATTTGATACGCCCGTCATTGGTTTGGAAGTATACCGTTCGGAAGATGGTGGGAAAAGCTGGTCTAAAACAAATGTAGACTATATTGATGCCGTATACAATTCTTACGGATATTATTTTGGACAGATCAGGGTTTCTCCCCATGATCCTGACAAGATCTATTGTCTTGGAGTACCGGTCATCCGCTCTGATGACGGCGGAAAAACGTTCAAGTCCATCAATGGTGATAATGTCCACGCAGACCATCATGCGCTTTGGATCAATCCGGAACGCCCGGGCCACCTCATCCTGGGGAACGATGGCGGGATCAATATCTCCTACGATGACGGTGAGCATTGGAACAAATGCAATACTCCTGCCGTTGGGCAGTTTTACTACATTGCGGTTGATCATGCCGAACCCTATCATATTTACGGGGGGCTGCAGGATAATGGCGTTTGGGAAGGTCCGAATCCCTACGAGGCGGGCAGCACCAGCTGGCACGGATCAGGGGATTATCCCTGGAAACGGTTAATGGGGGGCGATGGTATGCAGGTAGCGACCGATACGCGCGATAATCAAACCGTTTATACCGGGTTTCAATTTGGCAATTATTTCAGGATCAACAAAGCCAGCGGTAAGCGAACATATATTACCCCCAAGCACGAGCTTGGTGAGCGTCCTCTGCGTTGGAACTGGCAAACGCCCATTCACCTTTCCGTTCATAATCAGGATATCCTGTACATGGGATCCAACAAAGTACATCGATCCTTCGATCAGGGCGATAATTTTGCAGAAATATCCGGTGACCTTACTACGGGAGGTAGAAAAGGAGATGTTGCTTTTTCTACTTTGACGACGATCCACGAGTCTCCATTGCAGTTTGGATTGCTATACGTTGGTTCTGATGATGGTTTGGTTCACGTTTCTAAAGACGGCGGGGTGACCTGGCAAAACATCAGCAAGGGGCTGCCGCAAGGAAAGTGGGTGAGCCGCATTATCGCCTCCGCTCATCAAAAAGAGAAAGTGTACGTTGTCTTAAATGGTTACCGTGATGATGATTTTAATCCCTACGTTTTTGTATCGGAGAACCACGGTAACACTTGGCAACCCATCGCGGGGGATCTACCGGCAGAACCGGTAAATGTGATAAAGGAAGACCCCGAAAATGAAAACCTTTTATACATTGGAACCGATCATGGCCTGTATGTTTCATTGGATGGTGGAAAAACGCTTATGTTAATGAATAACGGGCTTCCCGCAGTCCCCGTTCACGATGTAGTCATTCATCCTAGTACAGGGGATATACTCGTTGGTACACATGGTCGTTCGATCTATAAGGGTAATGCTGAAGAATTACAACAGCTTAAAGCCCCCTTGTTGGCGGAAACTATTCACGCTTTTCAGCCTGCTTCGCTCAGATACCGGTCGAGCTGGGGAAACAGCCGGGCCAGTTGGTCGGAAGTAAACACTCCGGAAATAAAAATACCCGTTTATTCCAATGCAGCGGGAAAAGCAAAAATAGAGATAAGACACAAGGATCTTTTGCTGCAATCTTTTGAAAAGGAATTGGTGGAAGGGCTCAACTATCTCGCCTATGATCTAGCCATTCAATCCACTGCTTTGGAGGAGTACAATAAGGCATTAAATGAGAAGCGCAAGAAAGACGAAAAGCCAATTGCTATTGAGCAGGCGGATAATGGTAAGGTTTATTTGTACAAGGGAAAATATACCGTAACTGTTACTAAAGATGGAGAGGATAGTGAGACGGAGTTGGAGGTAGAATAAACAGGAAGCAAGGTTAAGGTTGAGGAAAAACAATTGGTGCTGATGCCCGGCCTCAACCTTAGCCTTAGTCTTACTTCTTATCCCCCGTCATCACAATTTTCGATTTAACCGCTACTTCAGAGGTTTGACCACCGGCGTTCATTTCCATTTTAATATCCTGAACCATGTCGGTTTTTAAGGTAATGCCGGTATCCGCTTCAACGATTAGCGAACCATTCTGTTTACCTTCTAATTTTGATATCTGTACAACATTGTTGCCGAGAGCCTCGATATCTGTTTCTACGTTAATGGTGGCTTTGCCGTTTTCAAGAGCAGCGAGTTTCCAATTGTGCTTCAGTAGCATGGAAATACCGTTGTTTGCACTGGTATCCTGACTTTGCCAGGAATCACCAACGGCTACCGGATAATCCGGAAAGAATGCAAATGACTGCTGGGTAGTTTGAGACAGATCCATATTGCTGCCGGCGGGCACCAAATCATCCATACCTTCCACTTTACTGACTTTTCCATTGGGGGTAAAAAAAGAAGTGAATGACTTGCCGATCATATTACCCAAAACGGCTGCCAATTGTTGACTTTCTGCGTTGGTCGAATCTGGCATGCTCGAATCATACCCCATTTTCTGTCCCATAACGTCCATTGCCATTTTTACGGCTGCGATCTTGGACACCACCGCTACTTCTTCTGCGGATGATTGGTCCACATTGGTTTCCATTTTCATGGCCATTTCCATGGGCATGGTCATTCCCATTGTTGTCGTTTCCATATTCATGTTCAAAGAATAATCAATGGAAGTACCGGCCGGAGGTTGAAATTTTAAATTTACTTTTTTTTGTGCCATTGCATTGATCGTAAAACCGAATGCCAAAGCAAGAATTAAAAGGCGTAATTTCATCGATTGAATTTTTGTGATAGAATTAATAGATTTGTTCGGCAGGTGCCCTCAAAAGCATAAAAGACCCTTTTTATTTATATTCTCTCAAATTCCTCGTTGTGTAGCGATGCTATGCGGCCTCAAAATTTGAAAAAATCTAAAAAAAATTCCTCTTTTTTTCAATTTGATTACACTGGTCGAACAAGTCTAATTTGTAAATACAAAAGGGGATGAAAAGTTTATTGATTTTTTGAAAATAGCTAACTACAGGACAAAACTGAAAAAGCATAATATGACTCTTGCCACAAAGCCGATTTTTTCAAATTCATTTAATGAGATTATTTCTTTTTCAGATAGATCAATTGAAGAAACCATCCCATTAATATCGACAACATTGTTATGAGTTACTTGAATCATTTTTTCTTCCAATAATGGTGATCACGTAATTTTTTGTCATCCTTATGAAAAGTACCGGAATTGAAGTGAGGAAGTTGATCTCCTTTTGCTGCCTCTTAAAGTTCCTCTTCCGACAATAGAAATGGGCATTTTCCTACTTTTTTACAACACTAATTTAACCTAATGATCAGGTATTTACAAGTTTCTGAGGTAGCTTAGCCAGTTTTCTGACTATTAACCGTCTTTTATAAGAGCATTATTTATCATTTTCGTTGGATTAGGTTGGTCACAAACTATTCGTATCAGCGTTCTTTTTATCTCAAATTTTTGATTACGCCATCCACAATTCAATTTCGCCTTTGATTAAATGCTCTCCTTTTAAATCCGCAATTAGAATACAGCAATATCCATTTAAGCCTCCCTTTAAATATCCAATGTATAAAGCACAATATCTCTTATCTAATCTCTTACTAAAGAGATCGACTCAAAAATTTCCTTCGTTTTAAGATGACAAAGTAATCCTAAATACCTCAGAGGTAATATTATTTTGAATCTGTGATGACGTATTTCTTCAGCCGTATCAAAGTAGCCAGGGACTCTTACCAAATCAGGATGCTGTTACCACATCTAAACCGCTCCGTATAATTCTCCACCTTTAGCGAACAGTCGATCCACTTTTTTTACGGTCTCCGGATTGGTCTCCAGTACAGGAGCATGGTGCGGCTTTATCCGCGCGTCGATGATCAAAGCGCTGCGGCATCCCCAATGCTTATGCTCTACGAACGGCTTCACTCCGTGAAGATCATGTGAAGGATTGGCCCGCGTGAAGGTCACCCAAACAAAATTATTGATGTGAGCAGCGGTAAATTGACTCTCATCTACAAGCAGAACTAAAGGGATACTTTCCAAGTCATATCGTTCGAGCCAAACACTCAAAGTCTTTGCATCCTGGTAGGATTCATTACCCGAAAACTTGGGCCCCCTGACCGCCAAAACACCAGGCATGACAAATACGGGATCGGAAAAACCGTCCGGCAATGTAAAGTCCCGGGGTAGGGTAGTGGTCAATTGGCGGATCGGCGGCCCTGCTGCTGCGATAATGACCTTGGATCCGGCGTTCCATCCCGTGCCCGAATAGTCGAGGGTATCGATAGTCGTTTTGGTTTGAAAATGGAGGTCTCTCGTCAGATCAATGCGCTCCAGTACGTGTTGGAAAAAGCCGGGAATATCATGGGTAGAAAGCTGTGGATTATCGCTTTCATTGGCGATAACCAGGAATTTAGCCAGTGAAGTTTGCCCCGAACCGATGATCCGGTTGGCTTGCGTCAATATTTCTTCCGGTGCCTGTTGATCGCGGAAAGGCATATAGCGTTCGCTGCCAATGGCCAATAATAGCGGATGTACGCCGGCTGCATCGACCGCATTGATCTGGCGAATACCCGGAAACTCCTGGGGAGTCAGCAGTTTGACCAATTGGTGGATGAGGTAACCAAAGCTGGAGTCTTCTTGCGGCGGCCTGCCCACTACGCTAAAGTGCCAGATGGCATCTTGGCGGTGGTATACTTTGTCAACTTCCATCACTGGAAAGTCGTGTTCCAGGCTGTAGTAGCCGAGGTGATCACCGAAGGGGCCTTCCGGTTTTTTCTCCTGCTTGCGGATAATACCGGTGATCACAAAATCGGCATCGGAAGAAAGGTAATATCCGCCTTTTTTAGTGTAACGAAAACGACGCCCGCCCAGCATTCCCGCAAAGGTAAGCTCCGATAAACCCTCCGGCATAGGCATAATGGCCGCAAAAGCATGGGAAGGCAGCCCACCGATGAAAATAGAGCAACGGAAAGGCTCATCGCTATTATTATATTGGGTGTGGTGCACGCCAATACCCCGGTGGATCTGGTAGTGCATACCGACTTCTTTGTTCAATACATATTCGTTGCCCGTCAGTTGAATGCGGTACATGCCAATGTTGGATTGCATGATCTTCTGACTTTCGGGAGGCAAGGTAAAGACTTGCGGCAGGGTCACGAAAGCACCGCCGTCCATTGGCCAGGATTTCACCAGGGGAAGTTGATCGATGGTGGTTTGGCCGTAAAGAATAGGAGCATTGAATAGACTTCTGGCAGGCAAGGCTTTGATAGCTGTTATTGGTGCGTTCCAATACCGCAGAGGGTTTTTGAAAAAATGGGCGGGATCAGCCTTGAGTTCTATGACCTTTTGTACCTGTTTGATCGTATGGCGAAAAAGAAATTCCGTTCGTTCGAAAGTGCCGTACAGGTTGGATAAAGCCCGGAAAGGGCTGCCTTTGACGTTTTCAAAAAGAATGGCTGGTCCTTTGGCTTCGAAGATACGGCGGTGGATTTCCGCCATTTCAAGGTCGGGATCTACTTCGGATTTTATGCGTAGTAGCCGTCCGTGTTTTTCTAAGTCCCGGACACAGTGAGCAAGACTTCGGTATGCCATGTTTTGGTGATATTTTCTTAATTTAGTTGCATAACAAAGCTTCATTTAGAAGGTTGAAATGAAATAGATTGCTTAAATTTGAAAATACAAATTTTACAAATTGATGATTAAAACACTGCGTATAAAAAATTACAAGATTTTAGAGCGGTTTATAGCTACCTTCGAACTTCAAGAACTCGAGTATTGAATTACGGCAAAAAAATAACCTTTCCTTTAGGTTTTCCATAATTTGGATTGGGTTTTCCACATTCGAAGAGGGTAGAAGGGAGGCTTTTCAAATAAAAGCCTGAAAAATCAACTCGATCTTATATCTTTGCCCGAAAATTTTTTCATGCGGCAGTATTTAGATCTTCTCCAGTTTATCCTGGATAACGGTGTTGAAAAGGATGATCGTACGGGAACCGGAACCTACAGCGTATTTGGTTACCAATTGCGGTTTGATCTGTCGAAAGGATTTCCCTTGCTCACTACCAAGAAATTGCATACGAAATCCATTATTTATGAGCTCTTGTGGTTCTTGAACGGGGACACCAATGTGAAATACCTGCAGGAAAACGGCGTGCGCATTTGGAATGAATGGGCGGATGAAAACGGCGATCTGGGGCCTATCTACGGAAAACAATGGGTAAGATGGGAGAGGAAAGATGGTACAACCGTAAATCAGATCACAAATGCAATAGAAACGATAAAGCGTAACCCGAATTCCAGAAGGATTATGGTGAATGCCTGGAATGTTGGTGAATTAGAAGAAATGGCACTTACTCCTTGCCACGCTCTATTTCAGTTTTACGTTGTCAACGGGAAACTGTCTTGTCAGCTGTATCAGCGTTCTGCTGATGTTTTTCTGGGGGTACCTTTTAATATGGCCTCTTATGCAATGCTGACGCACATGATCGCACAGGTATGTGACCTGGAAGTTGGTGATTTTATACATACTTTCGGCGATGTGCATCTGTATAAAAATCACGTTGAGCAAGCAAGGTTACAGTTGAGTCGTACCCCAAGAACGTTACCAACTTTAAAATTGAATCCCGAAAGAAAGAATATTTTTGATTTTAAGTATGAGGATTTCGTTATAGAAGGATATAACCCTCATCCTCCGATCAAAGCAAAAGTATCAGTCTAATATAGATTAGACAAAGTTGTTATTTATAAGTTCGTGCAGAATGGGTTATGCGCCCTATTTAGAAGGAATCTAAATAACTTTATGCATTGTCTTAATATTGTCAGAGAATAAACGGTGAACTATATTTGCAGCAATTGTAAGAATTGCAATTATTTAATGTAGTTCAAGTAAAAAAAAGTTCAATCAATGATACGCAGAATTTTTGCTAGCTGCTTTTTCTTTTTCCTTTCAGTTTCCTTGGCATCGGCTCAAGAAGCTGATTTGGATGCGGGTAAAGTATTATTCCGCAACTACTGTGGTGCCTGTCACGCCAAAGATATGAAGAGTAATCTAACAGGGCCTGCACTTGGTGGTGTTCAAGAGCGTTGGGAAAGCGAGGAAGACCTGTATCGCTGGATCAGGAATTCTCAGGCCATGATCGCCGAGGGTCATCCCCGGGCGGTCGAATTATGGGATGAGTGGAAGCCTACCGTCATGAACAGTTTCCTCAATTTAACTGATCAGGAAATTGCCAATATTTTGGCCTATATAGACGGTGTATACATCGGAGAATATCCTAAACCAGACCCTAATGGGCAAGGTCAAGTGGCTCAGATAGTCGAAGAAAGAGACAATACGCCATATTTTATCATTCTTACTGTTATCCTGGCTCTTTTAGCCATTGTTTTGGCACGCATCGTTGCCAATCTTAACTACATGGCACAGGTAAAAGAGGGCACTGCTCCGGCACGCCGTAAAACTTTAGTCGAGATATTGACCAGTAGAGGGGTGATCGGTTTTGTCATTTTTGCGTTGGTGGTGCTAGGCGGATACACTACGGTAAACAACGCCATTTCGCTAGGACGTCAGCAAGGCTATCAGCCAGAGCAACCGATTAAATTCTCTCACGTTACACATGCCGGTCTGAATCAAATCGATTGCCAATATTGTCACGATGGTGCTCGCCGCAGTAAACACTCTGTTATACCGGCAGCTAATACCTGTATGAATTGCCACAGCGCGATCAAAGTAGGATCTCAGTACGGTACGGCAGAAATCTCTAAGATTTATGCTTCTATCGGTTATAATCCGAATACGGATGAATATATCGAGAATTATGAAGATCTAAGTGAATCGGATATTGAAAAGATCTTCAAGAGCTGGATCGCTGATAATTATATCCAGGAAAATGGTCAATTAGATCAGAAAGGCGAAGAACTGATGGAAGATCAGTGGGAAGGTATCCAAACTTCTTTGACTAATGAAACCAAGCCTAAGATCCAGGGACCGATCGAGTGGGTTAGAATTCACAATCTACCAGATCACGCTTATTTTAATCATGCGCAGCACGTTACTGTCGGGCAATTAGAATGCCAGACTTGTCACGGTCCCGTAGAAGAAATGGAAGTTGTACAGCAGTATTCACCCCTATCGATGGGTTGGTGCGTGAATTGTCACCGTCAAACGGAGGTACAATTCAGTGATAACGAATACTATCAGGCTTACGAAAGATACCATGAAGAACTAAGTAATGGTGAACGTGACAAAGTAACTGTGGAAGATATAGGCGGTCTTGAATGTCAGAAGTGCCATTATTAGGAATAAATTGAAGAAATAAAAGGGATTTGAAGGTTTTATAAATTTTATACCTTCGTACCCGAAATATAATATATCCATAAATACTATAGTATCAATGAATATAAAGCAGAAAAAAGGTGTTTGGGTAGGAGTTGAACAACTGAACAACGATCCTGCCTACCAAGAGCTTAGAGAACAAGAACTGAATGCTGAGCCGCTGCATAAACAATTAACAAACGAAAAAACACTGGGTGTAGAAAGTTCCCGGAGAGATTTTCTCAAGTATTTGGGATTCGGTTTGGGAGCTGCTACCGTAGCGTCAAGCTGTGAGATCCCACTGAAAAGGGCTATACCTTATGTGGTTAAACCGGATCAGATCGTTCCTGGGGTCGCTACTTACTATGCCTCTTCTTTTGTACAAGGTGGTGATTACTGTTCTATTCTTGTAAAAACAAGAGAAGGAAGGCCTATTAAAATCGAAGGTAACAGTTTGTCCTCGGTTACCAAAGGGGGAACTAGTGCCCGTGCTCAGGCCAGTGTATTGAGTTTATATGATACCAGCAGAATTACGGGGCCTGCCAAAATTGAGGATGGTGATATTGACATGCCCAGATCACGTGATGAAGGTCTGGGATGGGAAGGATTAGATAATGCCGTCACTGGGAAATTGGGTGTCGATGCACAAATTCGCATTGTTACCAATACTAACATGAGCCCGACTTTCAATAAGGTATTGGAAGAGTTTATCGCCAAATATCCCAATACACAGGTCATTACCTATGATCCCGTATCCAGTGCTGCGATGTTGCAGGCGAACGAAGAATGTTTTGGGGTGAAAGCGATTCCCGGCTACCGTTTTGATAAAGCGGAAGTGATCGTTTCTTTGGATGCTGACTTCCTTGGTACCTGGATCTCGCCGGTAGAATTTGCAGCTCAGTACGCAACCAACCGGAAAATCAAGAATCCTAAAGAAGCAAAACTGTCCCGTCATGTTCAGATCGAAACCCACATGAGTCTTACGGGATCTAATGCCGATAACCGCATTTTGGTAAAGCCTTCCGAGCAAGGAGCAGCGGTCATTGTTCTGTACAATGAAGTGGCTCGGGTACTAGGAGGAGAGCAGATCAGCGGCGGACCAAAACTGGAAGATCAGAGTAAAGTAGATAAAATTCGTAAAGTAGCTCGTGAACTTGCGGAGAACTCCGGAAAATCACTCGTGGTCTCCGGCTCCAATAATATCGGTGAGCAAACCATCGTCAATGCGATCAATAATTTATTGGGCAATTACGGAGAAACCCTCGACTTTTCACATGCTTCTCACCAACGCAAGGGAACCGATAAAGAGGTTCAGGATCTGATCACTGAAATGAATGCCGGAAGAGTAGATTATCTCTTCGTTATGGATGGTGCTAATCCGGCTTATGATATTCCGGGTGCTGATCAATTTGCCGATGCGATGGGCAAAGTACCGATGAAGATTTCTTTTTCAACGGTACCTAATGAGACCACACTCTTGTGTGATTACGCAGCACCTACCCATCATTTCCTTGAAAGCTGGGGAGATGTAGAACCCAAGCGCGGTGAGTATAGTTTGATTCAGCCTACCATTGCGCCGCTTTTTAATACTCGTCAAACTGAAGAAACCTTACTGCGTTGGGCGGGTAGCGAAAACCTGGATACAGGAAGTGATCAGCCATATTTCGAATACCTAAAAGCTAATTGGGAAACCTTTGCTTTTCCCGCGCAAAATGAATTTGTTACTTTCCAGTCTTTCTGGGACTCAGCGTTGCACGACGGAGTATTTGTTATCGAGCAGGAACCCATGACGGTAGAATTTGCCGGTAACGTCCAAATCGCGGCTAAAAAGGTACGCAACCCGTCCAACACCGGCATGGAGATCGTATTCTACGAGACGGTAAACATGGGAGGCGGACAATACGCCAATAATCCCTGGTTGCAGGAAATGCCGGATCCGATCAACCGTTGTGTTTGGGGTAACTACCTCGCCATACCGATCAGCTGGGACGGTGGAAATAAATTCCAGGCTTTTCAGGATTTGAATAACCGTGAAATATACGGTGAGGCAGACCAGGTAAATCTTGACGTCAACGGGATTGCAGAAAAATGTACCGTAGTACGTCAATTTGGTTTATTACAAGATACGTTAGCACTCGCTATCGGTTACGGTAGGAAACACACTGGTCTTCGGGGGCAAGAAATGGGATCAGACATTGGTGTAAATGTTTATCCCTGGTTGAGCATCGACGATAATGGGAACACTCAGTATTATGCTTCCGTCGCGAATGTCCGGAAAACTGGAGATACTGAATTGCTGCCAAGCGTTCAGTACCATCATACGATGGGAGTAGAAGGTGAAAATAAGAAGGGGGAAACCATTAATGTGGATGAAAAAGTCATCAACCCACTTTCTGATCCATTTAATGACGATGGTTTCCAGGGTGGTTTGGTAGATCGCTCCATCATTTATCAAGGGAAAGTAGAAGACCTCGATGAATTGGTACACCATATTGAGGAAAAGCGGGCAGAAGCAGAAAAGCTAAACTCCCATACGATTTATCCCTACGAAGAATATAAGGAGTACATATACGAGCAAGGCCACCACTGGAACATGCATGTAGACTTGAATGCATGTATCGGTTGCGGAGCTTGCCAGGTGGCTTGTGTAGCAGAAAATAATGTGCCGGTCGTTGGTAGAACGGAAGTCGCAAGGCACCATGAGATGACCTGGTTGAGGATTGATCGCTACTACTATGGAGACTATGAAAATCCCAATGTGGTTTATCAGCCGATGATGTGTCAGCACTGTGATAACGCACCCTGCGAAAACGTCTGCCCGGTTGCAGCTACCAATCACAGCTCCGAAGGTTTAAATCAAATGACCTATAACCGTTGTATTGGTACACGTTACTGTGCCAACAACTGTCCCTACAAAGTTAGAAGGTTCAACTGGTTAGACTATACGACAGCGGATATCTTCCCTGCTAATGAGTATACTGTAAATGGAGAAGAATTGCCTTTCGGGGCTGACAACCTGACCCGGATGGTCTTAAATCCTGACGTAACGGTAAGATCAAGAGGGGTTATTGAAAAATGCAGCTTCTGCGTACAGCGAATTCAGGAAGGTAAGCTAATAGCGAAAAGTGAACAAAGAGCTTTACGTGACGCCGATGTGAAAACGGCATGTCAAACTGCTTGTCCTACCGGTGCAATCGTCTTTGGCGATGGCAATAACCAGAATGAGGAACTGGCTGAAAGAATGAAGAATCCTCTGAACTATCTGGTATTAGAAGAGATCAACACACGTCCATCTGTTTATTACGCGGCTAAGGTGAATAACAGAGACGAAGAATTAGTTTAATTGAAAAATATAATAGTATAAATTACAATATATGAGTGCACCGATTTCGTCAATTAGACCTCCACTCGTAAAAGGGAATAAGACATATCACGATATCACGGAAGATATTTGTTCGCCTACTGAAAAAGCGCCTTCTTTTGCGTGGATCATAGCTTTTATGTCGGCGGCAGGTTTGACCGGATTGTTATTTTTCTGCATAGCATGGACTATTTGGTTTGGTATTGGAACATGGGGAGCGAACAAGACTATTGGCTGGGCCTGGGATATCACCAACTTCGTTTGGTGGATTGGTATTGGTCACGCGGGTACCTTAATCTCCGCCATTCTCTTGTTATTCAGACAGAAATGGCGTACAGGGGTTAACCGTGCTGCTGAGGCGATGACCATTTTCGCCGTAATGTGTGCAGGTTTATTCCCGTTGATTCACATGGGACGAATCTGGCTGGCCTTTTTTATTTTCCCTTATCCCAACACAAGAGGTCCGCTTTGGGTGAATTTTAACTCTCCGCTTTTGTGGGATGTATTCGCTATCTCGACTTACTTTACTGTGTCTCTTTTGTTCTGGTATACTGGTTTAGTGCCTGATTTTGCGACTATCAGAGACCGGGCGAAAGGTATCCGCAAAAGAATCTACAATGTTGTTTCTTTCGGCTGGACCGGTTCCGCAAAGCACTGGCAAAGATGGGAAAGTTTATCCCTGGTATTGGCAGGTCTTGCTACGCCACTGGTACTTTCAGTACACACTATTGTATCTTTTGACTTCGCCACATCAGTAATCCCGGGATGGCACACTACCATTTTCCCACCCTATTTTGTTGCGGGAGCGATCTTCTCCGGTTTTGCCATGGTATTAACCCTGATGCTGATAACCCGAAAGATCTTAAAACTCGAAGAATATATAACTATCGAGCACATCGATAGTATGAATAAAGTCATATTACTGACCGGAACGATCGTAGGGGTCGCCTATTTGACGGAATTATTTATCGCCTGGTATTCTGGTTATTTGTATGAACAATATGCTTTTTACAATAGGGTACTCGGACCATACTGGTGGTCGTACGTGGGTATGATGACCTGTAATGTTATTTCACCACAGATTTTCTGGTTCAGAAAATTCCGTAGAAACCTGTTCATTACATTCTTACTTTCCATTTTTGTGAACATTGGAATGTGGTTTGAAAGATTCGTAATTATTGCAACGACCCTGGCAAGGGATTACTTACCATCAAGTTGGAGTTACTATACCCCCACCTGGGTGGAGATCGGTATTTTTGTCGGAACGATCGGTTTCTTCTCATTGCTTTATTTGATATTTACCAGAGTAGCTCCGGTTGTGGCCGTTGCTGAAATTAAAAGTATTCTGAAAACAGCAGGTGATCAATATGTCGGCCCTGATGCTCAGCATCACCACCATGAAGAAAATGGTATGGAGACTGCGGAGGAAGCTGCCAGGATCATTGAAAAAGAAGGTAGCGATCATTAATTAATAATGTAACATTAGCTCTCGGATTATGAGAAAATATAATAAAACAGTGCTCTACGGATTGTATGAAGATGAAGAAGTATTACTTCGTGCAATTAAAAAGGCCAAAGCGGATCACCTTGAGATCGATGAAGTTTACACTCCTTTTCCCGTTCACGGGTTGGAGGAGGCGATGGAATTGTCTGAAAGTAGGTTGCATATTGCAGGCTTTGTCTACGGAATGATCGGTACGCTGACTGCATTTTTATTCATGACCTGGGTATTTACCCGGGACTGGCCAATCATTTTTGGGGGGAAACCTTACTGGTCGGTACCCGCGTTTATACCCATTACTTTCGAGGTAACCGTATTATTCGCATCCGTAGGGATGGTGGTTACTTTTTATACCGTCAATGGGCTGTGGCCGGGGGTGAAAAATCCCACTTTGGACGAAAGAATTACTGATGATAAGTTTTGTATGGCGTTTGATGTTTCAGATTCTGCAGAGGAGGATAAAGACAGTCTGAAAGATTTTCTTACGACTACCGGAGCTGTAGAAACTAATGTCAAAGCTATTTAGAATATTTTTTGATTCCCGAAAATAGAATTTGGGATTTGATTTTAAAATAAAAGATTTTCATGATAAAGATTAAGCAGTATTTGGTTGCGGTTCTATTCGCTTTATCATTGTATGCGTGTTCACCGGCGGAAGGAAATTTCACCGGAAGTGAATATATGCCGGATATGGCTCATTCGATAGCCTACGAGGCTAACGTGTACACGAAATATGGTTTGAACACCTGGGATGAGGATAGCAAAGTTGATCTGAAAACTTTATCCATTCCTGGTGAACCGGTACATGGTACTGTCCCCCGGGGTTACGCTGGTGTAAGACATACTGATCCCAATCAGGCGGAAACCATGATGGCTACCTTACGTGGAGAGCGTTCGGTTAATGAAATTGCTGTTCCCGTAAACGGTAGTGTACCTTATCATTATGAAGATACTGAGGAAGAAAGAACTCGTGCTACGGAAGAATTGATCGACAATCCTTTCCCCATTACAGAAGAAGGCTTAGCCAAGGGTAAGGAACTGTACGATATCTTTTGCGGTATTTGTCACGGAGAGAAAGGGGATGGTGTCGGTTATATCGTAAGTGAAGACAATCCTAACGCAGCTTATCCGGCACAACCTGCCAATTTCTTGATCGGTGATTTGCTGACCGCTTCAAACGGACGTTATTACCACGCCATTATGTACGGTAAGAACGTTATGGGTGCTTACAAAGATAAATTATCCTACGAAGAAAGATGGAATGTGATCCACTACATCAGAGCATTGCAGGCCGACGAAACAGGAACGGAGTACGATGCTAATGTGAATACTTTAAATGAATCTTTCGGTACGCCTATGGCGATGATCAAGCAAACCGCCGCTGTGCAGAACGTCGTTGAAGAAGTTCCCCACGAAAATACTACGGAAGGTGATCATCAGTCGGATGATCATGGATCCGGATCTCAACACTAATTTTTCTTTTGTGATCCGGGTTACATTGGATCGTAGAATAAAAACATAAATTCGACAGCACTTTTTAGAGTGTTGTCACCATCTCATAAATAGCAATATTTGATGAACCAGTTTAGCTTTACAGCCAGACAAAAGACAGTCCTCTTAGCTTTCATGATCCTGGGATTGTTATGCTTAGGAGTTACTTTCTTTACAGATGATGCGCTCCACTCCCGGTTTTGGTCCAATTATTTACACAATACGGTGTTCTTTACCGGAATAGCTTTTATTTCTTTATTTATCCTATCTGCTTTTATAACAGCATGGTCAGGATGGCATACGGTAGTGAAGCGGGTGTGGGAGGCTTATTCTTTGTTTTTAATACCAGGAGCCCTACTTTTGTTAGTCTTGGCAGCTGGTCTTTGGACACACGGCCATCATTTGTATCACTGGAACGATGCAGCGACAGTTGCGGAGGATCCGATTCTCCAGCACAAGTCTGCATTTTTAAACAAAAGTTGGTACACCTTCGGTACGATAATCATAATGGGAGTGTGGATCTTGTTTGCTATAAGATTAAGACAATTATCTCTCAAAGAGGATGTCGAAGGTACCGACGATTACCGTCTTCACCATACCATGCGGGTTTGGGCGGCTGCTTTCTTACCCATTGCAGGTTTTGCGAGCGCTGCTTTGATCTGGCAGTGGATAATGTCCATCGATTCTCATTGGTATAGTACGCTTTACGCTTGGTATACGGGGGCAAGCTGGTTTGTAGCCGCTATGGCCTTGACGATCATTACGGTTATTTATTTGAAGTCACTCGGTTATTTAGAAGTTGTTACGGCTAATCACCTTCATGACCTCGGAAAGTACCTGTTTGCGATCAGTATTTTCTGGACCTATTTGTGGTTCTCACAGTATATGTTGATCTGGTACGGAAATGTAGGGGAGGAAACCGTTTACTTTCAAACCAGGATAGATAATTATCCGGTTCTGTTCTATACGAATTTAGTATTGAACTTTGCGGCCCCTTTCTTTATTCTAATGCGTAATGATACGAAGCGAAAATACGGAACGATGGTTTTTGCTTCTATTGTCGTATTTTTTGGTCACTGGTGGGACTTTTTCCAGATGATCAAACCGGGGGTTTACCACACTACTCATGAAGTCATGAGCCACATGGAGCATGCCGCTGGTGATCACGGAGCTGCTGAGGCAGCTAGCCATGCGGTAGGTTTTGTCGCTGGTTTTTCCGTTCCCGGATTATTGGAGATTGGAACAATGCTTGGCTTTCTTGCTTTCTTCATGTACTTTGTATTTTGGCGCATGAGCAAAGCTCCGTTGTTGGCAGAGCGTGATCCATACTTAAAGGAAAGTTTACACCACAGCGTTTGGCCCTTTAATTAGAATGATTCTAAATAAGTCGAAGGCCCTTGTGGTATAGCTGAAATAAACATTGATCCTTAATTTTGTAGGGATTTTAGATTAAAAAATAATAGAAACAAGAAATAAATAATGACTGCATTACTCATAACATTAAGTCTGATACTGATTGCCATAGTTGCAGTACAGATTGGTAAAGTAACTGAGCTTGCCAGTAAGATCAGAGGTGAAGAAGAAATGCAAGAAATTGCTAATAATCGTGCAGGTCTTTTTTCCATGGTCTTTATGGTTCTCTTTTTGATTGGCGTTTTCGCCTCAGGTTACTACTATAAAAACTACATGCTGGGATATGGCCCTCACGCTGCTGCATCAGAGCACGGAGGAAGCCTGGACAGCTTATTTCACATTACTTTATTGTGTACTGGTTTTGTGTTCGTCCTGACCCAAATCGCACTTTTCTATTTTGCCTATAAGTACCGGGCTAAGCGCGGTAGTAAGGCTGTTTTTCTACCGCACAATAATCTAGTAGAATACATTTGGACGGGTATCCCTGCCATTGTTATGACTTACCTGGTCATAGGTGGTCTAGATGCCTGGAACGAGGTAATGGCGGATATTAAACCAGGAGAAGAGCACATTGAAATTGAAGCAACAGGGTACCAGTTTGCTTGGGAGTTACGTTATCCTGGTCCTGATGGATTAATCGGGGAAAAAGATTTTCGTTTGATCGATCCTGCGACCAATCCACTCGGACAAAATTGGGAAGATAAAAAGAACATAGACGACATCCACGTCAACGAAATTGTACTACCCAAAGGAAAAAAGGTTCGGGTTCGTATCACGGCGAAAGATGTACTTCATAACTTCTATTTACCACACTTCAGGGTGAAAATGGATGCCATTCCCGGGTTACCAACTTATTTTGTTTTCACTCCTTCCAAAACAACGGAAGAATACCGCCAAGAGTTAAGAAAGTATCCTGAATACCAGCAGCCTGATCCGGAACAGCCCGATTTACAATTGTGGGAAACCTTCAATTTTGAGTTAGCTTGTGCTGAGCTATGTGGTAGAGGGCACTACAGTATGAAGAAGTTAGTTCGCATTGTCGAGGAAGACGAGTACGAAGATTGGTTGAGTAGTCAAAGTTCTTACTATCTTTCGAATGTGAGGGGCAAAGATTACGATCCTCTTAAAGATGAAATACTGGATTTTGAGGTTGAAGAGCGTAAGGAAGAGTTCAACGAGGCCGTGCAAGGAGTTCTGCAGATGGATAGTCCGCAAGATACCTCATTGCGCTTCAACTATGTGTTCTTTGAAACGGGTTCTGCTAACCTGACCGATTTGTCTCGCTACGAATTAGACAATCTTTACGATTTAATGACAACAAATTCCAGTATGACTGTTGAATTAGCAGGACATACGGACAATAGCGGTGATGCATCATCCAATGTTGAATTATCTCAAAAACGCGCAGCAGCCGTTTACCAGTACCTGGCAGATAAAGGTATTGACGAATCAAGGTTGAGGTACGTAGGATACGGTTCAGCGCGACCAGTTGATACTAATGAAACAGAAGAAGGAAGGGCTATGAACCGTAGAACAGAATTTAGAATTTTAACGAAATAATTATTTTCCCAGTTGGGAGTGTTGATAAATATAATGACTAATGGCTGATATAAAAACACCACAGACTAAAACAGAAGAAGATGTTCTGATAGAACAGCATGGTTTTGATGACCATTTTCATGATCATCACCATGGTGATAAGTATCAATCTAACTTTATTAATACTTATATCTTCAGTCAGGATCACAAGATCATTGCGAAGCAATTTCTAATTACCGGGATGTTTTGGGCGATCATTGGGGCAGCAATGTCTATCATTTTTAGATTACAGCTTGGTTTCCCTGACGGCGATATGGCATGGATAAAACCATTACTAGGTAAGTGGATTACCATAAACGATGGTGTAGGTACATTGGACCCACAATTTTACTATGCATTAGTCACAATGCATGGTACTATTTTGGTGTTCTTCGTATTAACAGCAGGATTGAGTGGTACTTTCAGTAATTTGTTGATTCCTCTTCAGGTTGGTGCAAGGGATATGGCATCTCCTTTTCTGAATATGCTATCCTATTGGTTCTTTTTCCTGGCAGGCATTGTAATGTTCATTTCTCTCTTCCTAAGTACGGGACCGTTTAGTGGTGGATGGACGGCCTATCCTCCGCTGAGTGCGCTACCGCAGGCTTCATCAGGTTCGGCTGCCGGTATGACTTTGTGGGTGGTAAGTTTGGTCTTGTTTGTTGTCTCGGTACTGTTGGGAGGTATTAATTACATCACAACAGTATTGAACCTGCGGACTAAGGGTATGAGTATGTGGCGACTGCCCCTAACTATCTGGTCTTTTTTCATTACGGCTATAATCGGTCTTCTGTCATTTCCGGTATTAGTTTCGGGGCTCCTATTAGTTATGTTTGACCGCAGCTTAGGAACAAGTTTCTATCTGAGTGAAATTTTTATTGGTGGTCAGGCATTGGATCACGTGGGTGGTAGTCCGATACTTTATCAACACTTATTCTGGTTCCTCGGACACCCGGAGGTATATATCATTATCCTGCCGGCGATGGGGATCGTATCAGAAGTATTATCCGTACATTCACGTAAGCCTATCTTTGGATATAAAGCGATGGTTTATTCCATTCTGGCAATTGCTTTCTTGTCTTTCATCGTGTGGGCACACCATATGTTCATGTCGGGTGTAAATCCATTCATTTCTAACTTCTTTGTGATTTTCACATTGATTATCGCTGTTCCTTCAGCGGTGAAAGTGTTTAATTGGATTGCAACCCTATACGGAGGTAGTATCCGGTTTAACTCCGCAAGCTTGTTTGGTATTGGGTTTGTATCGATGTTTATTTCCGGTGGTTTGACGGGTATTTTCTTAGGTAACTCAGCCATTGATATACAAATGCATGATACTTACTTTGTGGTTGCTCACTTCCACATCGTGATGGGTATTGCCGCATTCTTCGGAATGTTCGCGGGTATTTATCACTGGTTCCCGAAAATGTACGGTAGATTTATGAATGAGACACTCGGGAAGATACACTTCTGGGGAACGCTTGTTGGTGCTTATGCTATTTTCTGGCCTATGCACTACCTTGGGATGGCTGGAGTACCAAGACGCTACTACCGTTTTGACAGCTTTACAACATTCGGTCACTTCGACGGCATGAACCAGTTTATTACGATTGCCGCGGCGATTGTATTTGCTTTGCAGATATTATTCGTTATTAATTTCTTCTACAGCATTTGGTACGGCAAAAAAATGACGGTGCGTAATCCTTGGGGAGCTAATACCCTGGAATGGACGACTCCAATTAACGCCGGACACGGAAACTGGGAAGGTAATCTACCATCAGTACAACGCTGGGCTTATGACTACGGAAAAGATGGTAAAGAGTTTATTCCTCAGGTGAAACCAGTAGGGGATGATGAGAGTCCGGGGCACTAAGGTTTGTTCAATTATTATAACAAATTGAAAAGTATTTCATTATAAAAATGTAATCAGGTGCGTACACCAAACGGTGCTTACGCACTTGCTTACAAATACAAGAAGGCATTGAATACGAATACGAGCATTGAAGCAAAGCAAAGTGTCTTTGCAGTAAAAGTAAGCGACTACAAGCAGTTGGTTAAGCTGAGGCTCAACTTAACGGTTGTATTCTCATCTGTTCTTGCTTTTTTAATCGCTTCACCTTCGTTAGTTGCGTGGCTGGACGTTTTGACGCTTGCGATCGGCGGTTTTTTGGTAACGGGTGCTTCCAATGCACTCAACCAGGTTTTAGAGAAAGATTATGATAAGCTTATGCAGCGCACAGCTGATCGTCCACTAGCGGCGGGAAGGATGTCTATTTCCGAAGGCGTGGTAGCAGCAGGTTTTATGAGTATGATCGGGATCACCCTTCTGGCGTTATTTAATCCCTGGACTGCTTTTTTTGGTATGTTGGCACTTGTTATTTATGCCTTTTTGTACACGCCTTTAAAGCGGGTGACACCAGCAGCTGTTACAGTTGGAGCGATTGCGGGAGCTATGCCGGTATTGATCGGGAGTGTTGCTGCCCAAGGGGAATTGACCGTTTTAGAGTTATTGTTATTCACGATCCAGTTTCTTTGGCAGTTCCCTCATTTCTGGTCAATCGGCTGGTTGGGACATAAAGACTATCTCAAAGCAGGTTATAAGTTTTTGCCCAGTAAGAATGATTCTCCCAGCAGAGTGATAGGCACACAGTCTTTACTTTATGCTTTATTCTTAATGGTCACGAGCTGGATCCCTTATATTGTTGGCATTACAAGCATAGGGGCGACTGTACTGGTCTTTGTGGTTTCTACGATATACGCCTTGCAGAGCTGGAAGTTTTATGTGCAATTCAACAGAGCAACTGCTTTACGGCTGATGTTTACTTCCTTCTTTTATATACCTTTGGTGCTCATAATATTATGGGTTGATAAACTACTTTAACAGACAGAAAAGCCAACGGATTTTACTAACCGTTAAATAATAAAAATGGCGACGACAGTGGCAAATTCTTACAACAGGAGCAAAATACATCCTCAAAAATTTGCGATGTGGGTAGCATGCGCGAGTATGCTCATGTTATTTTCAGGGCTTACCAGTGCTTATATTGTAAGAAGAGCGGCGGGTAATTGGTATGAATTTCCAATTCCGGATGTTTTCTTTATGAGTACTATCGCAATATTGCTGAGTAGTGTTGCGCTCCACACTTCTTATGTTAATTTTAAAAAAGGGCTGGAACTACGGTATAAGTTATTTCTTTTTGCCGGCTTCGCGTTGGGGATCGCCTTCCTGATTATGCAATACCAGGGATGGACGGCACTGAAGGAGATGGGTATTCCTTTGCGGACAAATCCTTCGGGGGATTTTGTTTATGCGATCTCCTGGGTCCACGCTGCCCATGTACTAGGCGGTATAGTCGGGTTAATAGTAGCTATGATCCACGCTTTTGCGCTAAAATTTAAAGTAACGGATGTCCGGAAAAGAAGATTTGAGCTTACGCTTACTTACTGGCATTTCGTTGATTTTCTCTGGATATATTTAATCGTATTTTTTGTGATACAATCATAGGTTATATTAATTTTGGAACTGTAAACAGCAAATAAAATAACAAACGAATGGTATCAACAGATCCTGTAATAGAACAAGACGTTATCGATGACAATGCATGGTCAGGAGCAAAGTCCCCGTTCAAAGCCAGTTATGGTAAGTTGATGATGTGGTACTTCCTGCTGTCAGACGCATTTACTTTTGCCGGTTTCTTAATCGCATATGGTGCTTTGCGCTTTAGTAGCTTCACCTGGCCGGTACCGGATGTGGTGTTTTCAACGGCTCCTTTTGGTGTTCACGGGGCACCGTTGATATTTGTTACCATTATGTCTTTCCTTTTGATCATTAGTTCGGTTACGATGGTAAGAGCGGTACAGGAAGGACATCGTGAGAATAAAAACGGCGTTGTTTTCTGGATGTTATTAACTATCCTTGGTGGAGCCGGCTTCTTGGGCTGCCAGGCATGGGAATGGACTAATTTGATCGGTACGGAGCACATGACGGTTACGACAAACCCTTTTGGTACACACGTGGTAGATGGGGAATATCTTGATGATGAACATGGACATCCCTACGAATCCGGAGAGACCAGAGAAAGCTTTAAAGCAGGAGATACTTACTTAATCCATAAAGCCGGCGGACACGGAGAAGGGCACGGTGGAGAAGAAGCTGCTGCCGAGACTGTCGCTCAGGAAGGTGATCATAGTACCACTGAAGAAGGATGGATCTTCAGACGTTATCAATACGTCGACGAGGAAACCGGTGAGGCAGCAGTAGCAAGGACTGATTTTGGTCCTAAAGCCTTCGGTGCACTTTTCTTCTTTATTACAGGTTTTCACGGTTTTCACGTATTTTCCGGCGTTGTATTCTTATTCATTATCATGATCAACGCAGCCAGTGGTGTCTACGTTGCTCGTCGTAATGGCTACGAAATGGTAGAAAAAATAGGGCTTTACTGGCACTTCGTAGACTTGGTTTGGGTATTCGTATTCCTGGTATTCTATTTATTATAGATAGTGTAAAACCTAATTCAATAGTTTTGTATTTTACACTATTATCTATCATCCCCATACCCTCTAGGGGCTAAAATCTAGCGTCTAAAAAATAAAAATCATGGCACATCTTTCATACGAAGAATCAAAGAAAAAAGTATTTTTTGGCCTCGGCCTGCTTGCAGTTGTAACCATCGTTGAGGTACTATTTTCTCTTTTTGGTAAAGGATATATTATTGGCGGAGTCGATGAAATCACTGCTGTAGCCTACATTGTAGGAGTTGTTTTGATTGCTCTTTCTCTTTATAAAGCCTATTTCATCATTTATGAGTTTATGCACATGCGCTACGAGGTGAAAGGATTGGCCCTTAGCGTATTATTACCAACGGTTTTACTTATTTGGGCCATTATCGCCTTTTTCCAGGAAGGAGATTCTTGGAAAGCAAGAAGAGCCTTGATCAAACAAAAAAATGAAATACCAGTTGAAGAGCAGAATGCCACCGGAATGAATGAGGTATACAGAATAGGTGAGGACATTCAAAACAGCTAAGGTCAAAAAAGATGATACTACCATTACAAAAGGCCAGGAACCAAATTTCTTGGCCTTTTGTTTTATAAATCAATTTATAGTGGAGAAGAAAATGGCATCTTCTATAATAATATTGTTTTACAATGAGTAATGAAAAACAAGGCAGGAATCCACGCAGGTTTATCTTCCAATTAGTGGCCTTATCCTTAATTCTGGTTGGTTTACCGCTGGGATCCTGGTACTATTTACAAAAAGGTTACAATTACCGGTTGGAAATTCTCAATGACCTGAGTGATCTGGGGGTAGTTGGTGGATATGCTTTTGTGCCGTTTGAGAAAGAAAGTTTTGCACTGGCGGACTTGAAAGGTAGTGTAGTAGTAACGAGTTTTTTGGACCGGCTTGATAGCCCCTACGCTGTAGAGATCGGAGAGAACTTGAATAAACTGGTGGATCAATTCGGGAAAACCGATAAGGTGCATTTTCTCATAAATACCAATGATCGTACGAATATTGAGCAATACCACGAAAAATATTTGCAAAATAATCCTTACTGCACCTTTCTGCAAGTGGGCGAAGCTCAATTGCAGAATATCAAGGTGAAATCTTACCATTGTACCGGGCAACAAATGGATTTCGTTGTTGTTGATCCTACGTTGAATGTAAGGAATTGTTATGTCAATTCTCCAGAAGATATGAAACGCCTGGTGGAACACGTGTCTGTATTAACACCAAGAAAGGGAACGGAAGACCCCGTTGTAAAAAGAGAGACTGAAAAATAACTATGGAAAAGAGTCTAAAACTAGCAAAACAATTGAACATTGCTACCTGGGTAGTAACTGCAATTGTTTTATTCCTGGTAGGGTTAATGCGCAGCGTAAAGCTGGATCTGCCGGCAGGATGGGATTTTAGCTTTTTGCCCCCTTTTTACTCCGCACTTAATGCGCTTACGGCAATAGCATTGATCATTGGATTTGTTTTTATCAAGCAAAAGAAAATTCAGGCGCATCAACGGATGATGTTCTCCGCATTGATTTTTTCGGTACTTTTTCTTTTAGCCTACGTAGTATATCATTTTACCAATCCTGCCACTATCTACGGTGATATTAACCATGATGGTATATTGTCTGAAACCGAGCGGTTGGAAGTGGGCTCTTCAAGAACGATATACTTAGTTTTACTGATCAGCCATATTGTTCTGGCGGCAGCTTCTTTGCCTTTTATCCTGTTTACTTTTATCCGGGCATACACGAATCAGATTGAAAAGCACCGTAGGATGGCTAAATGGGTGTTCCCATTGTGGTTATACGTAGCTGTTACAGGCCCGATCTGTTATTTTCTCCTAATGCCGTATTACGGTTGAGAAAATGATTAAAACTTTTTATTTTTAATAAGGAAAAAAATAGTCATTATGAGAAGATCAAATATAAAAATTGCATTGACGGTATTAATGGTTCTTGTGTTTATGCTGCTGTCGGCAGACATTTATGCTCAATGTCCAATGTGTAGAATGGCCGCCGAAAGTAACCTCGAAAACGGCGGTACTGCCGGGCGTGGTTTAAACAACGGAATACTGTATATGCTGGCTACACCTTATCTTATTATTGGCATCATCGGCTTCGTTTGGTGGCGAAACCGGGTAAATGCAAAAGAAAAGATGGAGCCAATCAATGAAGATATCGTTTAGACATAGGGTGTTCACTCTGATTAAATACCAGCAAAAGCAATTTTAGTATAGAATGTAGCACCTGTCTTTCAGTTTCAACACATCACCAGCATTTTTTAAGAAATAAATACTGGCTCATAAAACCAAAACAAGCTCTTATTCGGTTCTCTTCTTTTTGTAAAGCTTCTCATTTTCTTGAAAGGTCGAAATGAAAAGCAAAGCCCACCCCGAAATGAGTAAAGTACCGCCAATTGGGGTTATAGGACCGACCACTTCCTTTGGTGCGTTAAGTAGCTCTTGCACGGAGAGAACGTATAAGGACCCTGAGAATAAAATGATACCTGCTGTAAATATCCATCCTGCAAATACCATGAGCTTCGTTTTGCGGTAATACAACAAAGACCCCAAAGCAAAGATGGCAATAGCGTGAAAGAATTGATAACGAACGCCAATCTCGAATATTCTCAATTGATCTAAGGTTAAGATCTCAGCAAGACCATGGGAGCCGAAAGCTCCTAAGGCAACCGAAACCAAGGCAAATAAACTGCCAATTCTAAGAAATAGCTTTCTCATCACTTAAAGTAGTTAAGACAATAAAATGTTGTTGGTATTACGAGTTTGTATACTTATAGATCCTATGGATGCTATGGTGAAGGAAAAAAAGGATCTCTAGCAGGTGGTATGATTACACAAATATACTTGAAAATCTTGATTTATTAATGATAATGAGCTTTTTTATGCTGAATAACAATGTTGTGTCGTATTTAATCGATACTCCAGTCGATGGGCTCTATTCCATATTGCACTAAATACTCATTGGCCTTGGAAAAATGATGGCAACCGCTGAAAGCATTACCGGCCAACGGAGAAGGGTGGGCTGCTTCCAGTACCAAATGGCGGGAATTGTCGATAAGGGCTTTTTTCTTACGGGCAAAATTCCCCCACAGCAAAAAAACAAGGTTTTCTCTTTCATCAGAAAGCTTTTTGATCACAGCATTCGTAAAGTCTTGCCAGCCGATTTTCCGGTGAGCGCCCGCTTTTTTGTGTTCAACCGTCAACATAGCATTCAGTAGGAAAACGCCTTGTTCCGCCCACTTGGTAAGATCACCGTGTTTAGGGATAGGAATACCCAGGTCCGCCTTCAATTCTTTGTAAATATTCACGAGAGAGGGTGGAATTCTTTTGCTCTTTGGAACGGAAAAAGAAAGCCCCATCGCTTCACCTGGATTGTGATATGGATCCTGCCCAAGAATAACCACTTTCACCTCCTCAAAAGGCGTAGAATCAAAGGCATTAAAGATCAAAGACCCAGGAGGGTAGATCACCTTACCGGCTGTTTTTTCGTTCTTTAGAAAGGTGGCAAGGCTCTGGAAATAGGGTTGGTGAAATTCGTCTCTTAAAACGGTTTTCCAGCTTTCTTCAATACGGACGTTACTCATGTGCTATTTTTTTCAGACGAAAGTTGAACAATGACTTTGGTGAAAAGTTGCTTGTAAGGTATAAAAGTAATAAATTTGCAGTCGCTAAGAAAAATGGTCTCGTAGCTCAACTGGATAGAGCAGCTGACTTTAAGCATAGTTCAAAAGAGAACTAAAATTAGGAGCCTTTACAGGGAAACAAAACCTGTAAAGTGGATGCCACTATATCGGGGAAACCTAAGTTCGCCTCTTGCGGATAAGGCAATCCCGAGGAAACCTGAAAAGGGATCCGTAGAGACTATACGTGGCACACCTGAAATGGTGAAGAGATAGTCCAGACCACAAATTCCGATAATATCGGAAGCAGCGAAAGCTGTAGATGGTAAGCTAATCAGCAGGTTGCAGGTTCGAGTCCTGCCGGGATCACAAATTAAAAAGCTAAATGACTGGCTTAAAATAACTTACATAGTTTAAAATCTTTTAGCAGTCGTTAAGAAATGAAATTCAAAACTTTACAGGTTAGGCTTGACGGAGCTTAGCCTGTTTTGCTTTGCAATGCTTTGTGCAATATAAGGCTAAACAAACTTGACCAAAGGATCAACATTGGAATAGGTGATCTAATTTGGTGAAATAATAATATAAACAGAGCAGTAGATTGCGGAAGTTTCTATAGGCTTTTCAAGTAAGTGGATGGACAATAATAAGTTTTGTTTTAACCCCCCCCAAACTCACTCCCGATAGCAATCGGTAGCAATCACACACGGTCAAGAGTCCCCGCCTGCCCAGACCCGGGCCCAACGTGGCGGTGCTAGCGGCCGGCAGGGTGGGCAGGTAGCGTCTCAAATCTGGCTTCTCACTTATTTAAAGTACAAAAAATGCCTACTTAAACTGTTTCAACAAACCGCCTGTTTTTTTGGACTAGAATTGGGCCTGGTCTCTTAGATGTATTGTCACATAGGATTTATCAGACATTTCTGATTTTTCTATTTACTCCGTATCAAGGTTCCTTTATATGAATTTATTGGTGAGATAAATAAATTTGAGTTTTACTTATTCAATAAATACTCAAGAGCAGCCTCTGCTCTTTCAATATTTTTTTGCACAGTTTTATCAGAACCAACTTTTAGCAAGTTTAGTATTTTAGATATCCTTACATCATCCCCTATTCTTACCTTACTGAAATATATTAATTCAGTAATCGCACTTGCTATGTTTCCTTTTACAAATTTACTGTTGGTCTCTGGTGCTATTTTTTCCAGAATATCTAAGTCCTCAAAATCAGGTACACGTTGAATTTTCTTACAAACGCCACAAATGAACCCATCTGTTGGATTGTTTACGTATTCATTAACTATTTTTGGGTATTGAATGATTTTTTGTGAAATCAAGTGACTAAGATTGTTTTTCATCCTTAACCTAGTAGCAGTGCTCTTAATTTTACGGCAATCTTCATAATCTTCCAATAATTTATCAAGCTCTTCTTTAATACTTTGCCTTGAAATATTCTTTAATTTGACTTCATCAAGTTCCTCCAAATATCCGAGTACTAGGAGTATGTCATTCGAAATTGAATTCAATTCTAAAAAATAATTTTCCTTTGAAATTACGTTTCTAACTTTCTCTCGTTCAATTGTATAATACCTCGAGGATATCAGTAGAATTTCATCGTTAAATGTTAATAAATACTTATCAGCAATGCTCAATAAATCTGTAATAGCAGACTTAAGATTGCCTTTTGCTAGTTGAAATTTTATTCTTTCAATATCCATACATTACAGTATAATCATAACAAAAAGAAGAATAACCAATGAGTTCTTCTGAGTATCTGGAATTCGCGCTTTTGGCAGAAGCATTTGATCGCAATTTACCAGATTTTTAATGTTGTATCAGAGTCATGACCTCTACTGAAATCCTGTTTCGCTCAACTCCATATTCTCCGGGATGAAGAATTCTCTGAATATTCTTTAGTTCTAGCTCAGTTAGAATTCCGTGCACATGTATAGTTTCATTTTCAAGAAAAGTTCCCTGGAATTCCATTAATGCTTCTCTCAAGAACCCTTTTGACATATAATTATTAATCTTCTCTAACCGTTCTTGTTTATTCATTTCCCTCGAGGATTATTTGAGCAACCCCCTTTTCCTTACTTACTAAAAAACAATAGCGTTCCTCTTATTTGCGGTCAACTCATAGCTCAGAGTCAAAACTCTCTGAAGCTGCAATGTATGTAGTTAATTGGGTTTTGATTTAATTTCTACAGAAACCACCGTTTTCAGGCTCTTCATTTTTCTTCGCTCAAAATAAGAAGATTTTTTCAGAGCTAAGTTTCAATATTTCCAGCATTTTCTTCAGCATCTATTCCAATTTGGCCCAGAATCTTCCTTAGGCTTCCATGCAGCAACATCTTCAAGTAGCTATTCAGAAAATCTCCTGATTTTTTATCATTTTCCAAGAATACTTGCAAATAGCTGACGGCATTGTTATTTTTGAATAATTTCATTTTTAGCGTAATTACCTTTAGGGTCTAAGTAGTTGTAATATAAGGAATTACGCTTTTTTATTAAAATTATTTCAATGTGTTTTTTACTCTTTTTCAGTGGTTTAATCTCCTGCGAAACTTAAGTCACTAACAATTGAATTCTCAAACTAGAAATTGCTGAAGGTTTTGAAAATGAAAAAAAAATACATAGCCTCCCATAAGAATTTTAATATATTTCTAGTAGTTGTATTATGCGTTTTATTTCTATTTGAAGGGTTTTTGTTATACTGGATCATTGCAGCAATAACCATATTCCCATTGTTCTTTATCCCTTTCGTATTGGAGAATTCTTTTTATAAAGTTATGGGAAAAAATTTAGTGAAATACTCTGGTGGAATTCAAAGTACAGAATACTATATTCTAAACATAGATGAAATTAAATTGAAAGACGATGATACGATGATTGTTTTTTACAACTCTACTCTTAAAGCTAAGGTCACTATAAAAGATAGAGATTCTTTAGTAGACGAATTACTGGAAGTAAATCCGGATATTATTGTTTCAAAATGATGATCCCGCCGAACAAGTCTATTTAAAATAACACCTTCCATTTTAAATCAGCCCTAAAGCAGGCAATTTCCCCTCAGCCCTTGCCAGACCAAAATTAACTACCTAAATTGGCGAATAATTCCATCAAAACAACCTGTTCCCAACCCAGACGAACAGGTACGCCTAACAAATTCAACAATATCATGAAAAATCAACTTATACTACTGCTCTCTCTGATGTGCTTTGGTATCCACAGTAACCTAATCCTTGCTCAGGAAAACCCAAAGCACTGGACGCCAGAGGAAATCATTAATACCGAATACGTCTCCTCTCCCAGCTTTTCTCCGGATGGCAAAATGGTCGTCTGGTCCAAACGCATCGGACAAAAAAAGGAAGACAAATTTGTCCAAAAGCTATTTTTAACCCGTTTGGACGTGATCAAGGACGGAAAACCACTCACCGTTCAACTGACGCACGGTAATTCTTCGGAAAAGAATGCGCACTTTTCTCCGGATGGTGAATATATCTATTACCTGTCTTCGAAAGATAAAGGCAAAAAATTGTGGCGACTCAGTATCTACGGTGGTGAATCCGAAGAAATGCATGAATTTAAAAACGGTATCAGCTCTCCGAAATGGCTGGATGAGCAGAATCTGGTCTTTATCAGCAACGAAGGAAAAACACAGTTCGAGCTGGACAAAGAAGAAAAGAAGGACAATACCCAGGTCATTGAAGACGTAGAGCATTGGAAACCTTACCGGCTGTACGCCTTTGATGTAAAAGACAAAAAGATAAAACGGCTTACCGATAATGAACAAAGGGTGTCAGCTTACGATGTTTCGCGCGACGGCAAGTACCTGGTGGCTCGCAAAACAATGAGTCCGCATTACCCTGCTGATGGACAACCCAAACCGGTCTGTTTTTTGCAGGATATGGCAACGGGTAATACGACTACCATTTTGGAAGATATTCATCAACCGTCCTCTTTTCAGTTTACACCCGATAGCAAAGGGTTTTATTTTACGGGAGTAACAACTTCTGATCCCAAGTGGAACGGTGCCGGCAAAAGTGAGTTATATTATTTGGACCTGGCCACTAAAGAATACGTGAAAGTGCCTTTGGACTGGGAAAACGGCCTCAGTGGGGGATACTTACTGGCGGGTTCCCATGTTATCGCCTCACTGGCTAACGGTCCGCTGAGAAAAGTGCAGGTTTATCATAAAGCAAACGATGGATGGAAGGTGCAGCAGCTGGATTTAGGTGAAATGCAAGAACACGTCAGCCTGATGGCGGTAAGCGACAACGGTCAGAAATTGCTTTTTAACCATTCCACCGCTGCAAAACTGCCGCAGTATTACGTTGCGGACCTGAAAAATAATGCCGAGCAAACCTTAACCTTAGCCAATCAAACCGAATTGATCGCATTGAATAAAAAACTCAAGGATAAACCTGTCGCTCGTGCGGAAGTGGTTTATTGGCAGGGAGCGAACGACGAGCAGGTAAATGGCATTCTTTATTACCCTAAAGACTATGAGGAAGGGAAAAAATATCCGCTAGTCTTATCGATTCACGGAGGGCCGACGGGCGTCGATCAGGACAGTTGGTCGGAAAGATGGTCGACTTATCCCCAAATTTATACGGACAAGGGAGCTTTTGTATTAAAACCTAACTATCATGGTTCCGGAGCTCACGGTCAGGCTTTTGCCGAATCCATTAAGAAAGGACAATACTATTCACTGGAGGAGATAGACCTGATGAACGGCATCCAGCATCTTAACAGCCAGGGGTTAATTGATATGGATAAGCTGGGGATCATGGGCTGGTCGAACGGGGCCATATTAACCACCTGGATGACCCTGAAGTATCCGGATATGTTCAAAGCCGCTGCTCCCGGCGCGGGCGACGTTAACTGGACCTCCGATTACGGGACTTGCCGCTTTGGAGTTACCTTCGATCAGTATTACTTTGGCGGCGCTCCCTGGGACGATACCAATGGCAAGCACTACAATGAATGGTACATCAATAATTCCCCTATCTTCGAAATTGAAAAAATTAAAACGCCTACCATCATCTTCCACGGGAGTAACGACCGTGCTGTTCCACGGGATCAGGGCTGGGAGTATTACCGTGGGCTGCAGCAAGTAGGAAAAGCGCCTGTGAAGTTCTTGTGGTTCCCCGATCAGCCTCACGGATTACAAAAAATAACCCACCAGCTCCGCAAAATGAAAGAGGAGATCCGCTGGTTCGATACTTATCTGTTCAAAACTTATAAAGAAGAGAACGAAGCATTTAAAGAAAAAAGCCCGCTTGCGATGGCTTTCAACAAAGCCAAAGCAGCAAAAAGTGGCGGTCTATACGGGGTAATGAACAAAGGCCGGCTTTTACCCGAGGTCATAAATATACCTGATGATACCCTTACGATCGCCCGCTTTGAGTTGACCAAAGCCCAATACGGCGCTTTTGATGAGGACTTTGAATATCCTAGTATCGAGGCTAATCATCCGGTTACTAACCTCAGCAAAGAACAAATTACGGCATACCTGCGATGGATAAGTGAGCATACGGGAGAAAAATACCGGCTTCCCAATAAGAAAGAAGCCGGGAAATTGCATAAAAAGGCGCATAAAGCCGCCGACAAGGGAAATACACTGAATTATTGGGCCGGCTATGATCTAAGCCGGGATGATGCCATCCAGCTCAAACAAAAATTGATGAATGAAAAGGTCTCCTTAATTAAGGAAGTGGGTAGCTTCCCGCCGCAAGAAATGGGCAAACAATACCTTTTCGATCTGGCGGGCAATGTGGCGGAATACTATATGGAGGATGGTCGATTAAAGGTTTATGGCTACGATGCCCATAGTTTTGCCGACCCTTTTGATCCAGATTTTAACGAGTCAAAAACTTTAGGTATCAGGTTAGTGAAAGGTGGGGAGGAGTAATCAACTTGCATGTTTTTTAAACATTTTGTATATTGAAGGGTGGAATCAAATAAGCTCTTTTACTAATCAACCCAAAAAAGTTAATATGACTGCCATACGCCTGTTAGTCGGTACCAAAAAAGGTGCATTTGTTCTTCACTCGGATGAGAACCGTAAAAATTGGAAAATCGACGGCCCCTTCTTCGGCGGCTGGGAAATTTATCATTTGAAAGGCTCTCCCGTAGATCCCAATCGATTATACGCTCGGCTGGTTCGGACAAGTAGTGCACCGCTCTGACGATGGCGGTAAAAGCTGGAAAACGGTGGACAACAAGTTTGAATACGAGGGAGAGGCGGGTACGCACCAATGGTACGATGGTACTCCGCACCCTTGGGAATTCAAGCGGGTTTGGCATTTTGAACCCTCTTTAACCGACCCGGATACTGTATACGCAGGGGTAGAAGATGCCGCCCTATTTCGTTCGACCAATGGCGGGGAAAGTTGGCAGGAGTTATCCGGATTGCGTAAACACGGAACGGGGGCTTTCTGGCAACCGGGAGCGGGTGGTTTGTGTCTGCATACTATTGTACTCGATCCCGAAAATCCTGACCGGATCTTTATCGCTATTTCAGCGGCGGGGGCATTTCGAACGGATGATGGGGGTAAAAGCTGGAAGCCGATTAATCGCGGGCTAAAGTCAGACTATATCCCCGAACCCGAAGCCGAAGTAGGCCATTGTGTGCACCGTCTGGCTATGCATCCGTCGCGGCCAAATGTGCTTTTTATGCAAAAACACTGGGATGTGATGCGTAGTGACGATGCGGGCGATAACTGGTACGAAGTCAGTGATAATTTGCCCAGTGATTTTGGCTTCGTTATTGATGTGCATGCGCATGAGCCGGATACGATATACGTCTTACCCATAAAAAGCGATTCGGAGCACTACCCACCCGAAGGCAAATTGCAGGTTTATCGCAGTCGTTCCGGTGGTAATAACTGGGAAGCATTGACAGAGGGATTACCACAAAGCCATTGCTATGTCAATGTATTACGGGACGCAATGGCGGTAGATCAACTCGATCCCTGTGGTGTTTATTTTGGTACTACAGGGGGGCAGGTCTACGTCTCCGCTAATGCAGGCGATAGTTGGATGCCCATTGCGCTTGACCTTCCTAAAGTATTATCCGTTGAAGTTCAAACGATATTATGATACGAGTCGTACTTCCTCATCATTTACGTAATTTGGCCGGGATTGGCCCCGAAGTTGAATTAGAGGTGCAAGAGCCGATCACCCAGCGTGCAGTACTGGATGCACTGGAAGCGGAATATCCGGTACTCAAAGGCACTATCCGTGACCAGGTGACCAAAGAACGCAGACCCTTTCTCCGCTTTTTTGTTTGCGCTATGGATTGGACCTTCGAATCTCCTGATGCTCCCTTACCGCCGGCCATTCTCAATGGAGAAGAACCTTTTCTGGTCATCGGTGCAATAGCGGGGGGATAAGTTACTACCCCACATACTCCTAAAAGGTTCTGTCTCGATGCGGCGAAACTTGCGAGTCTCTGACTCAGTAGGCGATAAAAGTCAGAGATTTTGACGAGCAATGGACATTAAAAGTTAATGCGCTTACCTTCAAGATGCCTCCTACCTTTAAATAATAAAATCAAGTCGAATGAATAAACCTTTACCATATGATCTGATCTGGAAAATCACCAGACTTCGGGTCGAATAACAACAAAAGAAGAAAAATTTAAAACCATGAAGCGATTTGAAAATCAAGTAGCAGTTATCTCCGGAGCTGCCGATGGACTCGGAAAAGGCATTGCCAAAAGGATCGCCTCCGAAGGAGGAACGGTCGTTTTATTTGACATCAATAAATCATTGCTTGAAAAAACGGTCAGTGAATTGAAAAGCAAAGGATGGCAGGCTTTCGGTCATGTAATGGACATTTCCTCAGAGGAAATGGTACAGCGAAGTTTTGAGGCAGTAGAAGCCGCCGTTGGGAAAGTTGATATCATGGTCAATTCGGCCGGTATTGTGGGACCGACAAGTACCAAGATCACTGAATACGCTACCGATGCCTTTGATCAGATCTATGCGGTTAATTTAAAAGGGACTTTTCTGATGACCAAATACGCCATTAAGATCATGGAGAAATCGAATTATGGCCGCATTCTCTTGATCGCCTCCATTGCCGGCAAAGAGGGCAATCCGGGGATGGTGGGGTATTCGGCTACCAAGGCAGGTGTAATTGGCCTGGTAAAAGGGGTAGGAAAGGAGTACGCGGAATCGGGCATCACGGTCAATGGCATTGCACCGGCGGTTATTAAAACGGCAATGAATGCTGATACTGACCCGGAACAATTAGCCTATATGACTGCTAAAATCCCAATGAACCGCCTGGGAACCGTCGAAGAAGTGGCGGCACTCAGCACCTGGATCGTTTCAAAGGAATGTAGTTTTTCTACGGGCTTTGTTTTTGATCTTTCCGGGGGAAGAGCTACTTATTAGGAAAGGAGAAGGTTGAGATTAAGGTTGGGGGAGAGATTCTAATATTTGCCAACAATTAAAAAAAGCACGCGGAACGTGAAAGCACCCTTTCCACTTCCCACCTTTCAGTGGTAGTAATACTTCACCCTGACGGTTGCAATAGCCAAACCATTCGCCGTATTCCGGATCGTGAAAGGCAGACCAGGCATAGTGGTGTACTTTTTCGAACCAATCCCAACAGGCTTGACTTTTTGTCAATGAATAACCTTTCAACAGCGCCAGTAAAGTTTCCAAGTGAACCCACCACAACTTTTGATCCCATTCTAGTTGTTGAGTAGGGTGGCCTTTCAGGTCCATAAAGTAAAAGATGCCGCCGTGTTTTTCATCCCAGCCAAATTCCAACATGTTGAGCATCCTTTGGGTGGCAAGATCTACTAAAGCCTGGTCCTTATTGCGAATACCCAGATCCATGATGAACCACATGGCTTCTATCGCATGTCCCGGATTGAGCAACCGACCTTCAAAAGAATCGGAAAACTGCCCGCCTGGGGTAACATTTTCCAAGGTAAGTCCGGTTGAAGCATCGTAGAACACTTCCATTACCTCCTGAATACAGTTATGAATCGTCTTTTCGACTAAGGATGAATCCAAAAGTGGTTCGATTTCTAAACAAAGATTGCACAAAATCATGGGGAGGGCAAAGTTCTTCAAAGCCCTGGTACCGGGTACCAATTTATTGTATTGGCCCTTAGGGTTATTTTGCCGTCTGAGAATGTTGTGAAAGGTATCAACAGCAATTTGGGCGAAGGTTTTCTCTTGTGTGGCCAGGTACAATTGTCCAAATGCCATCGTGGCGAAGCAATCCGAGAAAATATTGTAGGGCTGAATCAAAGGTTGTCCTTTTTGATCGAGGGAAAAATACCAGTTTCCTTGCTTATCTCTACCGTGTTTTTGCAGAAAACGGGCACCGTGTAATGCAAATTCAAGCCATTCTGGTCTGGCCTCCAAACGGTTGAACAACATGGCAAAGGTCCAAACTTGGCGGGCCTGTAACCAGATGAACTTATCTCTGTCAAACACTTGGCCATCTCTTAATAAACAGGTGAAGTAGCCACCGTTCTCCTCATCCTTCGAGTTTTTGAGCCAGAAAGGGAGGACATTTTCCAATAGAGCCGTTTTATATTGAGTAGCGTAGGATTGAAATGGCATAATACTGAGGTTAATTAATATTACTTTGTTATTTTTAATTAAAAGTATTGAGTTATGGGTAAATATTTTATGTTTTTGATATTCAATGTTTTAAGCTTTGTTAGATTGTTGGGAATTACCAAATCGAGACTTTCTGGCCAATCTATAATGTCTGACTGTATTGGCTTTTAAACGTGGGGCGGTTCTATTTAAGTTTTAGGTGGTTATAAGGTTATAAAGTTATAAAGTTATGTGGGGATCAATTGGGGGAGTATTTTGTATAACCACATAACCACAGCTAAAGGTTATTAAACATTAAATCGAGTAAAACTACCCCTAAGTTAAAGGGACAATACATCTTGCATCTGATATCCCCGCCTACTGAGCCAGTATGGCCGGCAGGTGGCATCTGGTATCTAAAATTCAGGATATTCCACTTATCGTTTCCATATACCGATTGAACAAATGATGCGCCTGCACATAAGCTGACTGCGGACTCATAAAATGAGAGAATTCGAAAGTAATGGCTTTCTCCAGACCCGCTTCGTGAGCCGCTTTTAATTTTAAGCGCAGCTTCTCCCATTTTATCGGTAAAAATTTGATCGGCATATCGCGATCGAAGGACTCTGCATTCGTCCAGCATTGCATACCGTGGCGATCGGCTAATTTTTTATTGATACTAAAATATTCCGCTAACTGATCATAATCCACGTGACCATCCTGAAAAGCCAGAATGTCTACGGATGATTTGATACCATCCAGAATTTCATTCCATTCTTTTTCGTGTTGTTCTACGCTTACGGCGTCTGTTTTGTTTAGCGCAACTTGATTGGAAAGCAGTGCTTTTTTCCCGTCAATATAAGGGGAGATGAAGGTAGGTAAACCATTGGAAACTGCTTTACAATGTTGTCCCAGCCTGGCGTATAAATCTATGATCTTACCCGTCTTACGGCTGACCTCCTGGCAAAGATACCAGCCTTTAAATGCAGGATAAGAGCCGTATTGGGCCCATACTTCATCAATGATCTTTAAATTTATATCGATCTCCTTCTGGTAGTCTCCCTGCTCCCACCAATATTTTCCGGAATCGTATAACCCAAAGTAAAAAGCCATACCGTATTTATCGGCAAGCTTTAGGAAAAGGTCCACTAAATCAAAGGGGGGCAAATAAGTCTGTTCTTCTTTTTGCAGTACTTGGGAGGGATAGGTTATCCATTTTTTATACCCACAGCGAATGAGTACAACGCAATCGATCCCCAGTTGCTGCATGTATTGAAAATCGGTATCCCACTCTTTCTTACCCCAATTTTGGTGGGGAATATCGTGACTGATCTCATCGAGAAAAGTAGCGGTAATTGGTAGTATCATTTTATTTTATGATTAGCGAATAATGTAATTGACAAGTCTATTATTAGCTCACTGCAAAGGACGCCAAGGAGTGCTGAGAGAAGATTTAACTTTTTGGTGAAACGTTAGAGTGCCTAGCTTCTGATATCTGGCGTCTGGCATCTGTCTCCAGTAAATCATACCAAAACCGTTTCAATAGCAACGAAGTGACGACAAATACCAGGGCAGCAATGCCAAATCCCTGCATATCCTTAATGATCAAATAAATGGGCATAACGATCAAGGTCATTTGCCAGGCAATTCCAACCATCACATTGAATACGTCCCGTTTGAATTCCTGATTGGCTACAAACCCCGGTTTTTCCCTTTGTATCTTTTGAATGATGGGTTTCCAAAAGCCCCAGGGTTTCGTTTGTTCGTAAAAGGCTTTTAGTACCTCTTCGTTATCCGGTTGGGTCAAATAGGTACCGGCGATACAGCCGGCAAAAGAGATGAATAGTATGATCGGGAACAAGTAGATGGCCGCAGTGTACGGAAACAAGAAGGGTACAAAAGTTGACGCGATCAAGCCGCCCAACATGCCGAAAAAATAGCCAAATCCATTGAATCGCCACCAAATCCATTTCAAAACATTCGCCGCCGCATAGCCGCCGTAAAGTGCGGAAGTGATCCATAAAGTCAACGAATTTATAGAGGCGGCAAAAAAGCCGCCGATCACACCGACGATGACTAGGGCCAGAGAGCTGATGTAACTGTATTTCACGTAGGTCTTGTCACTTGCAGCAGGATTAAAATATTTCTTATACAGATCATTGACCAGGTAAGCTGGGGCGGCATTGATGAACGCCGCAAAAGTCCCCATAAAAGCTGCTAATAAACCTGCTAATAGCAGCCCTTTGAAGCCAATGGGTACAAAGCGCTCGATAGCTATGGGAAGGATAGTCTCAAAATCGACATCCGCACCCATGGCCTGTAATTCCGGGCCCAGGTAAACCAACGATAATACGGCAAAGCCCGCGATCATTAAATACCGGGGAAAGAATAGGACAAGTATGGTTAAGCCGCTCATCTTGGCTGCTTCAGCAGGTGTCTCGGTCGCCAGTACCCTTTGCATATCATAACTTGGAACCGGGCCGGCAAGGCTGGCAAAAATGCCTTTGAAGATCATCATCATCACCAGGTAGCCGATCAGCTCAAAGCCATCAGCTTCAATTTTCTGATTGACACTATCGAGGTAACCGGTCCAGTCCAGATCCAGGGTCCAGCCAAAGAATAATTGATCCCAACCGGGAGGTACGGCTTCCGCGATCTGTGCTGCTGTTACTTGATTCCAGGCAATGTAACCAATTACTACGCAAGAAATGGTCATGATAACAAACTGCACAACTTCAGTAAGGACTACACTGTACATACCCCCTTTAATGACGTATACCGTAGTAATGGCAATGATGAGGAATGCATAAGATTGTTCGGAAGTGATTCCCAGGGTTGGGATCGACAGATCCCAGGGAAAAAATACAACGGCAAACTTACCAATGCCGATAAAAAAATATGCAATAAACCCCAACACACTAACAACGGCAAATACCGTAACGATGATGTGCGATAATTTTCCACCGAGGCCATCCCCAAATCGAGTAGTGATCCATTGGGCTCCCGTCATCACATTGGATCTTCTCAACCAAATGGCCAGGAAAACCATCACAAACACCTGGTTCCATACCGGCCACAACCAGGGAATCCAGGCACTTTTGAGTCCGTAAACGAAAAGTATGGTTACGGTCCACATGACCCCACTAATGTCGAACATCCCGGAAGCGTTGGACAATCCCAAGTAGTACCATTTGATTTCATTGTTACCTAAAAAGTAGGATTGCAGGTTGCGCGATGCCTTTTGGGATATCCAAAATCCTAAAAAGATGGTCAATACCAAATAGGCAAGCACGATACCAATGTCGATGGGATGAAGGTTCATATTGTTGTTTTACCATTAGTGATCATTTTTTCTGCCAATTTCCATCAATTGCGACTGGCTTTAGTTGAAAAGGGTTTACCGCTTGATCCAATAGCACGGCCAGTATGCGCTTGCTGATTTGAGCGGAAGGTACGAAAGATCCCGGCAATTCCCACGTGGACCAATTTTTTTGAATAAAATCGGAAAGAGCGGTTAGATTTTGGTACTGAGCATCCTGCAATTGAAAATGATCCGCTAAACGATATATAATGACAATAGTTTGTGATAGGCTTAGTTGTTCTTGCGGTGTCTCGGGAACCAGATCAATTTGCAACTTTGGTTCAAAGTTTTTTAAGGCAGCCAGTAATGTTACGAGGTTTACCGTTGTATCCGGGTAAAACCAGGTTTGGTTAGCCCATTTAAAAGGTATGCCTTTGCCCTTTAAAATCCCGGTTGCTCCAATGCGCTGGATGGATTGAAAATGCGGATCTGAAGGTTTGACATCCATATAAGGCATCAAATAACCGTTTTGTTGCACCAAATAGTTTTGTACGACTCGTGGCGAAATCTCGTGCGGGGAAATGTTCTCCCGTATGCATAGTCCGGCAATGGCGCCCGCCGCTTGACCGATCTGCATCACCACCGGTTGCAACCTGCTGGAACCGTTGACGATATTGGTGACCGAAATGGCTTTATCAGCTATCAGAAAATGATCAACTTCAGCGGGGATTAAAGCGCCCATTGGAATGTTAAACGAAGGGACCGGTGGAAAGTCAATTTCAGGAGCGGCAGGGTTTTTATCATGATGATGATCAATGGGATAATCGCCGACTGCGATCCCGGTACGGTACAAGGGGATTTCCTGTTCAAAAGGGGCTAATATATGGTTAACGTTTAATCTGACTTTCCCTTTGATGCGTCTCCCTTCCCGGTGGTAAGGGATAAAAGGTAATTGATCGGAAGTCGGATATTCATCATCGGCCAGCCCCAGGTTTTTGTAGCCCAAGTCTTTCTGGATGAAGTAAATGAAATTCAACGTATGGTTTTTGGCTTCCTCGAAAACGGTTGCTCTTTCTGCTTTGGATAGAGGCACGACGTTGGCGTAATAATCATTACCGTGAATGGGCCAGTTGATCATGTATTTATCGTTGGGAAGCTTTGCGTATGATAGCATGGTCGGACAAGGATGAGTCTCTTCCCCTTCACAAAACTGTTGGCAGGCGCAGAGAAATTGGGTAGAATCATAACTCGCCGGCCTGGGAATGGTCTTATCCGCCGAAGGCCCGTAATCTTTAAGGATAGCGACGTAGGTTAGGTCTTGTACAATATCATTGGCTTCGGCTGGTGCCATGACCTCATTGGTTGCAGCACGGGCATCCATACCGAGATCAAAATCAACGCCGGTCATGGCAGCTACATCGCCCAGGTCAGTGCCGTCAATCAAAATAGACGTTTCAATAAGGTCGCCTTCCCCGATTTCAACTATCCAAAGTCCTTCTTTTTTGCGAATAGCTTCAACCGTTGCTTTGAATCTTACCTCCAGGTTGTCTTCCTTTTCTACCATCGACTGGAATATGGCGGCACCTACAGCGGGTTCGAATTGGGTATTACTAACCCATCCCGTAGCGACGGAATCCGGGCCGCCGTAATGATCCCAGATTTGTTGACGGAATTCGCCCCACAATCCGGAGGGCATTTGGTGGTTGCCATCGGTAGCGCTTACTCCCGCTGAGGTTAACATGCCTCCCAGCCAGGGAGTTGGTTCTAGGATAAGTGTTTTAGCGCCTAGTCTGGCTGATTGTATACCTGCGGTTACACCTCCCGTTCCTCCTCCGATTACAATGACATCAAAAGAAGTGGTGGATTCACTAGGATCTGTGCAGGAAAAAATAAGCGTACCGATAAATAAAAAGGCTAAAAATGGTCTGATCATAAAACAGGAAAAATTTTCTAGAATACCAATTTAGTAATTCAAGTGAATAATGTTTAATCAACAGTTACTGAAATCTCAACTAATTTATTTAAATTCATATTGAAAAATTTTAGGTATATAGTTGATTGTCAAAATTTTAAGGTGTCAATTATTCCCCTCTTTTAATATACAAACAACCTGATTTTTTGAATCCATTATTTTTTTTTAACAAAAATGATATCATGTATCATAAAAACGATGATGAGCAGTTGTTCGCCAGCATGAAGCAGATCTTATTTTCTGCAGTAGTTGGCGATATTATGGATAAACTGGGCCTTTTGAATCAATTCCTGAGCCCTAAAATCCATCCACTACGGGAGGATATGGTCGTGATCGGGCGGGCCATGCCAGTATTAGAGGCCGATACGTTTGGCGAGATTTCCTTTTCAGCGAACAACCAGATCTTGAATAAACCTTTTGGGTTGATGCTGGAAGCTTTGGACGACCTCAAACCTAACGAAGTTTACGTATGCACGGGCGCTTCGCCCAATTATGCGCTTTGGGGAGAATTGATGAGCACGAGAGCTATGAAATTGGGGGCGGTTGGTGCGGTAGTAGATGGCTATTCCAGGGATACTCCCGGTATTCTGGATCTTAACTTTCCTACTTTTTCTTACGGAAGGTACGCCCAGGATCAGGGACCGCGGGGCAAGGTCATCGATTTTAGGACGCCGGTCATTATGAACAATGTAAAAATCAATCCCGGAGACATTGTTTTTGGTGACCTGGACGGGGTATGCATCATTCCCCAGGAGGCGGAAGAAGAGGTGATCAATCAGGCTTTTGAAAAAGCGGCCGGTGAAAAGCTGGTGAAAAAGGCTATTGAAGATGGGATGAGCGCTTGTGAGGCTTTTGAGAAGTATGGGATTATGTAGTTTGACGCTAGACGCTAGATGTATTGACCTCTAATTTTGGGGTAATTCAATCACCGCGAAGAACGCAAAGTTCCCTTTTCTTAGCGTTTCTTCGCGGCCTTTGCGGTGAGTAAAAGCCTTTGACCTCAAGTTTATCCGGCAGTACAGCTAGACGCTAGATGTATTGACCTCTAAACTTGGGGGGCAATTCAATCACCGCTAAGAACGCGAAGAGCGCAAAGTTCCCTTTTCTTAGCGTTTCTTCGTGGCCTTTGCGGTGAGTAAAAGCCTTTGACCTCAAGTTTATCCGGCAGTACAGCTA
>CAZHNG010000001.1:0-29669 GCA_964533785.1 uncultured Saprospiraceae bacterium | reverse complement strand
GACGCTGGATGTATTGACCTCTAATTTTGGGGACAATTCAATCACCACTAAGGACGCGAAGAACGCAAAGTTCTCTTTTCTTAGCGTTTCTTTGTGGCCTTTGCGGTGAGTGAAAGCCTTTGCTTCCCGATTTGCCGGTTATTACAATTATTCCTTATGTTTACTTATATATCCTAATCCTAGCAACATGGATCTATCACATTTAACGGTATTGGTGACCGGTGGCGGTGGAGAAGGAGTTGGTAAAGGAGTCTGCCAGTCTTTATCGTCTTTCGGTGCCCGCTTAGTGATCAACGATATCGATTCCGGCAAGATCGAGGAAGCCCTAAAACGCTATCCTAATGCAATAGGCATTGTTGCCGACATTTCCAAAGAAACGGAAGTTGAACGGCTATTTGAAGAAATCAAAGCCCAAATAGGAAGGGTAAACGGATTGGTCAATAATGCAGGTATTGGCTTAAGTAAGCGCATTCATGAAGTGAGTACGCAGGAGTTCGACCGGCTATATAATTTGGATATCCGGGCAGTATGGATGATGTCCAAATATTTCGTCAACCAATTATTGCCCCAAAAAAGGGTAGGACATATCGTCAATGTTTCTTCTGTGCATGGCTTTGCGACCCAGCCTAAATACACTATCTACGCAAGTGCAAAGGCTGCCGTAGTAGCTTTAACCAAAGGGATGGCCTACGAATTAGGCGAATATGGTATCCGGGTGAACGCCATTGCACCGGGACTCGTCCACGCCGAACAAAATTACGATTTGATCAAAACCTGGGCTGACGATCCTCACCAATGGCAACAGGATTTTGTCAATTACCAGCAAGTCATCCCCCAACCCATTGAACCCATCGATTGTGGCAATACGGTGGCTTTCTTATTGTCCAATCTCAGTAAATCTATTACCGGACAAACCATCTTTGTAGATGCGGGTACAAGTGTCATGGTGCACAACCGCGACTTCATTGAAGGGCGGCGATTTGATGATTAATGGTAAGTAATAGCCTTATTAAAGCTGAAATTTCCGTTCAGAAATATTCGGCGCACACCCCATTCCAAAAAATCCAGGTGGCATCCCCAACTCTTCCGGCGAAGGACCTATCCACCGGCTTTGTTTGCCTTCTACAATTAAACTATCCTGATTAATAGTAATAAAGGTGTACAATGGGTCTTCGTAAGGAGCCAAATTGGCTAAGACCGGACGTTCTTTATATAAATCTTCCGAATACCGCGTAAAACACTGGTATTTTGATCCCAACCAATAATAAGATAAACTATTGATGTCGATGTAGTGGATGCCATTGATTTGGCGGTGGGTGTCGATGTGATTATGGCCGTTAAAACAGGCGATAACTTTTTGGAACCCTGCTTTTGCATTAGCATTTTCCAGAATGATCTGTATCGCCGTTCTGTTTTTAATGCCGAAAGCATCATGGGCTAATCCCTGGTGAGAAAAGACAAGGGTCGGAAGGTCGGTAGCTTCCAAATCAGATCTTAGCCATTCCAGTTGTTCCGGATTTACCCAGGTACGATGGCTGCTGTCGATGTAAAAATTAGCATTACTATAATCGACAAATTTACCCTCCAGGTTCAAGTAGTTGGCGTCCAATACGATGAAGTGAAAACCTTTTGCATCGAAGCTGTAGTACTTGTCCACCATATCCCAGTATTCGATGGTTACTTCCTTGGTAGAAGAGTCCATATCATGGTTCCCTAAAACATGATATTTAGGGCCTTTGTATTGGTTCCATACTTTGAGGAAGTCCAGGTTATCCGCTTTGGGCTCACAGAAATCCCCGATCTGGATATTGAAGTCGGTATTTCTGTCGATAGCTGCGGCAACAAAAGCTTGCAACCTCGGTATCGCATCGTGCATAATGTCCTGGTGGGCATCGGCAACGAGGCCAAAGGTGATCGGCTCTTCCAAGTTTTTGTGAGTGCTAATTGATATCGGCAAAACCAAACTGGAAGACAGGAGACCGGTGTATTGAACGAATTTTCTGCGATTCATAGGAAGTAGTAGTTAGTTTATAGTGGATAGTGGAATATAAAAATATAGGGTAAGTATTAACTTTGTGTTATCAAACGCGAATCAATTGAGATGTTGAGCAGTGGGGCACTTTGTATTAGCTCATAACTGAAACCCATTTCTCAGTTCACTCGCAGTCTAGTGTCTAACTGTACTGCCTCTAAACTAGAGGGTAGTTTTACTCGATTTAATATTTAATAGCTTTGGGCTATGGTTATGGGGTTATAGGGTTATGTGGTTATACAAAATACTCCCCCAATTTATCCCCACATAACTTTATAACCCCATAACCACTTAAAGCTTAAATATTAAGAATCGTCTCAAGTTTAAAAGCCAATACATCTAATGTCCAGCGTCTTTTGTCTAATTTAAAAAAAAATGAAAATAAAACGAATAACCTGCTACGAAGTCATAGTTCCCGCCAAAGAAGGGGTAATAGAAAGTAAAGGTATCGATAAACCCCTGCATAAATTACCGGTTGGTGCGAAGTCGGGCTGGTCCGTTCAGTTTGATCAACTCTCCAAACTCATCCTGCAATTGGAGTTGGATAACGGTATTATCGGTTGGGGGGAATTGTACCGCAGTCATGACTGGAAAGTAGTGAAAGAAATCATCTCTGTTCTATTAGGGTGCGATCTAAGTACTTTAACCTTACAACGTCTACCCTTTACATTTTGCCGGGAATACGATGGATTTGAATGTGCCATCTACGATGCCTACGCCAAAGCACACGGGTTGCGGGTAGTCGACCTTTTTGGGGGCCCTGTTCAGGAAAAGGTTAAGATCGGCGCCTGGTCGAGCCATCGTCATTTGGAAGAAATCGGGCCCTTAGCGAAGGCATTTGCGGATGAAGGCTACGATTGTATTAAATTTAAAACGGATCTGGAAGATGATGTAGTAGGCTGGTGTCAAGCTATTAAGGAAGCTGCACCAGGCATGCAGGTCATTCTAGATCCCAATGAACGCTGGCAATACCCCGGGGAAGTGCGTAAGCGGGCTGTAGCATTAGCGGAAGTAGGCAACGTATTGTGTTTGGAAGATCCATTGCCGCGCTGGATGTTGCAGGAATACCGGCTACTGAGATCTACGAGCTCCGTACCCATTGTATTGCACGTTTCCTTGCCCTACATCCTGCATGGCCAGAGAATTAAAGACGCCATTCAGGCTTTGCAAATGGAAGCGGTAGATGGCTTTAATTTTAATGGAGGCTTAGCTAATTTCCAAAGGTTAGACCATATCGCTACTGCTGCCGGACTGCCATGCTGGCATGGCTCGGAAGTGGACCTCGGCATATTGGAGGCCATGTATCTGCATTCGGTAGCCGCCGCTGCATCCTGTATTTGGCCGAGTGATATATTCGGCCGTATGATACGCGAGCACGATTTGCTGGCCCAACCGCTTCATTTTGAACCGCCTTTTGCCTATCTTCCCGAGGGACTAGGCCTGGGCGTTGAACCTGATATGGGTGTTATTGAACATTACCTGGTACATCGTGAAGTTTTTGAATAATTGATATGTTTATGGGGTTTATGAGTTTTATTTTGTCTAGGCTCTCTAATCAAAAACAGCTTCGCTAAATAAACCCAATAAACTAATAAACTCTTTTCAACATGAACGAATCCAACTACAAAAACCCATTTCCAACCACAGATCCGGATCGCCACTACCTCTGGGAAATGCTCGTTAAACGCGACATTATTGCGTATTGTAATCAGGATTGGTCTATGGTGGCCGGAGATTTTATCGAAGAAAACTTCATGGGAATCGATGGCCGGGGATTAGACAATCCGGATTCCTGGACGATCAGTTTCCCCGATTTGGCTTCGTATAAAAAGGAATGGTTGGCCCAGGCGGCGGATACCGCCAATACGGAGTGGGCGGAAGATCATGAAAAGGCTTTCTACGAAGCCACTAATTTGAGAGATATTGAAATCAATGGGGATAGTGCCTTGTTACATAAGAAGTTCAATGGAGCTCTTCGCAAGAAAGACGGTACCGTGATGCCCATTAATTGGCAAACCCTTTACCGTTGCCGGAAAGTGAATGGGCAATGGAAGATTGCCGGCTTTACGGGCTACTTGCCTTATCCCATGGGAAAAACTACTCATCCTGATTTTGTAGGTAAACGATTACCTGCCGGTGCCAGTCAGCACGTGACAGCGGGACCTTATTCCCCGGTTTTGCAGGTGAATCCCGGCCATATCGTCGTGATCTCGGGGCAGGCCGCTATTAATCACGATGGGAACGTTATGGGCGATACCATCGAAGAACAAACCCACTTTACCATGAAGAATTGTATTACTCAACTTGAGCAAGGTGGTTGCAGCATCAATGACGTTTTCAAAGTAAATGTTTACTTGACGGATTTGGCGAACTGGCCACGCTTTAATGAAGTCTACAAAACCTATTTTAAAGATCCTAAGCCGGTGCGGACGGCGGTACAGACACCGTTGTTGTATAGCTTTTTAGTGGAGCTTGAGATGTGGGCAGTGCGGAAGTGACGGAAAAGAAAGTTGATGGAATAGCACTTTGAATTGTAGAAGCAGTTTTTGGCACTTTGTTCCTTGATCTTAATGGGCCTAAAAATTAAAAAAAATGAAATTTTCTCTTCTAAAAGAGTTTAAGGAGTTTGCTGTTAAAGGGAATATGATTGACATCGCCATTGGTGTGATCATTGGAGCAGCGTTTAATAAAATTGTGGATGTTTTAGTAAAAGATATATTTTTCCCTCCACTTTCTCTTTTAACAGGCGGATTAAACTTGGAGGATAAACGGATTATCTTACGGAGGGAGGTTACTGAAAATGGAATACCTGACCTTGAAGAAATTGCAATTGGATATGGGAAATTGATTGAAGCAGGAGTTGATTTCCTAATTATTGGATTAACAGTATTCCTGGTTGTTAAATTTATGAATACCCTTAGAAAAAAGGCTGACGATCCAAATAATAAATCTGAAGTCACTCCAAAAGATATTGAATTGCTACACAAGATGACAGAACTAATGGAAAAACAGGTTGCATTATTGGAAGATTTGAAGATAAAAAATGAATAATGATCTATAATAAAAAATCAGTCTCATGTCCGCCGTTTGAGGAGTTTTTGCAAACTGAAGGATATAAGTGAAATAGCCTTTTAACGTCAGTCTGTTTTCCCTTCCAAATGATTTATGATCTTATCCACCAATTGCTCCTCCACTTTCAGAATTTCTAGGATCTCCTGTTTATCATAACCTTTTTTGAGCATGTTTTTAATGACTGTGGTTGAACGTGCCAGGTCGCCTTCTTTTTTCCTTTTCTTTCTCCAATAGCTTCAGCCTGCTCCCATACCTCAGCTAGAATCCCTTCCGTAATTCCAATAGGTTTTCTATTTTTAAAGACTATCTTTTCAAATTTAACAAAATATCCTTCATCGTGAACGCTACGGAATTCAACGATTCCGTTTAATTTCCCCTAAAAAATAATCATGTACTACGACCAACTTACTTCCCCCCAAATAGCAGAAATCGATAAATCCACCCCGGTCATCTTACCCATCGCCGCTACCGAACAACACGGGCCGCATCTCCCGCTCGCTACGGACCGAATGATCGGGGAGCATTTTTGCGCCATGCTCAACGAGGCCATGCCAAAGGATGTCCTTATTTTGCCCGCCATCGGTATTGGCTGTTCGGAACATCATACCGTATTTGCCGGTAGTTTATCCTACCGCCACGAAACGATGCTCCAGCAGATGCAGGACATTTTTCATTGGATCACCCATTACGGGTTTTCCAACCTGATCGTCTTTAATAGTCACGGCGGCAACCAGGCCATTGGAAAAACATTCTTGGAATCCTTCGGCTTTCGCCATCCGCAGTGCAAGGTCGTTTTTGTTACCTGGTGGCAGTTGATTCACCAGCAACTCCTGAAAATCGCGGAAGGTGGCCCCGACGCTACCGGGCACGCCGGAGAACTGGAAACTTCTCTTATACTACTCATCGCCCCTCACCTGGTACAAATGGATAAAGCCCCGGATTTTGCCAATACCTCAACCTACGACTGGGCGAAAGTCAATATGTTGGAGGGAACAAAAGCCAGTTTGTACCGGAATTTTAAACAGATTTCACCTACCGGCGTAATGGGAACTCCCAAATTGGGCACCAGAGAAAAAGGTATTGCCATAACCGTTGCTGTATTGGATGAATTGAAAAAAGTGGTAATTAACCTAAAGCTTTCTAAATTTGAGTAAATTCCAACGGTACTATTATTGAGCTATAAATTTACGCTGGGCTTTACAAAACGAAAACCTATAGCATATGCTTTTCCATTATAGGACACCCTTCTTGATTTCTTTCCTTTTTCTATTGACAAATTGTTCGGATATGGCAACGAATACCTACGAAGTACTAAAAATAACCAATGGTCAAATCAAGGTGGATGGTTCCGGCAGTGATCCCAAATGGGAAAAAGCGATTCCATTAAATGATTTTCAGTATCCGTGGCGGGAAGAAACCCCTCCTGAGACTACCTTCAAAGCCTTGTGGGACGAAGAAAAACTTTATCTATTATACCGTGCGGATGATCCAGAGATCATTACTAAAAAAGAAGGACTTGGAGAAAGAGACGTAGTTAACTCCGACCGGGTAGAGATTTTCTTCAAAGCTGATGACCAGATGAATCCCTACTACGCCTTAGAACTTGATGCACTGGGCAGAGTATTGGATACCGAAGGAAGATACCACCGCAATATCGATTATCATTGGAATTGGCCGGCAGGGCACTTGGTTGTGAAAGCAAGCATCGACGATGATGGGTACTGGGTGGAAGCTTCTATTTCTTTTGCTTCGCTTCATCAATTGGGAATGTGGAAGCCTGGACAATCCTTTCTGAAAGCGGGGCTTTACCGGGGAGAATATACACAAGACGAGGCTGGGAAAACCATCGTAAAATGGATCAGTTGGGTAAAACCTGATTCTCCGACGCCCGATTTCCATATTCCTTCTTCTTTTGGGCAACTTGATTTATCGGAGAAGACGATTGATTAATAGAAGCTTATGGCCAAATTGAACCAGAACTTTGATCGCCAGCAGCAGTAATCTTTGTCAAAATGAATTGAAAGACTCTAATAGCAGCACAGGAGAGGTCCTCATAGTCCACTAGAGATTATAGCGATCTCTCCGTAGCTGCCTTTCTTGCATTATTATAGTAATTGTTAATCTTTGCTTTCATTCTAAGATTCTTCTTTCAAAACCGTAACCTTTCCCCAAAAAAGGAGTGTTACTATAAACACTTCAATGATCTACCACAACCTAAAACTCGCTTTTCGAAATTTTTGGAAGCATAAAAGCTCGTTTTTCTCCACTCCAAAGAAAAATTTCGTTTATTAGTGATAATGAAATAATATATTCGCCTTTTTGAGTTGATCGATAGTAAAAGATTCGCTCCTGAAATGATGGATTTATTGTTTTAACATTAAGGGAGGCGCTAGATTTTAGACGCTACAGGCTGGCCACACGCTGGATGTATTGACTTCTAAACTTGTGGGTATTTTCAATCACCACTAAGATCGCGAAGTTCTTTTTTCTTAGCGTTTCTTTGTGGTCTTTGCGGTAAGTAAAAGCCTTTGACCCCAAGTTTACCAGGCACTAGTGCCTCACATTTCATTAATAAACTCGAAAGCAATGCAAAAACACCTGTTTCTATTTATTTTCAGTATAATCTTTTCCATTCCATCTTTCGGTCAAAAGGATGCCTCGCCCAAAACGATTACCGAAGCTACCGAAGGTACCCAAGCCATGGATGGTTTCTTTAAGTTTTATTGGGACGAAAAAGCCGGGAAGATCTGGTTAGAGATCGGCCAATTCGATACCGAATTTCTATACGTCAATTCCTTACCTGCGGGCGTAGGATCGAATGATATTGGCTTGGACCGGAACCAATTAGGCAATAGCCGCATCGTAAAATTCATGCGAAGCGGTCCGAAGGTTTTAATGATAGAACCTAATTACGAATACCGTGCCGTCAGTGATAACCCCGACGAAAGAAAGTCGGTAGAGGATGCTTTTGCCCAATCTGCGCTCTGGGGTTTCCAGGTAGCAGCGGAGGAAGATGGACGGATTTTAATCGATCTGACCAAATTTTTACTGCGCGATGCCCACGGTGTGATCAACCGGCTTCGCAGCCGCAATCAGGGAAATTATAAAGTGGATGCTTCCCGATCGGTAATTTATATGGATCGAACGAAGAATTTTCCTAAGAATAGCGAATTCGAAGCCATTGTTTCTTTTACGGGAGACCCAAAGGGCGGATGGGTGCGATCAGTTACGCCCACTCCCGATGCAATCACCGTCCGGATGCATCATTCTTTTGTAGAGTTACCGGATGACGATTACGAACCGCGCGTTTTTGATCCACGGTCGGGATATAACGCCATTAGTTACCAGGATTATGCGGCGCCGATCGATCAGCCTCTGATGAAGCGGTTTATCCGCCGTCACCGCTTGAAAAAGAAAAATCCGGATGCTGCAATGAGTGAGCCGGTAGAACCTATCGTCTATTATGTTGACCGGGGAGCGCCAGAGCCAATAAAATCAGCATTGATCGAAGGGGCAAGTTGGTGGAATCAGGCTTACGAAGCGGCGGGGTATAAAGATGCTTTTATTGTCAAAGAACTTCCGGAGGGAGCAGATCCCATGGATGTACGGTACAATGTGGTCAACTGGGTACATCGTTCTACCAGAGGTTGGTCTTACGGAAGTTCCGTAACGGATCCAAGAACAGGTGAGATCATTAAAGGTCATGTGTTATTGGGGAGTTTGCGGGTGAGGCAGGACTTTTTGATCGCCCAGGGTCTCGTTGAGGCTTATGAAAACGGAGAAGAACCCGATCCTCGTTTGCTGGAAATGGCCTTGGCCCGTTTGCGGCAACTATCGGCTCACGAAGTAGGGCATACGCTTGGTCTGTCCCATAATTTTGCGTCCAGTTATAACGACCGTGCTTCCGTCATGGATTATCCGCATCCATACATCGAATTGAACGCTTCGGGAGAGATTGATTTTTCCAACGCTTATGACACGGGCATCGGGGAATGGGACAAACGCACCATTCTTTACGGTTACCAGGATTTTCCGGAAGGAACAGATGAAGAAGAGGCTTTACAAGATATTCTACAGGAAAACAATGAAAAGGGCTTGTTTTATCTTTCTGATCAAGATGCTCGTCCCATTTTTGGTGCGCATCCTCTTGCCCATCTTTGGGATAATGGTAAGTCTGCGGTGGAAGAATTGCGCCGCTTATCTGGTGTTCGTCAACATGCATTGAGGAATTTCAGCGAAAAAAATATTCCCGAAGGTGCACCAATGGCTACGCTGGAAAATGTACTGGTGCCTTTATACCTTGCTCACCGTTATCAGGTAGAAGCAACGGCAAAGCTGATCGGAGGTGTTAATTATACTTATGCTACCCGGGGTGACGGACAGGAAACCAATGCTATGGTTGACAGCGAAGTGCAAAAAGAAGCGCTGGCGGCGCTGTTGGAAACCCTTGATCCGGAGTTCCTTACGCTTCCCGAAAAAGTGATCAAACTGATTCCACCACAACCTCTGGGATATTACCGTAACCGGGAATTATTTAAACTACATACAGGGATAACCTTCGACCCGATTGGAGTGGCCGAAAGCTCAGCCAACCATACCATCCGTTTTCTGTTGAATCCGCAACGATTAGCAAGAATAGTGGAGCAACATGCTCGCTCTACCCAGCAACTGTCCCCTTATGAGTTAATGGAAACATTGGCTAAAGCCGTAAGAAACAAGCAGGATCAGCCCAGACTTCAGCAGGAAATTGCCCGCATGACGGAGAAGTTGGTTGTTTTTCATTTATTGCAACTGGCGGCAGATAAATCAATTATGCCGCAGGTTTCCGCTAATGCCCACCTGGTGGTCGATGAGGTGATTGCCCCCTATTTGGAAAATCGTTCGGCAGTTGCCAATGTTGATCAACGGGCGCACATCAAATACCTGAGGGACTTGATTGATCAGTTTAATCTAAATCGGAAGGAATTCAAGGTGCCGGCTATATCGGGCATGCCCGATGGATCGCCTATCGGTTGTGGGCATTGAAATCGGAAAGGTTTGTTGACTAATGCTTCTGGAGCTCACAAATAGGGGGTTATTATTTAGTTCCTGAACCACTAGACATGTCTACTATCAAAACATGTTCGTAATTTTGGAAAAACTATTAATATGAAAGCTTTAATCACGTCCTTACTATTTTCTTTTTGTCTGTTCGCTGTACAGGCACAAACCGATTGCAGACCTTTCGTCCCCACTGAAGTGGGAACCAAATGGGAAATCACCAACTACAACAAAAAGGGTAAAGAATTGGGAAAGATCTCCTATGAGTTGATCGAAAAAGAAGAATCGGGTAATGATATCACCTTCACTATTAAAAATGTTACTTACGACAAAAAAGGAGAAGAAGTATATTCCAACACCTACGATGCGAAATGCGTCGATGGTAAGTTCGAATTTGATATGACCTATAAAATGGACGGCAGTGCATTGCAGGCCTACCAGGATATGGATGTAGAGATAGACGCTTCGAAGTTCGAACTCCCTTCTTTAGACGAAGCACTAGGGACAAAACTAGAAGATGGCTCTCTTAGTGTTGGTGTTGACGCCGGGGGAGCACTTAGGTTGAACATGACGGTTGACATTACTAACAGGAAAGTGGAGGCTAAAGAACAGATCTCTACTCCGGCTGGTTCCTTTGATTGTGTGATCTTATCACAAGATATAAGCACCAAGTTTTTGATAAAAGTACAAGCTTCTTCAAAGGAATGGTACGCTGAAAATGTAGGCATGGTAAGATCTGAGTCCTATAATAAAAGTGGAAAATTGACGGGATACAGCGAATTGACTATGATTGAGAAAAATTAGTTGAGGTTGAGGTTAAGTATAGCCGCTTAACCTCAACCTTAACCTCAGCCTTAAATGATGCTCAATAACTTACGAAAGAAACTCAAGCTAGCCAATAAATACTACCTAAAGTCCTGTTACTACGACAGTCCGGTACAGCAAAATGACTTTCCACAGCATTTCATTCCCGTGGATCTGGAGGAGTATACCTCGAAAATCAAAGCCTTTAAACAGTTTGCAGTCCAAGCTATTGAAAAGGTTGAATACGGAAAACACCGCTGCGAAATTTTGAGCATCAGCTATGAAGGAACAAGGGCCTTTAAAAAGTTACTGGTTTTTGCCGGAGTGCATGGTAACGAAACCGGAGGGGTCTTGGCCATACCCGGTTTATTATCTCAGATTGAGGAATCGCCGGCATTTTATCGGCAATGGTCTATCCGTATTATTACGCCCGTCAATCCTATTGGTGTCCTTTACCAGTCAAGACACAATGAAAATGGTTGTGATTTGAATCGCCGGTTTTTCGACTCCCGGGAAAAGGGCGTTATCGTTCAGCGAAAGATGATCGATGAGTTTCAACCCGATATGATCATCTCATTACACGAAGCCCCTTCCATTGGTTTTCTTATTCATCCCAATGAGCAGGTATCCGATAATATGGTTGCTGAACTCTTAGCCGAAGTAGAAGCAAAAGGCGTACAACTTTCCGAAGTGGACTATTGGGGCAGGCCGATGAAAACCAAAGGATGTTCAAGAGTAACTGGCATCATGAAATTATTAGCTAAGCTCATAAAGGTGGAAGCCCTGGAAGATTATGTGAGCGATCGAAAAATTCCCGTGATCACCACTGAAAGCGGATGGGCGGCTCTTGAGATGGATCAACGTATTGACAGCCATGTCCATTTGATCAATAGCGTCATCAGGTATCCGAGAAAAAACAGTCTATAGGGTTTTCTGATCGTTCTCTAGACCTATACGTTCAGCATTCTATCTCTCAATCTCGGCCTTCATTCTCCCCCTCCCTGCACCAAGGCTAATCCATTCGGTCGGTAAGAGTCTCCAAAAGTTTTCACAGTATAAAAGTATTCAAGTCAATTATACTAAGATGGTCATCCATCTTTCATCAATTTTTCAAAATCATCCAAATTTTCCCGTCAAAATGTTCAGGGTAAATCTCTAGCATACTCGTCTAAAGGTTTCAGAGAGCATTAATGTTTTGTGAATATTAATATTAATCTATTTGGCAAAAAGTCAATACAGTTGTGATAAGGAATAAGCAGGTTTTAGGAGAATATGAATTTGGATCTGAATATTATAGCGATCCTATAAGAACTTATTGATCGAAAAAAAATAAAAGACACAAATTTATTTCTAATAAAACTCATCTCTGATTATGTTAACAAAGTCAACTTTTTACAAAGGACGGTTAGCATTTTCGCTTTTACTGACTATCTGTTTTATAGCCTACGCGCAGATACTAAAAGCGGAAAATGCTACCCCTGATTATCCGAGCATGGAATTTCAGGATGCTCAAATCACCGTTACCGGTACAATAACTTCTATGGACGATAATGAGCCACTCATTGGAGCTTCTATCGTTGTAAAAGGATCAACGACCGGTACGACGACCGATTTTGACGGAAAATATTCCCTTACGGTTGAAGAAGATGCCGTTTTGGTTGTTTCCTACACCGGTTTTGTAACCCAGGAAATAGAAGTGAATGGCAGAACCCAAATCGACATTGCACTTGCTGCTGATGCCGCACTTTTAGATGAAGTGGTCGTTACCGGTTATGGTACTCAAAAGAAGAGGGAAGTGACGGCCTCTATTGCTTCATTGGATGATGAAGCTATCCAACGCATTCCCGTTTCCAGTAGTGTGGAGGCTATGCAAGGCCAGGTAGCTGGGGTGGACATTCAGCAAACGAGTGGTCGTCCTGGCGCTGCACCGTCAATTCGAATCAGAGGTCGTCGCTCCATCTCTGCTTCTAACGATCCGCTCTTCGTAATTGATGGCATTCCTCAGACTGGAGACAACGATGTGATTGCCGATATCAATCCTCAGGATATCGAATCTATGGAAATTTTAAAAGACGCTGCGGCAACGGCAATTTATGGTTCGCGTGGTGCGAATGGGGTAGTTTTAATTACTACTAAGCGCGGAGCAACTGGAAAACCCGTTGTCTCTTACAGTGGTTTTTACGGAATTACCTCGGTTACGACTGACGTAGATATGATGGACGGTCCCCAATTTGCGGCAATGAAGCGCGAATCCAGAAGACGAGATGCCGATGGTAACGCTTCCTGGAATGGTACCATCCCGGCGGATGAGATAGTTTTCGATGATCCGGTTGAACTGGAAAGTCTCGCTCAAGGTCGTTCTACCGATTATCAGGATCTGGTACTCGATGAAGGTTTTAGAACCAATCATCAATTGAGCGTAGCTGGTGGTTCTGAAAATACTCAATACAATATTTCATTGGGATACTTCAACGAGAAAGGTATTATCGAAAATATGCAATTTGAACGATTTACCAGCCGTATTAATTTGGATCAAAGAATTAACAATACTTTCAAGGTAGGTATTTCTTTCCTGGCCGCCCATTCCGTTCAGGACAGAGGGTCTAATGCGACAATGGGAGAGGCCTTGGCTAACAATCCATTAGGTGTGCCATTTGACGACGAGGGGAATTTACTATTTCTACCAACGAACGATGGTATTCGTACCAACCCTTTGAACGAATTAGTAGAAAATGCTTACATCGATGAACAAAAGGTAACGCGTATCTTTGCACCACTCTATTTGGAAGCGAATATTTTAGAAGGGTTGACCTACCGTGCTAATTTTGGTCCGGATATTCGTAACCGGCGTATCGGCCAGTTCCGGGCCAGCTTAACGAATAACAACAGAGGGGGCCCGGCAGATGCAGAAACAAACTTCCGCGAAGACTTTGGTTATACCTTTGAAAACATCGTTACTTACAACAAATCATTATCCGGAGGAGATCACAACATAAGATTAACTGGTCTTCAGTCGGTTCAGTCTTTCCGTAGAGAACAGACTAGTAACAGTGTGTCTAATCTTCCCTATGAATCACAGTTATTCTACAATATTGGGTCTGCGGAGGTGATTAATAATGTTAGATCTTTCTTAGAAGAATGGAAGTTGGTTTCCTTCTTAGGTCGTATCAACTACGACTACAAAGGAAAATACCTATTCCAGGCTTCTTTGAGATCGGATGGTTCTTCCCGTCTATCTGAAGGTAACAAGTGGCAAACTTTCCCCGGTGTTTCTGTTGGATGGCGGATCGCTGATGAACCTTTCATGGACGGTGGTATTTTTGATGATTTAAAACTAAGAGCTTCTTACGGAGAAGTGGGTAACACTTCTATTGATCCTTACCAAACCTTTGGTGGTCTGGCATCTACTACATATGCCTGGGATGAGACTCCGGCATTAGGCTTCCGGTTAAATGAAATTCCTAATGCAGATCTCGGCTGGGAAGTTTCTAAAACATTGGATATCGGATTAGATTTTGACCTTTTGAACGGGCGTATCAACGGTGCTTTTGATTGGTACCAAACCAACACCGAGGATCTATTATTGGCGCGTAACCTTCCTTTTACTTCTGGTTATACTAATGTGTTCCAGAATATCGGTGCTACCCGAACTACAGGTGTTGAATTGTTCTTGAATGCAGGGATAATCAACTCTCCTAAGTTCAAATGGGATGTTAGCTTTAACATCTCTAGTTACGATGAAGAAATTACCGAGTTAGCCTTGAAAGATGAAAATGGAAATCCCATCGACGATGTAGGTAACAACTGGTTTATTGGTCAACCGATCCGTGTATTTTTCGATTACCGCAAGATCGGTATCTGGCAAGCAGACGAAGCGGACCTGGCAAGATCGGTGGATAACCAGGAGCCTGGTACGATTAGAGTGGATGATACTGATGGTGATGGTGTAATCACGCCAAATGATCGAGTGATCATCGGTTCTGATGTACCTGATTACCTGGGGGGTATTACCAATACTTTTGAATTCGCTGGCTTTGATTTAAGCGTGTTCTTCTTCTTCCGCCAGGGACATACCATCTTCAGTAACTTTCACGAAGGAAATAACACTCTGTTCGCTCGTTACAATAACCTGAACGTAGATTATTGGACGATCGATAATCCAACCAACGCTTTCCCGCGTCCTAACGAGAATCAGGAAAGACCAAGGTACGACGATACTATGGCTTACTTCGATGGAGGTTTCATTAAATTACGTAACGTAACATTGGGCTATAACCTGCCGAGCAATCTTTTGGAAAAATTGAAGATCTCCAGTATGAGATTCTATCTATCTGGACAGAACTTATGGTTTGCTTCTGATTTTGACACTTTTGATCCGGAGGTTAATGATCCTAATTTAAATAACCGTCCCGAAGTTGGTGGTGGTAACGGAATTATCCCGACGAGCAAGGTTGTACTCTTTGGTGTTAATGCGAAATTTTAAGAATAGACGCCAGATGCTAGACTTAAGACGCTAGAAAAGTGATCACAAGTCAGTATCTGCCATTCATTCTTTGATTAAAAAATAAAAAAAAATGAAATCTAAAATATTATTATTAGTGATTTTTATGGTTGGAGTAACTTTCCAATCGTGTGAAGATTACCTGGAAGAGGACTTGGTAACGGATGTTTCTGCTGCATCCTACTACACTACACCTGGCGGTTTTGAAGACGCCGTTGAGGCTACTTATGCTGCTATGAAATCCTTTTTTGGGGTGGAGCGTGGCTTTACCATGACTTCTTTTGGCACCGATATCTACACCAATGGTGCGGATGGTGGCCACAAAGAAATAAACTTTTACAATGGAGAATTGAACCCATCCCAACCTTATATGCGCGATACCTGGCGGGACTTTTACCGTGGGATAAACCAGGCTAACGCTGTGATCAACCGCGCCCAAACTTTGGAAGGTCTCGACCAAGAAACCATAAATCTCCGCATTGCTGAGGTGCGTTTTTTGAGAGGCTTTTATTACTTTACCTTGGCTCGTACCTACGGTGATCTGCATCTAACGCTGGAAGAAACGGAAGGCGTAGAAATTGAAGCCAACCGTACTCCACAATCAGAGATTTATGCACAGGCCATTATTCCGGATTTGGAATTTGCTATTGCCAATTTACCGGATAGCCAGGACGATTTTGGTCGTGCTACGAAACCGGCTGCAGAATACCTATTAGGGTTGGTTTACCTAACGCGCAGCTACCAGTCATTCGGTAATCAACAAGCGGATGCCAGCCAGGCGGAGACCCTTTTCTCCAATGTGATCAATAACTATGACTTTGCCTTGTTAGATAACTTTGGAGACTTGTGGGAGCTTGGCAATGAAGAGCACAGTGAAATTGTATTTTCTATGCAAAATGCCAAAAGCCAGGTAGATACTGGGTTGGATGGTAATGGTCACCGCGGCCACCTCTATTTCTTGATGGAGTACGACAAATTACCCGGTATGACCCGTGATACCGAAAACGGTCGACCCTGGAAGCGTTTCCGGCCAACTGATTATTTCTACGGTCTTTGGGAAAATGGTGAAAGAGATATCGATTGCAGATACGACAAGACCTTTAAGCACGCCTGGCTTTCCAATAGCGAGGGCAATATTCCTACCGATGCATCTGGCAATCCTTTATTTACGGTAGGAGATACGGCGGTATTTATCCCTGGCCCTGGTTTGGATAAAGACTGGCCACAAACACGCCAGGAGGCAACGCGCTACATGGTGATCACCAAAGATGAATTTACGGAGAAACTGTATCCATCCATGAATAAGTGGATCGATCCTACACGTCCGAATCGTCAGCACGTACAAGGTCAGCGTGATTATATCCTGATGCGTTTAGGGGATGCTTATTTATTGAGAGCCGAGGCCAGATTACAGCTTGGTGATACGCCGGGAGCGACCGAAGACATCAACGTTATTCGTCGTCGTGCCGCATGGCCAGGCCAGGAAGCTGCCATGGAGGTAACTGCCGACCAGGTAGACCTGGATTTCTTATTGGAAGAACGCGCCAGAGAGTTAGTGGGCGAAGGTCACCGCTGGTGGGATTTGGTCAGAACCGGTACGCTGGTTGAACGCGTGCGTTTGTACAATGTACAGGCAAGAGATAATATTCAGGATTTCCATACACTACGTCCGATCCCGCAGGATCAGATCGACCGTACTTTGGGCGGGTATCCGCAGAATCCTGGATATCCTGGGATTTAGTGTATTTTGACGCTTGATATATTGACCCTATTCTTAGGGTAATTTAAATCACCACTAAGAACGCAAAGAACGCGAAGTTCTTTTTCTTAGCGTTTTCTTTGCGGCCTTAGCGGTGAATAAAACCTTTGACCCCAAGTTTCCCAGCATTAAAGTTTGATGCTAGACAAGAACGTTGATGAAGACGAAGAGGGTATTGTTTTGGCGGTAGTTTAAGACGTCTGGCCGCATAAAAATAGTTGAAAAGGACTTGGACTCCAGGTCCTTTTCTTGTTTTAGGAGAATGAAAGTCGTGCTGGTCGGCTTTTTGTAAATGCATATAAAGATTACGATCAATTCCAGTTGGCCTCGTTTATTCAGCGACTTTCCTACTTTTCAAATAACAACAACGCATCACACCGTCGTCTTTCCTTTCCATCCGATGGTGAATTGACGACCTTATCATCAATGACCATTGTTGAAGAGCCACCACCATCTAAATTATAGGCAGTATACGCACCAAGCCATCGTAAAAATGAGGCCACCTCATAAAGGTTCATTCCAATACTTAAATTATCCTGTCGGCCGTCTACGACCATAATGAATAAAGAGGTTTCATCTCTTGAAATTCCCACAGCAGTACGGGGGTGGCGGTCTTCTACAAATGCAACAGGTATTTGTTCTTGTTCAAATCGAATTTCGGGCTTGCCATTTAACATTATAATTGGGCCAGCTGTATGGTAGGAGGTATTTTGAACGCTTACCGCTTTTGTAGGATACAACAATGACCTATAATCATGTGTCACAAAATAATATTGACCGGTTACATTGCTTAAAGAATCAACATAATTCCCCGATGCACTAATTACAAAACCAAGTGAAGGGATAATCGTTGATCCAGCAATGCTAATACGCCGCAATTGGCTATTATTAATAACAAATTCCATTCCCCCGGCCTTGGTAAGCGTAGAACGGTTCCAGTCTGGTGTATAAAGAACTAGATCGTGATTCCCTCGTTTTCGGTTGATACCTGTCAATTCCAGACAATGCTGCTTATTGTTACAAAACTGACCCTTCCACTGTATTTGATCCACAATGATTTTTTGTTTGTCATTGTTATAAACAATACCTAATGATGACCTGCTTGAATACGGCTCACTGAGTATTTGACCATATAATAGGAAAAAATCTTTTGGGTCGCCGTGGAAGAGATTCCAGGGGGCATTTGAAAAGGAAAATCCGCCATTAACTCCTGCAATTGCCCCTTTACGACTCACCATGGAACTGGTACTTTCCTGGCCGATGAGCTGGTCCATGGCCATTTGGATGTCAAGCCTTACTTGGGAAAGGTCAACCTTTAGTAAGTGGATACTCCAGGGTATATCTGTCCGGTAATGATAGTAAAAAAGCCCTGGTGAGACCATTTGGGAGTCTATTTGGAAACGCAATGTTTCATAGTCAATAGACGATGATTGCGATGACAATAGATTTGGAAGTAAAATAAAAATAAATGATAGCAGAAGTGATAGGGAAGTATAAACCCTATTAAAGAGATATAAGCGATAAACTGATGGCCAATTCATCTTTTTTTTACAAAATAATAAAATTACCGAAAATTGTTTTCCTGACTATGTCTGATTACCGTTTTTTCCACAAAACACAAACAGCAGCTGGGACCTTAATGCGGTTTAATTCCTGGAACTGAATTTTATCCTCATCTACCCGAAAAATGACTAACTCATCAGAATGTTCATTGGCTACGATAAGATAGCGCCCATCGGGCGAAAACCCAAAGTTGCGCGGCCAGTTTCCTCCACAACTTTGTTGTTTATCGAAGGTCAACTTTCCTTTCTTTTTATCCAGGGTAAATGAGGCAAGGGTATTAGCGCCTCTATTGGAGCCTACAATAAAATTTCCCGATGGATGTATATGTATATCCGCACAATAATTTTCTTGGTCGTCCATGCCCACCAAAGTTGAAAGTCTCTGTAAACCTTTGAGCTTTCCCGATCTTTTCACTTTTAATACCTGGATAGTACTACTCAATTCTTCAATAGAATAGGCCTGCTTTCCGTTAGGGCTAATCGTAAAATGACGTGGACCAGCACCAGGAGAGGAATTAAAGCGGCTTTTTTCCTCGTATTGACGATCTACTAAATGATAGGTGATGACCGCATCCATTCCCAGGTCTGAAACAAACCAATACTTTCCATTGTCAGAAGGGATAGCAGAATGAGCGTGGGGCGCTGTTTGCCGGTTGGGATTCACACTCTTTCCTTGATGTTGAATATGAGTGATCAGTTTCCCGATGCTGCCATCTGTCTCGATTTGATACCAGGTTACACTACCACTTCCGTAGTTGGAAACTGCAATTTCATTTCCAGCATTGTTTACTGCGACATGACAAGCTCCTGCTCCCATACTGGATACCTCATTGATCAGTTCTATTTTCCCGGAACTGGGATCAATAGCAAAAGCAGAAATGGATCCGTGATTAGGATTTCCTGAATCTACGCCACTTCTGTTTGCAGAAAATAAATACTTTTTTTCCGGGTCAAAGGCGAGAAATGAAGGTGAGTCTTGGGTGGATAAAGTTTGGACCAGATCCATCTCACCATTTTGAAAGGAATAAACATAGATCCCTTCACTATCCCGCTGGGAAAAAGTTCCTACGTATATATAATAAGTATCCTGAGCTTGAAGGAATTGGTAACTAAACAATACTAAAATAAAGAGAATGCGATTCATGCTTACTGTATTTTATTCTAATAAATTCTTGGCAGCCACTACCTTGGCAGCCGAGTGTGTCTAAAAATAGTAATTATCCGATTAAATTTATCCATACAAGTGATTAACTACTCCAGCATTTTCCTGCTTCACTTCGCTTATTGACTACCTCACTACATGCAAGTTGTACCTCGCCCGGTTTCGCCCCTATCTTGCAGCCGTAATCAAAAACAAAATTTATCAACTCTTTAAAAACTAGATGACATGAGACTTTTCAATGTTCTTTCATTCACATTTGCTTTAGTATTTTTCGGAACGACCTTAAACGCACAGATTGAAACGGGAAACTCTAACTTTGCCAAAGGAGACATCGACATTAATGCTGGTATCGGATTGTTGAAAACCTATTACAGTAGCACTTCCACCGTTATGCCTCCTCTAAGTGTTAGCGCAGAATACGGGATAACTGACAAAATTAGCGTTGGTGGTTTCTTGGGATTTTCGACCGCAAGAGAAGAATGGTTCGGCGGTCAGGTCGATTATACCTTTCTGATCCTGGGAGCCCGCGGCTCTTACCATTTTAAAATTTGGGATAAAATGGATACTTACGGTGGTTTAATGTTGGGCTACAACGTTGTCTCCGGAAATTATACCGACAATCTCGAAGGAGCTTATTACGATTTTGATGTGGCGGCCAGCGGAATGGCACTTTCAGGCTATCTCGGCGGACGTTATAACATCAAAGATAACCTTTCAGTTTACGGTGAGATTGGTTACGGAATTTCGGTGTTGAATTTGGGGGTAAGTTTGAAACTCTAGTCAAATAGAGAATCAAAAAAATGCGAGTAGTACTTGAAACAGGTACTGCTCGCATTTTCTTTTTTAAACATAGGGCCTATCTGACCAGAGTCAGCTACATAGGGTTCGTAATGGGCTGGGCAGGCAGGTGCATCTGCAGTCCCACTTAGTCTATGTTTAATCTTTGTGATTCTCCACACACTTTGCGGCGATTATGCCATTATCCAAGTACATCTTCATTACTAACGAAAGGCTGATCATACAGTCTTTCCCCGGTAGCTTTGGCCAATGCGTTCGCTAGTGCTGCCATCACTGGTGGTAAAGAAGGTTCTCCCAGGCCAGTCGGATCAATACCATTATCGACAAAGAAAGTCTCTACTTCCTTCGGTGCTTCAGCGTGGCGAATCAACCGATACTGGTGGAAATTATTTTGCTCCGGTCTGCCGTCTTTGAATGACAACGCACTGTACATTGCGTGTCCAATACCGTCAATGATACCACCTTCAACCTGGTTTCGGGCACCTTCAGGGTTGACCACAATACCGCAATCCACGGCACACCACACTTTCTGTACTTTAGGCTTGTCGTTTTCCATTACCACGTCGACTACCTGTGCAACGTAGGAGTTGTGGCAGTAATAGGCCGAAACCCCCCGGTATACACCCGGCATGTCTTTGCCCCATCCTGACTTTTCTTTTACCAGTTTCAGCACACCGGCGTAGCGCTCAGGGTCATAGTCATTCTTTTCACCGACCGGATCATTGATCGCCCGGTCAAATAACGCAAGTCTGAATTCAATAGGATCTTTTCCAGTAGCTTCGGCAACCTCATCCAGGAACATTTGTTCCGCACCCGCAATAAAGTTGGAACGAGGTGCCCTCCAGGCTCCTGTTGAAATGTTGGATTCCTGCGTGTGGTTCTCCGCTAAATAATTGTCTATTGTTCCGGCGGGGTAGCGGTTGGCAAATACCGGACTACCATGCGTACCAGCACCTCTGACGTGAAATCCGATCAAGTTGTCGTTTTCATCCAAGGCTGCTCGGTAAGTTACTTTATAGGCAGGACGGTAGGTGCCTTGCGTCATATCGTCCTCACGCGTGTAAACGAGTTTAATCGGTGCGTTTACCTTTTTAGAAATTAGTGCTGCTTCTGATCCAAAATGTCCGTATAATCTGCGGCCAAAACCACCACCCATTCTCGTTAGCATAATAGTTACCTGGTCTTCTTCCATGCCCAATAATTTGCTGACTGTTTTACGCATGTTCTCCGGCGTTTGGATAGGACCTTCCAATTCAGCTTTATCAGCCGTAACGTGTGCGAAAAAGTTCATCGGCTCCATTGGATTATGTGCTAGTAAGGGAGCAGAGTAGGTACGTTCTATTACCTTTGCTGCATTTTTAAATGCGGCATCCGGATTACCATCCTTCCGAGCGGGCTCCTTAGCAGACATGCCGACCAAACGGGTTAATTCCGCTTCATGGTCTTTGCTGCTTTCTAACTTGGTATCTACTTCCCACTCAATTTTTAATTCCTTCTTGGCTTTCATCACTTCCCAGGTGGTATTACCAACAATGACTACCAATTCCGGGAATGCATTGTTGTCTGACCAGGTTGTTTCCAATCCTTCGGGAAGGACATTAATGGAAAAAACATCTTTAATGCCCGGCATGGCTTTTACTGTAGTATCATCGATTGATTTCAGCTTCATCCCGAAAGCGGGCGGATGTTCGATCATAGCGATCAACATGCCTTCTTTTTGTACATCCAATCCGAATAAAGGTTCTCCTTTAACAATTTTCGGACCATCCACATTTTTGGTTGGTTGACCGATGATCTTGAAATCTTTGGGATCTTTGAGTTCGACTTCCTCGGGTACTCCTATTTCCGCCGCCGCAGAAGCAATTTCACCGTATCCAATGGTTTGACCGCTTTTTTCGTGCTTGATCACACCTGCGTCGGTGGTTAATTCTTCAACGGGTACTTCCCACGCTTTGGCTGCTGCTTCCAACAACATTCTTCGGCCGGTTGCTCCTGCCATTCTCAGGGATTGCCAGCCTTGACGGATAGACTGACTACCACCTGCTACCTGGCGGGTGTATTTTTCAGTATCTAAACCGGCCTGTTCAACAACGACATCTTTCCAGGCAACGTCTAATTCTTCAGCAACGATCATGGGCATTGCTGTTTTTACATTTTGACCGATTTCAGGGTTTGGCGACATGATCGTTACGATGCCGTTGTCTCCGATCTTTAAAAATGCATTGATGTCGAACCAATCCTCTGGCATTGCAGCTACTTCTTCAGCTGTCGGATTACAAGACGCCAGCCAGCTAAAACCTAACATCAATCCACCACCGGCGGCAGCAGAGCTCTTGATGAAAGATCTTCTATTATATTTTGTTTTTACAAGATTCATAACCTTTGATTTTTTTTAGTTGTTGTATAAAACAACTATGAATTGCTTTAATGAAAAGATCGATTAGCCTAATTCTGAAGCAGCTGTTTTAATAGCAGCTTTGATTCTAATGTACGTACCACATCTGCAAATATTACCGTTCATGGCAGCGTCGATGTCAGCATCAGAAGGATTTGGATTGTCTTTTAATAGGGCTGCTGCGTTCATGATCTGCCCGGCCTGGCAGTAACCACACTGCGGAACATCGTGGGCAATCCATGCTTTTTGTAAAAGATGATCACCCGCTTCAGACAAACCTTCAATAGTAGTAATAGCTTGTTCTCCCACACTGGAAACAGGCACTGAACAGGAACGCATTGCAATGCCGTCCAGGTTTATGGTACAGGATCCGCATTGGCCGATACCACAACCATACTTCGTTCCTACAAGTTTAAGGTGATCCCGTAATACCCATAAAACAGGCGTATCCGGATCAACATCAACCTGCTGGGTTTTTCCGTTGACTTTTAAATTGAAAATTGCCATAGTTGTATAATTTAATAGGTTAATAACTTAGGTTTCTAAATGCAGCGTATAGAATTATAATTAACATCAGACGATAACTCCTGAGTTAGTTTTCAATTCTAAATCTGACTTCTACTGTTTTTTGAATGTTTATAGTTGGGAAATCAATCTAATCGAGAAAGAATTAGTAAAACAATGAGCGCGTTTATTTATTGACATGCTCTAAGTTACAAATTTTCCTGTAATTTTAAATGCAACTTATCTCTGATTTGTTAGTATAGTCATTTTGATAGGTGAATTATTTGGTACTTAAACAGGAATGAAATTACCTTTACGGAGTAAAATATAGCTATCTTTTCATTCTTTGTTGATACAAGCGTTTATACTTGTTGGTACATGCAACATTCAAGATCCAAACTGTTGATTAAGAAGCGTTCGCAGGAGGATGAAAAGAATATTTCTGGCATCCTGCATCTAGTACCCGTAGGCATAGACATTAAATATTGATTGTGATTGTCGAAGTCTCCAGACTTCGATACAATATCAATCGGTCTCTGACCGGAAAATGTAAGGTTAATATTTACTTTCTGTGTCCGACACCCGAAGCACTAGCTTCTGACATCATTTAGGTATCATAATCACGAAAACAAAGCCATTATGAGATATTTCGCAACCTTCCTATTGTTCATTTTCAGTATTTTTATGCTAAGCGCTCAAGACGCAGTCCTTCCATTATGGCCGGAGGGTATTCCGTGCCAGAATACCTTACAGACCTCCATAGAAGAAGGAGCAGGAGGGCGAAGGATCAAAAGTGTAAATGAACCCCTAATTGCGGCCTATTTACCATCTGCTTCGAAAGCAAATGGTACCGGTGTAGTTATCTGTCCGGGAGGGGGGTATTATTTATTGGCATGGGATAAGGAAGGAGAAAAGATTGCCAAATGGTTCAACAGTATTGGTGTGGCAGCTTTTGTTTTGCAATACCGGTTGCCGTATTGGGAAGCGGAAGACTGTCGAAGCCAGGTTGCTTTATTGGATGCTCAACGCGCGATAAGATTGGTACGTAGCAAAGCTAAAGAATGGCAGCTTTCTCCAAACCGTATCGGGGTAATGGGCTTTTCCGCAGGAGGACATCTGGCCTCTACCGTTTCTACTCATTTTGATATGGGCGAACCAAGTGCCCGAGAAGCCCTGGATAGAGTTAGTTGCCGGCCTGATTTTTCTATCCTGATGTATCCGGTAATATCTATGGATAGTGCCATTACCCACGCAGGTTCAAAGCGTAATCTATTGGGAGAAGAACCTAATGAAGATGATTTAATTTTCTTCTCTAATGAAAAACAAGTTACTGCAGCCACTCCGCCGACCTTGTTGATCCATGCCGATAATGACGGCGGAGTCGTTGCAGAGAATAGCGTTCAGTATTACACGGCTCTGCGGCAAGAGGGCATTCCGGCTGCCTTACACATCTATGAAAAAGGTGGCCATGGCTTTGGTTTGGGAGAAGGAAAAGGAGCAGTATCCGGCTGGCCCAATGCTTGCGAGGGATGGCTTCGAGATCGGGACTTGATGTCCAAACATCTTCGGGTGTTAATCGTGGACGGACAAAGCAACCATGATAACTGGCCGGAAACTACCCAAATCATGGAAAAAGTTCTGGAAGAAACCGGCCGCTTTACGGTCGATGTAGCCACCACACCACCCGCAGGCCAACCTATGACTGGTTTTAATCCCGATTTTGAAGCTTATGATGCCGTGATCTCAAACTACAATGGTGAGCCTTGGCCAAAAGCTGTACAAGAAAAATTTGAGTCTTTTGTCAAAAGCGGTGGTGGATTCGTTGTCGTCCATGCTGCCAATAACGCATTTCCCCAATGGGAGGCGTACAATGCTATGATCGGCCTGGGGGGCTGGAGTGGAAGGGACGAGAATAGCGGCCCTTATGTATACCTTGATGAGAATGGTACGGTAATAAAGGATGACAGTCCTGGACCCGGTGGGCATCATGGCAATACCCATGAATTCGTCGTCGATATTCGACAACCTGATCATCCCATTACTAAAGGTCTTCCTGATAAATGGTTACACACTACTGATGAGCTTTACGACAAAATGAGAGGGCCGGCTTTGAATATGAATATACTGGCTACTGCTTTTGCTGATCCGGCGCAGAAAGGAAGTGGCCGGCACGAGCCGGTCGCTATGACCATACACTACGGTATGGGTCGTATTTTTCATACGACTCTCGGTCATTTCAACGAATCCATGCTTTGCGTTGGTTTCACGACTCTCCTGCAAAGAGGAACGGAATGGTCAGCTACTGGTCAGGTCACTCAAGAAATTCCGGATAATTTCCCAACAGCAGAAGCTACCAGCAAAATGGATAACTTCATTGAGGAATGAGACCGCTTGAGGCTGGATAACAAAAATTTATCGTAGGAGTATAGAATGATCTGCTGTAAGAAGCCTATCAAATGGCCGGTCACGCTCATAACTCTCTCTGCCTAAGTTTACTTCAAGTAGGCGTCTAAGGTCTCCAATTTAGCACTAGCGTCTGGACCTATTGCTAAATTTCATGTTTTCCAAAACCTGAGCAAGAGCGTTTCGATGACTAAAAAGATCAAAACCAGAATAATACACCAGCGCCAAAAGGTAGTTCCCTGGCTTCTTTGCTCAATGGCGGCGGTTAATACTCCGTTATCCAAAATTTCAATGATATTGAATTGATCGCCGAAACCTTCCAGATCCTCTCCATTATAATAAGATAAATCCGATTCTTTACGGTCGTAATTGAAAGCGAAAGTAGCCAAGGTAGTATCAGGGTTCAAAAACAAGTGATAAAACCCAGCCGTTTCTATCTGATTGTTTAATCCAAGTACGACCTTCGAACTGATGATGCGTTGTTCGGGAATAAACTCTTCCACCTCCCCTTTCAGTTTATAGACCATTTCTGCGGTTTCTATCTGGCTGTTGTATTCGAGTACTTCGTCCTGGCCAATGGTATAGGCTATTCGTTTAGGCTTGCCCGAGGAAATTGCAGCTTTGTACAGTAAAGGGATAAAAATTTCTGCGTTTCTGACCAGGTCATTGTATGCTTCATCAATAGGAGTGGCACACAGATATAAATGCCCTTGCCCCATGAGATACTTTGCCAGATAGGTATTGCCGTCGCGGTAAATTAGTAAGCGCTCCTCCCTCCGGTTTTGATTTTGATTAAAAATAAAATTTCCTTTAGAAGCAGGGAGCTTCAGGTTCGTATTCACCGTTTCGTAGACATCATTAAACACAAACTCTTCTGTATTGATATTTCCGACTTGCCTTTCGATGGCTTCGAACCTCACCATTTCGTTTGCGGGAAATTCCCTTAGAAAACTGTTATAGGAGGTTAAATTGGCATTGGGGTCCGGAAAAACGATCAAATTGCCACCATTCTCTACAAATTGATTCAATTCGAAAGCGAGTCCGGAGGAAATATTTGTTAATTCATTTAAGATTATTAGCTGGTAATTTTTAAAACTGGAGTAATCAAGCCGGTTGCTGTTCTGACTGGTAGGGTTAAAATAACTAAGGCCGTCAAACGCTGCTCGTAAAAAGTTGTTTACATTGTCCTCATTGACGATCAACACATTGATCTGTTCTGCGACGTAGAAAGAAACAAAATAATTGTCATCAAAAGTGATGGGGAAATCCGTAATGTTGAGTTTTGCTTCGTGCCAGCCGGTTCGAAGAATGGTAATATTAATGGTATCAACAGTCGAGGATTTTGCCGGGATAGACAGAGTTCCTACCGGTTTGTTTTGTCCTTCATGTTGTAAAGAAAGACGAATATTTTCAGCATTGCTTTCTCCTCTGTTAGTCACTTTTACGATGAGAGAATTGGCTTGTTGCATCATTTGTACAGGAGCACTGAACCAGGCGGAGTCAATGCTGATATTCTTTTCCTGTACAGCTTGTAAAGGGATTAGGTTTACATCGATCGTAGTATCCTGAAATGTATTCATTCCCTGCGTAACGCTGCGTTGAAAATCGGAAACCAAAAAAGCCGTTTTATTTTCCGTTGGGTCAGTGTTCAAAGCTTGTTGTTGGCGTGAAAGTACATTAGACAAAGCTCTCACTTCTGGTGATATATTAATTTCATCAATTAAAGCCAGGGCATCTTCCTGGCTGACTAATCTTTGGTGGCGGCCTTCAAAATCATTGGTGAGCACCTGAAACCTGTCTTCAATATTAAAAGCACCTACTATTTCTCTACCCCTTTGCTTGGCTTTTTCCAATAAGGGGACATCCTGGCTTTCAGCACTCATACTGAAAGAATTGTCAATATAAATGCTTACGGCTTTACTTCCTTTTTTGACATCTGCATTTTCCTGAGGTATGAATGGCTGAGCAAAAGCTAATATCAAAAAAAGTAAAGCCAACAGTCTTGATAATAAGACCAAAATATTACGCAATTTTGACCTTGCGCTTGTTTCTTCTTTAACTTCTCGGAGATATTTCACATTGGTGAAATAAACTTTTTTGAATCTGCGGAAATAAAAGAGATGTAGAATGATAGGGATGGCTAAAACAGCAAGGGCTAACAAAAATGTCGGATATACAAATTGCATTGTTATGTGTTAATGTGAATTCGATTACATTCAAATAAGGTAAATTGTAAATAAAACACCAAATATACAGTGTACGGCATAATTTGGTTGTAGTTGTCAGAAAAAACAGTGAAGATTGAATACTTATAAAGTCAAAGAAATATTTTATACGTTGCAGGGGGAAGGTGCCCAATCGGGGCGGCCGGCAGTTTTTTGTCGATTCTCCGGCTGCAATTTGTGGAGTGGCCGCGAAGTGGACCGCCCAAAAGCGATCTGCCAGTTTTGTGATACTGATTTTTGGGGAACGGATGGTCAAAATGGAGGGACTTATACCAAACAGGAATTGGCAGAAAAGATCAAAGGCCTCTGGCCGGAAGATAATGAAGAACCCGTATTCGTCGTTTGTACTGGTGGAGAGCCATTGCTCCAATTGGACCAGCCGCTGATAGATGTTTTTCACAGCCATAAGTTTATCATTGCAGTAGAAACCAATGGGACTATCGAACCGCCAAAATCCATTGATTGGGTATGTGTAAGTCCAAAAGCCGGAGCGGAACTGAAGATAAAACAGGGGCATGAATTGAAATTGGTATTTCCTCAACCCGGCGCCATGCCGGAGATTTTTGAACACCTCGATTTTAAACATTTTTACCTACAGCCCATGGATGGTAAACATATCCGGCAAAATACCCAGCTTACTTTAAAATATTGTCTCAACCACCCTAAATGGAAAATGAGTTTGCAAACGCATAAAATACTTGGGATAGAATAATCTAGTAAACTTTTTCTTTCTATCGTGCTTTTTCTTATTCTTATCCCTTCCAAAACCATCTCCCGGATTCATTAAACCGTAGTTCTTTCTGACTTTTTGGTCGCCGTTTATCCTACTTGTTTGAAGTCTTTGAAAAGAAAAGGAAAAAAAATATTTTTTCTTTCATATTTGAATAAAAAGGACTATCTTTGCAATCGCTTTTGAGAAATGACTCAAATGTTGTACATAAAGCTAATAATTATCCTGTGTTGGTATTCAGGTGCATTGCTTGATGAGTTACCTAAAATCATTGGCAATGAATGTTATTAGGCGTTTTCAATATCGATTCATGGTTCGATTCTAATTGAATTAAAATTATAATCGCTTTAGAATTCGTCCCATCATATGTTAAGCGTAATTGATAACGATCAAGTATTTGATATCAGAAAAAGCATGTGTCGAAGACTTCAATATTTGATTATCGGGTGTCCCGGAATATCATTCATTGAAGTTTTTGTTATGTGATATATCCACATAGCTCAGTTGGCCAGAGCAGTCCCGCAGAAATTGCGGGATAATCAGCGGGCCTGGGATTCGAATCCAAAGGGATAAGTTTCTATAGAGTAAAAGCTGGATTGAAATATTTTATAAGATCTGCAAAAGTAATTGCCAGCATAGCTCAGTTGGCCAGAGCAGCTGATTTGTAATCAGCGGGTCGGGG